>JBGCEU010000069.1:0-29733 GCA_045106535.1 Akkermansiaceae bacterium | reverse complement strand
AAGATGGCGATGTCGTTGAATTCCGCTTCAATGTCTAATCCTCTCACCGCAGAGCAGCGTTTCCTTCTACATCTATTGGCATGCGGCTTGAAAAGTCGTTACTTGCCCATCAAAAAAACCAAGCCTAGGCCAAAAGTTGCGACGGAAGGCTCGAAGTTTCGTATTTTTATTGAAATCCATCAAGAATCACGTCGTCAGGATAGTTAAGTTCAATTTATTTTGAACAAAATATGGGGTTTTCCTAGACGCTAAGTCATCCTGCATATCGGCTGTGACCGCTGAAATCACTTGGATTTTATCCCTTACTTATAGGAAGAACGGGGGTTTTTCTTAAGTTATCCTGATTAAATAGTTTTTTGAAATATAACAAAAACTATACATTAAAACTCCATTTAGAGGTTATTTTTTATAAAAAAGATCTTGGCAAGATGATATTTTAGAATAATATGCGTCCAGCTGACCGAGATAAGTAATCCCCCCTGCTTATCAAGGAAAGTTAAAAATCCCACCCTTACATCCCCTTCCCCCCACCCAAAAACCCCCACCCCCCATGACTAAAAAAACCCTGACCCTCGCCCTTGTGGCAGCCTCAATCGCGGTGACCTGCGCCCAAGTGACCGCAGAAATCCGCGTTGAGGCAGTGGGTCTCCCTGCGATCCAACTGTCCGCATGCCCACAGGTCAAAACTCTGCCTTGCACTTCATACCACCAGTATAAGGTGATCGGGCATTTCAGTAATCTTACTCTAGGTGACGCCAACCAGAGCGGAACAAACTCCAGCACCGCCCCACGGCTCTGGAACCGATTGCTTCTCACATCCAGCGGAAATGTGCGCCCACTTGATATTTTCAAGTCATCCACCAATGCAAATACAGGAACCGGGCATCAAGTGATGTCATGCAAGGCCGTTGAGCTCGCCAAACAAAACGCCACCCCAACCCTGCGAATCGATGGGACGACGGCTAACCCCAGCGGTAAAGTCATCCTGTGCGTCGATTTTATTCCAGCCGCCCCCAAACCCAAGGGAAAGCTGAACCTGACTGGTATGACAGTTCGCGACGGACAAAAAATTGCAATCGGCTGGCAACGCCAACGCTAGCCTCCAATAAATCCCCTCCCCCCCACCCTCCAAATGAATCCCCACCTCACCCTCCATAACATGAGCCCCGCCAAAAAAACACTCCTCCAAGCCGTCGTCCTAGCCATCGTGCTAACCGCTCCCCTTTTATTCGCACAGAGCGGAGTCGGGCCAGCTTTTTTACCTGCTGAACGCAAACAGGCTGTAACCGAACGACCTACTGCTGAATTCCTCAAACAGCAAATTGCCAAACAATCTCAAGGATTTGCCGGCGCCACACGTAGTCAGCATGCGCCCAAAACCATCGCTCCCTCGAAGGAAATATACGCAACATCCATCATCTTACAGCACGGCGATACACATACCCTACTACCACCATTTGCCGTGATCCATACACCTAGCCACCTCGAGAACAAGATTACCCGCAACCCTACAGGGAAGTATGTCCCGTGGCCACAGTTTTACAATGCCCACCGCAGCTGGCTATTCACCTATCAGGTCACGATCAAACAAGCTGAAGGCAAGGATCCGATCAAACCGGAAGCGAAAAACCAGTTCAATAGAATCAATCGTATTGTTGTCAGTATTTTCCAGCATCACCCGATTTCTACATTACCTAAAAAGTAGCCTCATCTGAAATTCACACCCTTGCACCACCATGACTATCAAAAGCCTTAGCATCCTACTCCTCATCACCGCGAGCCCTTTCTCTCAAGCTGATGAGATGATCCGTCAATCACAGCTGTCCAGCGGTTTGACATGGGATTATCATGCCACAAATAGCCAAGGTAGTGCTTGGGCTCCGATCGCAGTTGGCCAGGGCGGTAGCCTTTTCACGCTCTACTCAGCTGGGAAGACGGCTCATGACCGAGTTTTTAAACTCGATGAGTCGACCATGGGCACGGCGTTTCCCACCGTTGAATTGACTGTCGTATCCCAGGACCCACATGTGCCTGCCCGAACACGCGCCGATCAACCTTTCTCCCTGAAGCTGAAGCGTCATGGCGCCAGCAACAAAGTCATTTCACTCAAACACACACTGGAAAAATATAATCCCGCAACACGAAGCAACGATCCTCGCATGGCACGGAAGCACAGCTGGTGGCAACTTCCAACCAACCCTAGCCAGGCAGGCATTTTTCATCCATCTGTCCCTGCTGCCGTAAATACCCAGGCAGAAGGTGAAGAGACATTTGCTGCTTACGCTACCGGCAAAAACGGCAAAGAACTTCACCCCCTGAAGTCGGCAAGCATCCAGATCTGGCCTGTCGCAACGGCTAGAATCGACCAGCTCAACTCAAATGCGACTATTCAATCAACCCAGAACCTGAAAAACGTTACCGTAAACTGCAAAAACCTCTACCCCGACAGCGTGACGTATGTGCAAATTTATAAAGGTAAGCAGCAGCTCGGGACATTGGGACGCATTCTACCACAGACTATCATCCGCTTTGACACCGAAGTGCCTCAAGATCAGAAAATTCCACTTGGCGAGTGGGCTGACTCCATACAGGACGGGCAGTATACGATCGAACTTCTTCACATCACTCCCTTCAATGAGGGTAAACCTGAACGCCTAGCCTACAAAACTTTTGTCATCGACCGCGGAATGCATTCGCCTAGCCTAGTTAACAACTAGGAGGTCTGCTCCGATAGCATAGTCTTTTGACCCCATCCCCCCGGGCGTCAGCAAAAACCCTCCCTCCTCACCCGGGGAGGGTTTTTTTGTATCTGGGGCTTTGAAACGATTGTATTTACAGCGTATTTGAAAAATTTACCCGTTTTTCCAAAAAACTCCTTGATTTTCCCGTAATATTTGACAAACTTGATTGTCTAAAAGACCAAGTGATCATTTTTGACCTAGGCCTTTTCTTACACCCTTACACTGATAATCATGCGACGCGCAAACCAGATCTGGTTGACCGTCCTATGCCTCGTTGCACCGACGGCATGGGCTGGGTTTGTTCCGCTTGATGATGAATTCGGCGTTGAGGCCAAGGCCGATGACCTGCACGGGTATTTCGTAGCAGCGCGCCGTGCCGCAATTCCAAAGATTATATGTCCTTTTCAGGCACCACCAAAGGCGAGAGTTGTTGTTGAGCAGCCTGATGCATGGGAAACTTTTGGCCACAAATGGAGACGTGGAATCACAGCCACTGTATTCTGGGTCGGTGAAAAGCCAAGCGAGCGAAACCCCACTCCCAATAACGCAAGTTCTTGGGACACCAACTGGCAGACAAATTTCGGCGGGGTTGACCACCCAGGGAAACGTAAAGGCTACGGCCCAGCTAACTTCACGCCCAAGCTTAATCCCTTTTATATAGCACTGCCCTATAACGACATCGCGCCAGGTGGAGGTCACCACCCTGAGGCATCCAAGGTAATCCCATGGTACTGGCGAGCCTACAAAGGATCGTCTTGGACTTCCGTTTGCAAAGGTCGATGGGTCGCCATCCACTACCGAGGCAAGGTCTGCTATGCCCAATGGGAGGACTGCGGTCCCTTCAACACCACCGACTGGGAATACGTTTTCAAGGGAAAAGCACCCAAGCCTAACCCCAATGGCAATGCGGGCATCGACATCAGCCCATCCGTTCGGGACTTCCTCGGCATCCGCAGCGGTTATCGAGTCTCGTGGAAATTTGTCGAGGATCACGAAGTTCCATCCGGCCCTTGGACTCACTGGAACAACACTTCCCCTTGAACAATTTTTTAATTTTCTCCCCACCCTCCATACCCAGCACCCTCCCCACTGCTAACCAATAAAACCAAACAACATGAACATCAAAAAACACATCAGCACGGGGTCCCTGTTAGTTCTGAGTGCCGGCATCGCACATTCAGACCTAACATTCAGCGCCCCCGCCATGGAGACGCCTTACGTCAATACTCAGCTCAGTAAAAACTGGTCGATGAGTATGGGTAATTACTGGAAATACATTATCACGGGATACGAATACCGCATCTATGCAGGTGTTCCCAATGGAGGAAAAGTCAAAGGGGGCAAACTCCGCTATAAAACGGGCAATGCTACGTTCCCTGGTCTGACAACTGTCACCGCCAAAATTAATGGACAGACGATTGCCTATGGCTCACTCAGTGCCAGTTACCTCTCAGACAATACAGGGCAAATATCCCAGACATTCGCATCCCCTCTCATTATTGAAAATCAAGACATCACCGCATCATTTAACTACTCCACCAATATGATCGGTGGCGGAGATTATGTCATCATTCGGGGCTCTGCCTTGACAGCTCCACCTATTCCAATCGGCACGCTCATTGCCCCTTCATATGTGCGTAACGGCGGTAGCCCTACCCTGCAATGGTTCATTACCAAGAGTTTGGGCGATGAAGTCGTTGTAGTCGTCATTCCACCAGTGACAGAAATTGAATCACCTAACAGTGGACACGGTCACAGCAACAACGGACATGGTAACAATGTGGACGGCATTGACAGCAGTAACCCAGGCAAAAGTGCCGCCAAATGGGCCCAACGTGGATACTACGACACCGACTACGATGGTGACGGCGTAGCCGAAGATGACGAAGGCCATGGCGGTGGATCCGCAATCAGCAAGAACAAGAAAAACAATCCTTCCCAGAATTAGAAACGTATTCCTATCCAAAACCACGATGAAACATAGCCTCTCTTTGCGGTATTTTTTTTACCTAACAACATACCTATGCATTGGATTAGCATATGCTGAGCCAACAACTGGTGCTGAGGAGAAAAAGAAACCTACAACGGGTAAAAAACCGATTGTGAAAGTAAAGCATACAACACTTTACAAGAACTCTCATATTATCACCCATCGTGGAGAGCATGCCATCATACCAAAACGCAGCATTCTGTTTATTCCGGAGAATCTTAAATCTCGTGTGGTAGAAAAACCATCAGGCAAATTTGTCTTATGGCCATTCTTTAAACTACGCAACCAGGAATGGATCTGGACCTACGAAGTAACCTTGGATCAAGCCAAGGGCAAATCGCCGATACCCGCTGGAAAAATCAAGCAATTTGAAAAGCTCAATCGCATGGTTGTCGCACTCTATCGAGGAAATCCAGTTTCAATCGTGGCTCCGCCAAAAAAAGAATCAGCGAACAAAAAAAGTGGCAAGGAAGAGGACAAAAACAATTAATCCATACAACTATCATTAGAAATGAAAACATTATCCATACAAAAAAAACTCAGCCTCTTAACAGGCTCAATTATTACAGGAGCATCCTTGGCATCTGCTGCAGTTGACTTCATCGAACAAGTCGACCTTGAAACAGGCCTGGTATATCAGGTTTATGTTGATGGGCCAGAAGAGCCAGGAAGTAAAAACGGAACTCAGCTCTCACCTATGCCAGTAGGCAATCTAGGCTCTACTTATGCACTCTATGCTAAAGGCCTCGACCCTGACGATACCATTTATCTACTCGATGAAAAGTATGTGGCTGCCTACACACCTGAAGCGACGATTACCGTATCGAGTGAAGATCCGCACGCTACTCCGCGCACACGGGCTGATGAGCCATTTACTGTTGACGTTAAGGTAGAGGGACTCCTGACACCGGGAGTTGGCGTCCCCGAGGCCGCACTCAATGTTTACTTTCAGCAGGCAAGCCTTAACTACGATCAAGATCTAGATCGCGCACCCACTGATGGTACTGCACAAGAAGTTCTAACTGATGATTTCTTCATTGTAGAGAACACAGACATTCAGCGCACTGGCATGACAAAGCTAACAAGTGACGTTTTCTTTAAAGAACGTGGCGAGGAAATCTTCAGAGCATTCGCACTCCCGGACGCTAACCTCGATTGGCTGCAAATCGCATCGGCTCGTATTCAAGTATGGCCAATCGCGGATGTTGCGATCGAAGGCATGTCACCAGGAGCAAAGATCACTAGGTCTCTGCCTGATCTCACTATTAACTTAACGGATTTATATCCTGACAGCACGACGACAGTACAGATCTACAAGGGAACTCAGGCTCTTGGAACAACAGGCACATTGGTCGAAGGATCTCGCGTGGCCCACAACTCCATTGTTCCTCAGGACTCTCAAATACTCGTGCGTAACTGGGACAGATACGCCGCTGATGATGGAACCTACACACTCGAAGTCATTACTGTGACACCTTTTGACAATCGTGCTCCTGAACGACTCGCATGGCTAACTTTTGAGGTAGATCGCACGATCAAAGTAAATGGCAGCGCCACTACCTCTGAATAATATTCTGATTACGATACAAGAGGGAAAAGCGAGCCGAGCGCTTTTTCCTCAGCGTATCTTCCATTTCTGTAAACATCATCATCAACATTAATCCTTTCACTGGCTCAACATGATAAGAAACTGACTCACGAACAAAACCATCACCTTTTTTCACCTGCTTGTTGTTAGGGCTAAATGACCCGTGTTTGATCGTTAGTTTTCTTTTAAGCTTATCAAAATCAATTTTCAACCTCTCAGGCTTAGCGCCTTTCTCACCATAATGAACCGTTACTTCAAACAATCTGCCTCGATGGTATCTGGTCTCCAGAGCAAATGCCCTGTGTCCAGGCAGAGGGCCAACCGAGGAAGTAACGCGGATCACACGGAGATCAGGCTGGGCACCCTTGATATCAATCACCATATCGAGCTTTTCCTTTTCAGCCCAGTCGAGCACCTTATCCATATTGTCACCCCACTGAAGTCCGAAAGGAGGAGACAAGATCGCCTGAGCGGATGCACTACCCGGACTAAGGAGAAGCAAAATCATGAGGGCAGCGAGGGGCTTGGACATCATTTAAGTTTGATTGATCCCCAAGATAGCTTGAATAATCAGCAACGCAAGTTCCGAAAGCCCCTTATGATGCGGGCAGGAAGCATGATTGTGGAGCTAACCCTCGCGCTCAGCTTACTCACAGCGATAGGCTTGACTGTTTTCAAAGGCTCACTTGACCTAATGGAGCCAAGACAATGGACTATTTACCAGAATATCACTGATGCCTACCTGACATACGAAGAAGCATTTTCCCAACGTATTAGCTTTGAGGAAATGACTGCTACAGATTCGCCTTGGCCAGTCTATCCGGCACGTAGCGAGCTTGAAGTGGAGATCGGAAAATTTCCAGGGGGCACCCCGATCATGGCTTCCGTTGTTCGCACACGCATCCCAGACGAGAACAATCTTTCTGCCGCAGGCGGATCAGGGACACTACTCACCAATCCTTCTGAAATGGAGTCATGGCAGCTACAGAGCCACCTTAAATATACTATTGGTGGTAAGGAATACGTGAAATCGAGAACATCTGTTAGATCACAATGAAGACCCACACGTCAATATGCAAGCTCAAGCATGGCTTCACGCTCATCGAGATGACCGTGACTATTGTCGTCGGCATGATGGTGGCAGGGATGACACTAACACTATTCAGCAGCCAACTCGCATCCTATAGAATTCTGAACGCACAAAACTTCTTAGTCAGCGAGGCACCACAGCTTAACAACACACTCAACAGGATTGTATCACGTGCGAATTTTTTCCGTATGTATGAAAACCTCAATGATGCCACTACTGGATACGATGCCGTCATTTCTGATGGCAAAGTTCTAGCACTGAAATTCCAGGATCCTTCAGACGGCACCAGTAGTTTTGGGGTCATCTCATTTGACGACAATAGCAATAAGCTGGAATACTACAATGTCACAAACATGGCCGAACTCGCCGTGGCAGACGCGGACTGGACAATTTCTTCCCAACTAAGTGATGCCGATTTCTATGTTGAAAACGGCGTCCTACGCATTCGGCTCACCGGACCTAACGGTGAGGAAATTATTTACTCCACGACTACGCAACGATGAAAACATTTCACACTAAGATCAGCAATCAGCATGCAAAAGGATTTGCGTCTCTAATGACAGTCACATCAGTAGGTATAGCTTTATTGATTGTCCTAATCTCCATGTATGAAAGCACTGTAGAATCCCAGCAAGTGCAGTCAAAAAACATGTTAAAGGCCGACTATCAGCAACGGGAGGAGGCATTTCTTCGAGCACTAGTCACAATCGTCCCCAACAAGGCAATGCTATGCATGCAAGACAACTCACAGCCTTGGGCTACCAGAGAGCAGTTACGCTGGAATCAAATCATCGATGAAGCTCTCGCTCTGTCTAATTCAAATGCTGCTGTCGACCCAACAATTGCTAGTTCGCTCGGGATTAATAACATGCGAGATGGCAACGTAGCCAATTCCCAATTAGCCCGAAACACGATCGTCAAACCCCTGAATTATGTTAACTACGGAGGTTTTTCATACGTTAACGCGGTCACGTCCGGCACCAACATCGTGGCCACCAGAGACTTCCCCCCTCCTCTGGAGTGCTCCGATTGGGAGCAGCTAAGAGACGCATTCTATCCAATCGTATCACATCATAAAAAATACGGCTCCTCCTCAACCGGATGGGTAGAAGACTCGGTCGAGGATTATCCTCAGTACAACCGCGTTCGTGCTCCAAAACTGCATTTTCATTATCAGGATGGCGATTATCTAATTGCTAAACACAACTGGTGGGCGTTTGAGCTTTCGTTTGCAGATCAAGATGTGACAAACACCAAACTCAAATCACGAAAAAAGCGTTATCTGCTCTCGCTTTACGAAATTCCATCGCAACTTCCAATCAGTGCCTCCACTTTTACTTCTTTCGGAACCCATCTCGATGGAAGCGAATGGAGTAACATCAGTCTTCAAGGCGGGGTTTTTGCTGAGAAGGTAGAGACAGCAGGCTCCTTTTCCACTGACTCTATCTCAAGTAGACAGGGTGTGACTGTGTCAGCAGGCACCACCGTGAATGGCAACGTCACTGGCAACGCATCAGGCAGCAACCCATTATCAGGAAATGCCCGTGAACAATTCCAATCCGCAGGCAATGTCTTTCCGATCACTTCATCATCTGATGGAGGAAGGGTTGCATTTGTTCCAATTAACCGTGGACTAGAATTTTACGATCACCTAGCAGGCTCTGGAGATGGCCCTGAGAGCATCAATGCTGTGTCACCCACTTCCTGGGATTACTACAGCATCGGAGCCAAGCAATGTAAGATGCGCCTGACGGTAACAGATGTAGTGGCAGCAAGTGACCAGACACCCACTGAAATTGAGTTCAGCTATTACGCCGACGACCCTAGCGATGGTAACCCTGGAGCTATGGTGACCGAAACATTCACCAAGGGCACCAACTGGCCAGACGAGACTGAAGACAGTGGCGAGACTTTTCCTTTTCATGTCGAAAACTCAAGCTCCGGGCGTCCTTGCGTATCTATATATATCCAGCGCCTTGCAGCTTATTTGCAGAGTAAAAACGCCGGCGATCTGGAAATCAACAATTCCCTGTCAGTCAATGCAGATTACGTTAACAATGCATCGATAACCAAACCGCCATTTCCGAGCGCAGGCGGAGACATGGCAGTTCTCCTTCAGGACGGCAAGGATTTGACCATGTTTCCCAAAGGCTTCTCGATGGTCAGTAATATGCGGCTGATCATAGCCGATGATTTAAATATCACTCCAGCCCCGACCCCTGATGGGATGGTGCTACCAGCTGGCGAGGAATTCCACCCGCCACTGTCCCTTTTCGCTCCTGAAAAACGTTACGGCGATAGCGGGATTGCGCTCAAAATCGATATCCAAGGCCAGTTAGGATCACTCGCTAAAAACAACACAACTCCTGTTAGGATTGCAGACTTAAAATCTGGAGTTTCGGATGAGGTTATCCCCGGCAACATTACTGCTGCGTTAAAACAAATTAATCACCCGGCCGAACTGCCCCCGATCAACATGATGAATTGGATGGTAGTCATTCGCGAAATCCACCCCAAATACATGCCAGAATCACAGAGCACCACTTCTCCTTAATACCTTACCATCTACATTTTCATGATTAGACAAGCCATTCTCCCGTCACTGCTCTTCTTGAGCACTTCTTATTCGCATATTCAAGCGGAGGAGAACTCCCGTACACCACGTATACCTCCCACTCACGCCGAACTCACGAAAAAGAAAGCAGATCTGGCACAAAAGAAAGCAGTAAGAGTAGCCAACAGCGAAAAGCCACTTGCAGTTACTAAGAAGCGTAGCCTTATTGGCAACTCCACCTTACTTGCAAATGGTAATTATTGGACTCTCGTTCCACGCGGTGCCGTCATTCATATCCCAAGCCGCTATAAGGACAAAGTAGTATCCAAGCCGATTGGCCGACTACTTGAGTGGAAAAAGTTTCTCAGACAAAACCAAGGTTGGCTACAAACGCATGCAGTAACTATGAAACAAGCTCAAGGCAAGGAGCCCATTAAGGAGAAAACCCAAAAAGCCTACCAATCTATCGGCAAAGTTGTCGTTGCGACTTGTGCAAATGGCCCAATTTCTGTTGCCAAGAAGCCTGCAACAGCAGTTCAGCCCACTAGAGCAAGCAAAGACTCCAAGAGCCCATAATTTCGCTAGTAGCTGCTCATTGTTCATCCCCGTGTGTCAGACATACGGGGATTTTTTGTGTCTAGTAGTACTCGCCCGGAATAAATACCTATACTATTCCGAAACGATAGATATCCGATGTCAGTTCCAACTCTCCATGCACTAAGTGCTTTTTCCTCCCGGAAACGTACCCTGAGTTCCATATCCTTTTGTAACTGATTCTCCCACATCCTCGTGAATTGCCTAAGCCAAGACCAGATTGATACTGGTAGCAGATCAGAGGACGCAGCCTGCTGGATAAGCTGAATGCATTGCTTTCTTGATGTTTTTTGATTTCTGAAATCAAGAAATTTGTTGGGCAGCTGATTATTATAGCCAGTTCGATATCGGCGTTGAGATTTACCAATTGTTTAACTGGCCATGGCGTTACCGTGAAGTGTTGCAATCTTGAAAAAACACCTTTAATCGTATTTTTTTGAAATAAAGGCATTTATTTAAGATATCTTAATCAATAATCTAAGTTTAAGTTCAATAAAAAACCTTTAATTTACAAGGTTTTGCATGTTCTCCATGTATTTTCTATAAAAATATATTGCTAATAAAGATAAGTTATGGAAATATACGTTCACGCAAGGCGAAAAGCCAGGCATTACAAAAAACCCACTAATCCTTACCATGAAAATAACCTCCACCATCCTCCTGGGGATCCTAATCTCCTTTTCTGCTGCCGAAGCAGGCAAAAAGAAGAAGAAGACCACCAGCACCACAACTACCGAACAAACGACTAGTAATGGTAGCAACGACAATGCGACTACCACTGAGCCAGACGCAGTTCCTACAGGTCAACTTGATGTCAACATCGCCATGGTTCGCCAGGGTATTGCCCCGTCTCTCACATGGAAAATTGACTACCCAACGGAGATCGTAGATATCGTCGATATCCCACCGACGGATGAAATCATTCCCAAAACCAAGCTACGCGTTAAAATTAGCATGGTCGGTGTAGGCCTGACAGATCAACGCGGAGTGAAGTATGCAGCTGAAAATTTCATTAAGTTCGGCTCCAGCAACTGGCAGACACTTTTCACTGGCAATGGATCTGAAGTAAGACCCAACAATGTCCTTGTTGACCGTACTGTACAGCAGGGAGAAACGATCCGTTTTGCAGCGAGAGTCAAGCTCGACGGATATTCCTACTACTACAATCAGGATAAGAATATCACGGTATTGAGAAACGGAGATACTCCACCAAACGTAGCTGCGGGCTATGATGACCAGTCACCGGTCGCCAGTTACCTTCGCCCCTACGTGAAAAATGGTAAAATTGCGCTTGGGCCGATGGATATGATCTATGTTTCGGAACTCACGCATACAGATCCGCGCCATTCTGGATACGATATGCAGGATTCCATTGTGCTAGTTCAATTTGAGAAGATCACAGATTAATAGTTTGAATTACATGACTATATGTGTATGCTGATATTCAGAATTCAACCCTTATACCACCATGAAATTACTCCCAATTCTAACGATGGGCTGTCTATGCGGCACGGCCTTTGCACAAGACGGTAGCGAGAATTACTTGAATTTTATTATCCAAACTCAAAGTGATGCCAATCGTACCACCCACAAACTGGATGATGTAAATCCCGAGGGGAACGCAAAGGCACTCGAGGGCGTGATTGGAAGCTCTGTATTTCAACTCTGGACAATACACCGCACCAAGGGAAGTGAACACCTGCTGGATGAGAAAATCGTTTCCAGCTACCACCCGGAAGCATCCATCACTATACTAACCGATGACCCCTACACAGGTGGCGTGCCTCGAACTCGAGTCGATCACCCGTTTACAGTAACAAAAACCGTCAGCGGATTAGTCACTAATGACCCCAAGGTTCAAGATGCTGCAAAGTCAGTTATATTTGAGCACAAAACAACTAACTATCTGCCTCAACCATCGGGAATCGAACTCCCTGAAACCAGATTACTAGGTGCAGTTAAGACACTTCAAGGTGTCATCGATAAAAATGGCACAACCAAAGAAACTCTTCTTACAACACTCCCAGGAACCGATCTAACCAAGGTTAGCGGCATAGAAGAGTTCACTATTTATGCTCAGCCAGATTATGGAATCGAAGAATCTCACATGCTTGCAAAAGCGAGTGTACAAGTGTGGCCTATTGCTCGCGCTACGATATCTGGCCTGGATACAAAGGAATGGCATATTAAGCTTCCTAACATAAAAATTGAACTAGAAGACCTCTATCCGAGCAGTAGCACCTACCTCAGGGTATACAAAGGTCGCCCAAAGCCAAATCCCAAGACTCCCTTCATCATCAATACGAGCTTTGTGAAAATTGACGATACTGTGCCACAGAACCGCAGTTTCGCGATCAGCGGAAAGGAACTCGGCATTACTCAAAAAGGCCGCTATACCATTGAAATTCTGCACGAAACTCCCTTTGGAATCGATATTCTCAATCAAACGTTTCCACTTAAGGTCAAGTCGGGCATCAAAGTGATTGGCAGCCTAAATACCTCTGAATAAGACATTTTGGCCGTTCGAAGTATTTCCGAGACCCCAAAGGGCATCCAATACCTAGGGCTGGCCTCTTCTCAAAGGCGCCGGAGGTAACAACTGATCGTCATCACTGATCGGCACTTGCGGCACTACCGAAGTATCCAACGAGTGAGGACGGCTGGAATCAGTGCGGAGTGGCTTAAAAGAATCGCTGTGTGTGTCCACCCTGAAAGTTAGCTCTGCAATCTCCCTGTTCTGCTCAGCCATCTGTTTGTGCATCCTCTTTTGCTCCTTACGCATTTCAGAAAGTAGTTCTAACAAAGCATCCTCCCTGTCTGTACGCGGAGGATAATATGCGGTGGTGGGCGGCTGTGCAGAAACATCAGATGCGGCAAGCTTTACTTTGGTCGCATCATTCGCTGATGTTGTCGGCACTGTTACTTCTGCTACAACAACTGATTCTCGCGATTGAACCCTGCCATTTTGCTCGACCATCTGTCGCACTTGCAGATGATGGGTTAAGGTCACTCCGCCCATAAGGCCGAGACCCATAGATGTGAGTATGAATGTTGTCGCTTTCATGGTTATGGTGCCTTAGGAGCGGCTGGTGGTATGGATGCTGCCGGTGAAGGTTTTGGCAGCGAGGATAATAGCTGCTGGAGCTGTCGAATTGATTTAGCTGCTTGTTCCTCGTTCGCCCTGAGATCTGCGTTCGATTTCTGTAGCATTACACCCACAGTATCACGCTGAACATAGCCTAGTTCAGGTTTATAACCCGGCTCTGATATCCGAATCGCATTTTGTCCATCTGCGATTGGATTCAGGACAAATGGCGTAATCGCCAAATTCACTTCCTGTCCATTACTCAGCTTTACTTTGGTTCTGTAGGGAGACATTCCCTCTGGCGCTGGCGCAAACTTCCATCCACTTGGTGCTGGAAACATTGGTTTTGCCGGCCATGGAGAGTAAATTTTCACCTCACCATCCGCTGCTACCGTGCCGCTCGCCACAGCAGGTTTCTCGACTTGAATAGAAATCCCCTCGTCTGGAGTTGGTTGAATAATTGGACGTTTACCTGGAGAAGAAACGGGCTGCTTCTCTGTGTCAGCGCTTGCTGAATTAGATGTGTCTTCAACCACAGAACCCGGCTCGCTTTTTTCTAACAAGGAATCTGGAAGCTCGCTTGGCTTTGGTTCGGGCACAATGGTTTGGGCATGCGCGATACCAGCTAGACATAACAGTAAAAAAATTGATGATGGCTTCATAGTAATTTATTTCTCCTCGACTTGAATAACAGATGAACTTCCAGGCAACTCTGTGGCTCCGTTACTCTGACCGTGATTATAGGGTAATGATGGGCTGTCTGCACGGAGAGCACTTGCAGGAACCGTGTCACGGATTATGGCGTTCCAGTCGGCGACAATATCCTCTCCATCCTTGCGCAAATTACTAAGACTGCGCTCATATAGCATCAGCCTTGCTAACACATCTTGGGCTTTCTCAATCTTGTCAGGTGTCCAACGCATACTACGCGTCTGATAGAGAACAGGAACGTTAATGACAATTTTCTCATTTTCACCCGTACCGGCATCCGCACTAAGGATATGCTGTACCTTGAGATTGGTCTTTTCCCAACCAGAGCCATCACCCTTATCCTTGGATGTCGCCTGCGCTTGGTTGAGCATTCTTGGATCGATCATTACCGGAGCACCAATCTGCGTTGGATTTCCCTTATTAAATGAGCTTGAAACATGCTTCGCAGAACTAGGTAACTGACTGTCTGAGGGAACAAGCGAGGCTCCTGATGTATCCGCGGCAGTCACTTTATCCGCCACTGGATTCGGCACAGGATTCGGCAATACCTTATTCTCAGCTTGGCTTACATTCTGTGCTGTCTTTTCTTTAGACGAGCTAGCTTCCTGAAGGATTACGGGTTTTGACACATACATCCAACAAAGCAATGCCGAGAGGCAGGTACTAGCTCCAAGTAGCCAGGGGTAGGCTTTTTCCAGCTGACCAACATCAGAGCGCTGTTTTTGTGCAGTTGGGCTATTCCCAAGAACACTAGCCATTGGTCGTGTGCCTTCAACTGCACGCAGCTCACTCTTAGGAGGCTTCTGCTTAACAATCACAATTTGCTCAGTGGGGATTGGCTCTAACGGGACTTTCATATAGTTATAATATGTCTGAAAATTTGTATTATTCGTCTTTGGCTGCGGCAGCTGCTTTAAGCGCAAGTGCGCGTGTGATAACGACACGGTGAGATCGCGGAGGAGCTTTGACCATAGTCATACTGGCACGTGTAACACTAAGCTGCCTGACCATTTCCGCTTTGGTAGAAAGCGCCTGAACACCTGCTACAAGATCTATCTCACCTGTTGATCTGGGGACCCCGACGCCATCCGAACGATAAATTTGGTAGGCTGTATGGCTATCTTCTCCAGCAGTCCTACAATAAACCCGCACTTCTATACCGTCAGAATAAACTCGGTAAATGAGCGGAGTAATCAAGACGGGCATAGACTCTCCCCTCTCGACCTTGATCTTGGAAACCATCTTATAAGTGCCTATGAAACGGAACCCAGCTGGAAGCTTTTCGGGCTTATTTTCTCCAGCCACAACGTCCAGCACAAGAGACATACTCAGTGCAACAAAGATGCCTATCTGTGAGAAAGTATTCACGTTTGCTGTCTTAAATTTAACCACCACCCACATCCCAGATTCCATCGTCGAATTTGCCCGACGGATCATAGGTCGAGCCATCCGTGTTTTCTATGACAGGCGGAGATACATCCACTTTAATGTTTAGATTGTTACCATCCATGTCTTCCACCGTTGGCAATGCAGCAGCACCATCTGAGAGATAGGGAATAACCTTGGCGGCGGTTAATGTAGCCACGGTTTCCGTAGGGTTCTCAGCAAGGTAAGTACGCTGAGCATTGTATACTCTTCTGAGCTCTACAGCTGCTTCGGAGCCTAGCTTCCACTCTTTGTAGCCCCCTACTGCATACATGGACATGCCCACCAAAATCATCAGCACAGTGATGACCACTGTGATTTCAATGAGAGTCAGACCACGTTTTAGCCTGCCTGCATTTAAGATCTGACGTTTCCCCAGCAACATATCCACTCGTAGAGTAGCATATTCGGGAGTCTTGAAAATAAAAAAAACTTAATAATATGGGTATTTTAGCCGTATCTTTGGGCTATTCATCTGGAATTGGAACAGAATGCAGTTCCCCCCATGACAGCGCTTCTATGGCTGAAGCCTTCAACTTCTGGCGCTTCCAGAGCTGTTCTTTTGCAGATTCGCTGTTCGGCTGCGAATTGTGCGTGAATGTAGCTTCACTCACACCATTCTTTTTGAAGATACCTTGGTGGCAAAGGATTCGTGCATGACCAATCGAGATTCGGTTCTGATCGTTCGACCAAACTGGATTTCCGAGTGTTTTATATTTTTGCCCATTTGGTAATAACAGAGGTGCAAGCGTAGCCAAAACGTCCATATGAGTGCCATACCAGGTCGACGTATCCACTGAAGAATCAATTACGCGATCATTCCACAGTACGAACGGAACCCTCCCGCGCATTTCACCTTTGAGTTTTCGACCGTTGTGATCGCCAATGAATACGAATAATGCATCAGGATAATTTTTCTTTAGATGAGACACCATATATCCGACCTGAACATCTGAGTAATAGATGTGCTTGGCATATCTGAGTTGCTCAGATTCAGATAGTCCATAAAAATGGGACGCTACCTCGGGGGTGAATATTTCTCGATTCTCAATTTTTTCCACGGGAGCATCAAATGGAGCGTGGTTTGAAACATTAAGAAAAGTAATGAAATGAGGTGCGCTAAGGTTTGAAATCTTGTTTTTTGACCATTCAAAAAAATCGCCGTCTGCCACACCCCAATCATTAGATTTGATTGAAGTGTCTACATCAGGACAACCAATGAATTCCTCATATCCGTATGCTTCGCAAACATCACCTTTTGAACGAAATTTACGGTAAGAAGCCGACAGAAATAGAGGTTTATATTCGGAGCGTTCCATAATACCTGGAAGCGTATCCATACTGAATAACGAAACTGTGCGAGGAAGAGGATATTCATTCGCGGGGTATCGATAAATCGGGGCGCTTCCAGAGCAGATGCCATGAACCGCCTCAATCGTACAATGACCAGCCGCAACAAAATGAGGCACAGCAATCCCCTCTTCCGCATATTTATTGATGCTGGGGGCAAGAGCGCGCAGCGAAGGATCGGCTATCAGGCGGTGCTCAATACTCTCAAGTAAAAATAGAAATACATGCGAGGGTTTTTTCTTCAGCCAGCTAGGCTTCATCACTGTTTTTTGTGTGAATTCCTCAGGCTCCATGCTTAGCCGGAAACTAATTTCCTCTCTCACAGATCCTGTCAGCTTACGCTCGCGACCAAGAATACCCTCATAACTTGTCCTATAGCCTGTGATCAGGGATTTACCCAACATCGCAACCTGAAACAACGGCGCCCGAGATGTTTTTGAGGGGTGATAAAATGCGAGTTGCCCCACGTTCTGCCGGAATCCAGTCGCCATAGCACCAGAGCATATGAGTAACACAGAAACAGTGATGTGTAATTTACGATTAAGTGTAAATGCATAGCACCTCTCAGACAACACCCACTTTGTGACTCCAAAAGATAGCAACAATGTAAAAGCAACCAGCCAATTCATGTAATACTCCTTACTCGCTATCGACCAAAGAGTCGCAAAATTCTCTCTAAACAAACCAAGCACACGATAATTAATTTCAATCCCAAATTCCTTGTACATGATGCTCTGCATCAATAAACAAGACAAACTGATTGGCATGATCAAAAAAACATAGCCCGCTTGTAGTCTCGGGAATTTTTTCAATACGAAAAAGAATATTACAGCCAAGACAAATGATATCCCACCTGTACCTAACAACATCGGCACACGCATTAGCATATCTTTGTTTGGATCAATTGCCATCTCTCCGAAATGCGGCAAAGTCAATCCTACGGCGAGAGGAAACAAACAAAAGAGGAAGAGTCCATAGATGACAAACTTGCCTAGTTGAGATCTTTGTCGCCCATCACCCAGCATGCTAATAAGACATACGTCGTTAGATATTTTCTGGTAGATATTTTTCATTTCACCTTAGGGATCATACTGTCTGGCTGAGTCTAGCTAACCACCTCATAGCGATAGCATCCTGTATTGATTATCACATTCCTCCTTTGAGCTCGTTAATTGTATCTTTTATGGTAGTCACCAATTCCTCATTCTGACTCAGTAAGTAGATTCCATATCCTGCTGAGCACATACAGCAGAACGTAAAGAACCGCAGGATCCACATAAAGGTAAAGCTCTTACCTTTGGGTGAAATATGTTTGTTATACCAATGATTAGCCTCTACGACATGGGTAGCATGCATAATGTGATCTTCCCTAAGGCTCTGGATGACATCCTCTGCAATCTTATTATCTTTAATCGTTATCCGATGACGGTAATCACCTGATTTCTTTTGCTCCACTTCGTCAATTTTCACCCCAGGAGGGACTCCCTCCTCGGGTATACGCAAAGTGAAGATTTGCGTTTCATAAATGAAACGCTCCTTCAACCAGCGATCAAATCGAGTTAACTGCACGGTGGGTGGGTTATAGGTTTATTTACATCGCATCTTGCATCATTTGTGGCCCCATCATGAAGATAGGCATGAATGTCCCAAGGAACACAGCCGCAATGAGCAATACAGCGATAATCATTACACTGAAACTGACAAACTGACTGAAATCATCCATCAGCTGTTCAGCATCCTCCTCAAACATCTCAGACAGCATATTCAGCTGAGTGTCCAGCGAGGCTGATTTTTCTCCGATAGCGAGCATGTGTACCACTTGAGGATCTACTGAAGTATACTTGGCAAATGCGGATGATAATGGGACACCGGACTTTTCATACATATCTGCTGCTTTTCTTAACTCGCGGTAAAATGGTGTCGTTTTCACACTATTAGCTGCCACACGCAGAGACTTAGCTAAGTTAATACCATTTGAATAGAGTAGTTTAATCGTCGATAGCAGTGTCATCTGTCGCAAACTCATCACCATCATTCTAACGACACGAAATTTTGCCATTGCAAGATTCATGATAGTGTTTTTCACGAGGTTCGATTTCCAAACTATAATCACAACCCCGATCATTCCCAGCACTACCACCGGCCATATTTTTTGTACTACATGACTTACTTTGAATGATAGCGCGACCAGCCCCTTTGCCTCCATACTACCCATCATTTTCTCCACCTGCGGAACAATCTTTACCTGAGATGCAATGAATGCGCCCACGAGGATAGGAATCACGATACAAGGCATCATAATCAGTTTCCTAACCTTCTTACGAAAAAACAAATCGCTCTTGATCCTTTTACCAAGCTCTGCAAATGCTGTATCAAGCTGACCCGCATCACCTCCAGCCTGAATGAGGCCGATCGTCATATCGTCAAATTTTTTAGATCTCCTGAAGGCATCGTGAATAGGCATCCCCTTATTTACATCTCCATGTATTTGATTAAGCGCCTTTACCAAATCCTTGTTAGGGTGACCGTGAGCGTAATATTTCAGCGCATCCGCAGTGTTAATTTGCGCTCGTAACATTGATGCAAGCGAACGAAACATCTGCACCAACTCCTTCTTTTTAAAAGGTCGAATAGATCTAGCGAACAAAGAGGATTTAGGTTTCTCTTGTGTCGCTGCAGCTTTACCGGCTCTGCCAGCAGGCGCTCGTTGCGCTATGGTAGTTGCTTCGCTCATATAGCCATTATTCGTCTGTACTCATATCAATCATCTTGCCAATCGCAGCAAGATCCGTTTTTCCATCTGCCAAAAGTTTGAGGCCGTTGTTTCTTAGGTTAGGCAACACCCCCTCCTCTTGAATTTTTATCTCTAATTCGTAAGGTGTGATTTCACCTTTGGATAGCATATCTGATACCTTTGGTGTGATTGGGATTATCTCAAGAATAGCTGTTCTACCTGAATACCCTGAACCATGACATTCTTGGCAACCATCAGGAAGATGGTTGAATACAGGTCTCGTCGCCCAAGAATCATCTAGACCATAAATAATTCGTTCTTTATCGCTAATACCCTGCTGTTCCATTTTGCAATATGGGCACAGCACTTTAATCAGACGTTGTGCACATGCGGCCTTAAGAGTCTGCGCAATTTTCCAACGTTCTATACCAAGCTGCTCAAATCGCTCAATGATCTGAGATGCTCGGGGTGTGTGTATCGTTGTTAGAACCTTGTGACCAGTCACGGCTGCTTCAATCGCCAGTTCGGCAGACTCGATATCCCGAACCTCTCCCATTAAAATAATATCCGGATCTGATCGCAT
This sequence comes from Akkermansiaceae bacterium, assembly GCA_045106535.1. Taxonomy (GTDB): domain Bacteria; phylum Verrucomicrobiota; class Verrucomicrobiia; order Verrucomicrobiales; family Akkermansiaceae; genus Oceaniferula. The sequence continues at coordinate 9,288 of JBGCEU010000069.1, read as the reverse complement.
AAAACTGGCAATCATTGGCTTAAATTCCCCGGGATTTTTCAGGTCACAATGTGTAACCCCTGGAATCTCGTCTTCAACGGGGTTCTCTAAAGTAAGAATGTTCACATCCGGAGTATTCATTTCCCGAAGAATCGCATTCAAGGTCGTCGATTTGCCAGAACCTGTAGGACCACTCATCACAATGATTCCTGCCGGAATTTTCATCACTTTGTCCATTGCGAGTAATGTCGCATCGTCAAAGGCAAGTGACCCTTTACCAAGAGTGACATCCAAGTGACCCTTATCCAGCAGACGCATCGTAATATGGTAACCACGATAGGTTCTGTGACGCTCGTAACGAATGTCAATTGGCCGCCGGAAATACGAGATAGTAAAACGTCCAGATATTCCCGGGGTCGTGTTTCTTATCTCAGCTGGCAATTTCATGAGATTAAGCAAGTAGGCATCCAGCCGATCCTTAAGCTTCATGGGGATCTCTGTCTTTTTACCAATGTCACCGTCTACACGATATGCATAATAGAAACTCTCTTTTTCGACCTTAAAGTGAATATCCGAGGCTCGCTGCTTTACGGCACTCGCCATGATAGTAGCTATCAATTGCGCCATTGGCTCCTCATAGTCAGAGGTGATATCAAAATCCTTGATCTTGTCATCGGTATCCTCAACCTCAATCGCCTCCAGTTCATCCTTACTTGGACCTGCGTTGCTCGCAACTGCTTCAATAGTACGACTAATTTCCGACGTAAGAGTGATGATTTTTACAATCTCTAGCTCAGGAAATCGCATCGCAACATACTCGTCAGCAGCTGTGTTCCATGGATTAGAAATAGCAACAATAATTCTATTTTCATCCACACACAAAGGCGCAAAACCTTCACGAGTTAAAACAGATGGATCACATTTGTCTAATAGTCTTTCCTCACCGAATTCTGCCACCTTTGGAAAGAATGGCATGTTGTTTATTTTTGCGAGTGTAGCCATGAATACACTCTTGGTCACCTTTGCTTCTAACTGACCTGGATCGATTGACATCAGGGAAGGATCATGCTCAACAAGCGTCTGCATGATTCGCTTACTGATCAGGCTATTAAAGCGTATACCGTCAAATTCTATCATATTCTAAACGTCTTGTCTGAAGTGTTTTTGGCACATTTTTACCCAGCCAACGTAGTCTAAACGAATATTCTGAATAAGGGGTTGGATGCCTGTCTCTTTTTTCAAACTCTCTGAAAGTGAAGCACTGACCGTATCTGCAAAATATGGATTGACCGATGCAATGCCAATCACATCTAAATCTTCAGCAAATGTAATAGGCACCAACATTAATTTACAGAGTTTATATATTTCCGGGTGCTTCTCATAAAGTGCTGTCGGTGGAATCAAACGCGCTGCGAAGGGAACGCGGGTGGGTGCGAAGGGTAACGATTGAGCCATCTTTATTGCAATCATCTCAACACTAGCATCTAACATATCACCACCACCTGCCCTTAACCGCGCAAGTCCAATAACGGGATCAGCTCCAGTTGCCTGTTCCCAGCTACGCCTTACTTTAGCAGCCACCTGACTACAATCTTCCGCCGATGCTAAGTTATGCTGCTGAAGCATCGCAAGTGTCCGAATTAGAGCATGCTCTAATTCAATCGGAACATCAGTGCTAACAGCAGAGAATTGACTAGGCTGAGGGTGATCACTGGTCGCTGTCGACCCAGCAACCGCTTCCTCCTCACGATGTGGTTGAGCGTTCACTTCAAATGGGGGCTAATCTATTAACGCTGAGGATAGTATGGAGCTTCAGTTGGCCTCATTCCACGAATTGTCCGTCTAAGGTTAGGCTCATGCGCTGGCCCAGGGTTTTTATCATCTACCCAATCATGCCTCGGAGTAACACTCATATTTTTACGTAGCCGACCTGTAGTACGGTTATTTGAAGCCCTACAAGATGGATCATAGGAGGTAGGCGTAACAACAAATATGAGACTAGATTGCTCCTTACTTGTCTGCTTAGACTTGAAGAAAAAATTCAAAATCGGAATGTCACCTAGCAGAGGAACTTTATTCTTACCCTTTGAGTTCACCTGTCCATAAAAGCCCCCAATAATAAGTGAATTTCCGTCAGGTATACGAGCAATCGATTTGATCGTTGCCTCACTTACGCGCGGGTAGACGTTACCGGATGCACCTGTGATGTTTTCTACGATCTGAGCATTTCGCGGGCGCATGTCCATACGGATCGTTCCATCCGGAAGTAAGCTTGGACGCACTGTAATCGTAACACCAATTTCACGCGTTTTCTCAGGGTCGGTCGAGTCGCTTTCATCGATTGTATATCGAACTTTGTCAGTAACGTTAGTACCTGATGCCGTTTCACGCACTTCAGAAGTGATAATTGGCACTCGATCTATAAGAGCAACACTAGCAACTTCGTTATCCTCGGTAATAACAACTGGGTTGGACTTTTGGGTCACCATATTCGCATCATTAAGGGCACGAAGTACTCCAGTTAACTGGAGCGGGGTTAGGATGATGTTACTTGCAGTATCGGGAACCTCTACGCCTGTTGTTCTTGTTGGCCCGGGTATCGAGGACTCTGGATCGACCCAATCTGCAGGCAAACCGAACACGCTGTTCAGACTTTTTACTATATCTAACGAAACACCTCTGTCTCCCAATGAGTTAGCCCAGTCTACACCCTTTTTCTGACCAACACTGCTATTAACGCGAAGAATTTTCACTTCTACAACAATTTGACCTTTTGGACGGTCGATTTTTCTGAGAAGCCCTTCAACCATTTCGATATGGTGCATCGTATCAATCACCACAATCGTATTAGTTTTGGGTTCAAAGTTTACGATCCCCCTCCCTGCTGTCAGCATCGGCTGAATCAGGGCTTTAATTTGCTCGATATCTGTTGGACGTATGTAGCGTAATGAATATGTCCATTCTTTGGCAGGCAACTGTTGCAGTTGCTCATCCATCATCGCGTAGACAGTATTTCCTTTTACGTACATTCTTAGTCCATACTGAAAAGCCAGTTCCTCCATTTGTTTGAGTGGAGCTGTATCCCCGTTCAGATGACCTGTCACTTTATAATCATCAGTATTCAGCTTATTATTATGAAAATACTGTTTGTTAGCGCGCTTAGCTAACATTTGAAAAATATCATTGATACTGGCGTCTTTAATCATGAACCCGCCGTCTTCCTCCTCCACCGGATTAGCATCCACAACTGCAGGCGCTTGAGCTTCTGCTCCGGGTTCATCTGGACGAGCACCAGGCTCTACTGCTCCTGGATCGGCTATGACTTGAGCTGCTGGAGGCTCTCCAGCAACTGCCTCGGGAGAAGCAACACTTGGATTAGGTCCAATGTTCGGCGGAACGACACGGACAACCGTATCGTCCTCTGACTGGCCAAACGCCAGTGTGCTGGTTAGCAATCCACTAAGCAGCAGAATAGTTTTAGTTTTCATGATTGTGTAAGGGTGTGTGTATTTTTCTATCGACTAGTGCTGGTGGGGAGAGTTGGTGAGTCCAAGTGCAGTGGACTTTTGTCTTTTTTCCCCACTGGCACGATTCCAGGCACCGCATTCAGTGAAGAGCTTCGAACCATACCTGGAGGTAAGACATTGAGATTTTTTTTAACAAATTCACCCGTATCCACATCTTTGAATACAATATGGTCAGATTTTACAGCTACGATTTCAACGTTGAATTGACGCTGTCCGCGAATCACGGGAAATGCATCACCTGCGTAAAATTGACGTGCCCCTATGATAAATTTTCTTTTCGAAGCAATTACAGCATTGATCTTAATTGCTTTAATTGCATTGATAAATGCACGTGGCGGAGGCTTGGATTTCTTTTTTTCTACTATCTTTGCCCTCAGATCCTGCACCATACCGAATGGTCCTGTCCGCCGGCTTGCAATTGGTAGTTTAGCTCGCATCTCAGCGATCCAGGCTGCCTTTGTATCGCCTAATAACTTCCTACTACTTTGTGCAACAAATGCCACCTCCTTCAGCTTGTTGTCCTCAGCAGAATCAGTCTGCGCAAAGGATAACAGTATACCTGACGAAAGTGTAACTACGATATATGTTGTTATTTTAATGTCCATATCGTGTGAGTAGTTTTAAAGTTAATCGTCTCTCCGTTCTTCTCTGGTGTCATTGTCAGAGAATCTAACTGCATGTGCGGCAATTTAGTTTCCAGTTCAAGTAGGGCAAGCTGCATAGCGCGATAAGTTGCAGAAAAGGACATATTCAATTGACTTGCTGGCTGAGTAATCCCTTTGCCAAGCCCCGAACTATAGTTCACCCAATTATGATTGGTTTTAGTTAGCTCTTTACCGCTAAACTTTTCCTCAGCAGTTTTTAAGTGCTCTACAAATGTGCCGCGAGTTTCTGTATTTAGAAGGTGATCCCATTCCCGGAGATATTGGCTTGTTTCTTGAACCTTCCCTTGTAACTCCATCGTTTGTTTAAGACCCACCTGTGCTTTATCGTAAGCCTTTTTCTTCTTAGTATATTCAGTAGAAATAGAGGATGACATGTATAAGACCACCCCTACAACAATCGCCATGAGCAAACATGGAAGTGCAATACCAAATAGTGTTACCGATTTTTTGTAGTTATCGTTCATCTTTTCTTTTTCTCCTTCACACCTGCTAGAGCTAATTCGTCAACAGCATTAAATGTCTGTGTAATCGTCATTGTGAAAGCCAATCGATATCGGTCACTTGGCTTAGCCGGAGAAACTGTGTTGTATGTTGGGTTAGACCTTTGAACCATTTTAACAGTTATATCTCTTTGACCCACATCGGGCAAGTAGGCTTGTGAACCCGACGCGATGGCGGCATCTTTAAACACTTTTTTAATACCTTCTCGTGTGCTTATTGTTTCAAGATACCGTTGTCCTTTATCATTTGTAAATCCGTTGATATTCCAGCTTTTTTTGAAACCATATTTCTTAGCCTTCTTCTCAGGCTTTTGATCGACACGATGCTTCACATCTTTCAAAATGACAGATCCATCTGAAGGAATCAGTTGAGATACTAGCTCCATCGACGTCCATGCTTTCGAGCGATCAATCAGCATATTATTCCAATGCTGGTAGCGCTTCAGCTCCGTCTTTAACGCCAATGCTGAAGACTGCGTGTCTTGTTTTTTGTATGTCCACGCAGGATCCCGAAGCTTGTTCCAAGTTGATAACCCTGAATATGCCAAAACACCAATCAGCAGTAAGGCAGCCACCGCTTTTACCTTTCTACCTATACTTAGAAGTTTCATATCCTCGCGAGATGGATGCATATCCAACTCAACTTGGGACGCTGCTAAAAAATCTTGAAGATGCCAGCCCTCCTCTTTGAAGGATGTGAATGTGGCATTTTCTGCCATTGGATAGACCTCGGGATCTAAATCCATGGTTGCAACCAACATTTCGATGGGTGTATCAGCAGCAAGAGATTTCTCTTTCAATATTTCCTCAATAGAAATCAACAGGATTTCAGAACCCATCATGCTGCTCTGTAAACTAACAATCATACTTTCAACATCATGACCAACCATGGAAAGCACATTAATTTCAGGGCTCTCCAGTTCGAAAGCAGTCGCCGATGCCATTACCGCTGGGCCGATATTGGCTGGGTACTTAGTATTTGAGGGATGAGGCATAAAGCGCACCATCATTAAATCGGCATGCTTATTATAAAAAGATAATACAGTGAAGGTCTCATAATTAAATACCCCAATCGCCCCTGTATCCTTTGCCGTAGTATACCACGGCAAAGAAGCAATAGCACATAGAGGTGCGCTTAAAGCAGTAGTACGGATTGGTAAATTTCTAGCATTACCAATCCCACGTAACACTTTCAATGCCTCATCATGTTTACGTGAAACCGCAACTGCTGTCGCAAACTCATTGCCTGCTGGAGCTCCAGGATATGGAAATAATCGCCAAGAATGTGTTTCTGACGATACTGTCTTATCATCGAGCACTTCGGTTGGATCCTCTATCATCAAGCCTCTGAGATTATTTATCTCAACAGGATTTTGATGCTCAGGACCTAAGCCAGCAATGGACAGCTCATCTGCTAGATAGAAAACGACTCCGAGTGATTTTGCCTTTGCGGCACCGTCGCACTCTAAAACACGGTTTACAAATTTTTCGAGTTCATCAGCCATCTGCAACTGTCGCTGCGATAACCCCTCGATTTTTACATAAGAATTTTTTGATTTTAAATAGAGGAAGCATTCTAAATCTCCCTCATTCTGCAAGTAGCAGTGTACCTGCACTTCAAGCTCAAGAGCATCCTGATACCAAGCTTTGCTCTTCATTCGGCTGGTTGTCTTCGCTAGTTTCGTCGTACGCATATACAACTGCAGAAGATTCATGTCCGATGGATGTTTTTCCTCACTCATAGCTTGTTTGATCTAACTAATAGTTGTTTTCAATTGTTTATATGAAACTCAACTTTTATAACACTGACCTCAGTGACGCCAACTATATTGACGGTTTCTTGTATAGGTAATCAATTTGCTGGTGGTCACACTGACCACCAGCGATATTGATTGATTACACGATCGTCGGATTACCAACCATCAGTGTTATCAGGAGCGTGATCCTCAGCTGCTGTGCCATAGTCGTCGCATGTAGCAGCAGCGGTGCCAATTGATGGGTAGTTAGCACTCTCAGTGTAACCACCACCATCAGCTGGACAAGTAGGCTCAACTTCGATGTAGAGACCTGATCCGTAGATTGCGGCAGTGTCGAGAGTATCGCCAATATCGATACCCTTGAGGTTCTGGTTAGCACGAACGGCCTGGTGTACGTTACGAATGTTGAGGATACAAGCAGCACGATCTGCGCCCTTCTTGTAGATGTTCGCTCCGATAAAGAGCACGGAAATCAGGGTGAGGAGAACGAGAATCACGACGGTGATTTCGATCAGTGTCATTCCTGGCTTAATTTTGGTGTTTGCAGTTTTTGTCAGTTTCATTGTTTTTTTCTGTTGTGTTGTTTGTGGCAGATTGCCACGGATTTGAGAGCACTCCCACACACATTAAACATACTCAGTATCTTCTCTATGCATTCTTGTGTTCTCAAAAGTTTCTTGGGAGATCTTACCCTCCTGTAATAAGCTTAATAATTTTTCATCCCACGCAATATTGCCCGAGCGTTTGATGGCATCCTCTAACGCGCGCGCGCCCTTGTCGTATCCGCCAATCGCGCTGGATACAGCGTCCTCATTGTTCTGTAGGAACTCGTAGGTGAGCACCCTACCTTCATGACCACTGAGTAGTCCCTGCGAGTGAATGAATATTAAAATTTCGCTCAATCGGTTCAGAACCGCGGGATGGTTTTCTCTTGGATACATCTCAAGGATTCGACCCATCGTTTTGACTGCTCCAGTTGTATGGAGAGTAGATAGCACGAGGTGACCGGTTTGAGCGGCCTCCATACAGGTTTCCATCGCCTCACGATCTCGAATCTCACCAAGGAGAATGACGTGTGGGGCTTTACGCAAAACATCTTTCAAACCTTGGCGATATGAGGCAAGGTCTCGACCTACTTCCTGCTGAGTCACAATACTCGGAGCCATCACCTTTTGAGCAGGATTGTTTGGGTCATCCATATCTTTTGGATATTGATATTCCACAGGATCCTCAATAGTTACAATGTGCTTGTTATGATTTCGGCGAAGCCAATCAATGATCGCAGCCAAAGTAGTCGATTTACCAGAACCTGTTGGACCAGTCACGAGGCAAAGTCCAGCACGTCTCTGGACAGCAAGCTTAAGCATTTCCGATGTATCCGGATCAATCCCCAGAACAGCAAGATCAGGAATAGAATCATTCAAAATACGACAAGTGATACCCAATCCGCTCGCACTGAGGTGCACCTGAATACGTAAACGGCCAGACGTTTTCCCAGTAGCTACAACGAAAATTCCATTACATGAAAAGTCATCCACTTGTGTTTCCTGGAATGACCCCATAGCTTCTTGTAGCTTACGGTCTGATCTATCCTCTGCGCTTTCTTCCTCGCCAAAACCATGGCTAGCGGATTCACGGTTATGAAGAAGTTCTACATAAATTTGATAGACATCCTTGCCGTTAAGAACCCCTAGTTGAGCTAGGCACTCCATACCTTTATGTGTTTCAATATATACAGGTAACTCAGAACGAATTTGAACATCAGAGACGCCCATTTGATCACATACTTGGAAAATAACACCCAGCATACCTGCGCCCGTCATTCCGGGCTGAAAACCCAAAGGCGGAGGCGGAGCCACCTGCGGACTCGCTGGCGGCACTTGTTGAGCTTGAGTAGTCGAGGTGATCATTTGTTAGAGCTAGATTGATGGTTAACCGCCATTTTAGTAGACATAACACGCTTCATATAGACACCCTGCGACTCGCGCAGTTTTGACATATACCTAACACGCTCGCTCATTTCCTGATAGCGAAGCTCGGATACGATACGTCCTTCGCTAACTGCCAACTCCAGCAATTCATTGTATCGCGCGATGCAGGAGTCAAATTCCGAAAGGCTTGACTTCGCCTCAGCTATCGTAAAGTGCTCATGATATCGGCCTATATGATAAATGATATTATATGCCGCACTGGCAGCAGTGACCCATGATGCAGGATCAATCTGATCCTTCTTACAGAAATCGAGTGTTTTCCGAGCTAGTTTGACCGCTGCCGCGTCGTTTGCAGGGTCACGACCGTAAGTCGTCGTAGAAATAAATAGGTGCAGGTTTCCATAGTTCGTATAATTCGATGGGTCGAGGTCATACGCTAATCTTAGTTTATCCTCGGTAACTCCTAAAATATACTTTTTGTGTGCAGCAGTAAGAGGTTTTTCATCAGTCCTGCGGTGCGCCGTGGCTGACATTTTTTTGATCAACTTTTTCGCTCTCTCACGCAATGGATCATTATTTTCGCTTACACGCTCAGAGATATCCTTCTTATTTTCAGAATCAACATGGGCAGCTTGAGCTGTTTTTTTCTTTGCATCGCACCCTGCACAACCTGAGCAGCCACTGACACCATCATTGGTAACAATGTTTTCAGCATGGCTATGACTTTGGCCACCGTGATCGTGATCCCCATGATCACCACTATCATGATGATGTTCTGCGTTAAGCACCTCGGCGTGCTCATGAGAGCTTCCCTTGTGCCAATAAAAGTCAATCGACCCCTGCATCGCGAGGGCTAACACTTTGCCGTAGGGACTACCTTTGAGACAGGCTACATTTGGTTCATATTCCAACTCCCCTTTGCTGTTGAA
>JBGCEU010000068.1:0-87539 GCA_045106535.1 Akkermansiaceae bacterium | reverse complement strand
CGATCCTTGTTTCCCTCTTTCGCCATGATGTCCATTACGTCCTTTTGGAGAAAGCCGAGTTCCATGAATACTCGGTTCCATTTATTTTTGTTGGCGTAACTTTTCACGAGTTGAGCTCGGCGGAGTTGACCGTCCTCGACTCCGAGTTTTTTTGCCATGTGCTCTACATCACCTGCCACTTTCTTGAGCGTCTCAGCATCTTTTGCCATGATGCTGACCGCGCCATCACTCATGCGCATACCGACTAGACAGGGGAGGGATACTTTTTTGTCGTTGTATTTATTGAGCGTCAGATAGTCAGCATATCGCTTCGACACGGTCTTCCAGTTTAGTCTATCGCCAAGGATCGCTTTGATAGCGATCATCTTATCGAGAGGGGTGGGAGTCACAATTCCTCTGGGCGTAGCGTCATTCGGATTGAATGCACCTTTTTGGGCAGAGACCGATTGGATGGATATACAGGCGATAAGCGCAGGTAAGATAACTGGCTTGAAATAGTTTAGGTGCATTTTATACATGACATGCAAAGAATTAGCGGAGAAGATTTCTTGCAGCAAGACAAAAAGGGAGTGATTGATACGGTGATTGTAATGAATAATGGGCGTAAAAAAGCACAGGGATAAACTTTTAGAGAAAGCCAAAAATAAAAGATCAGTTTTACGGTTGGGAGACATGAAACATTATTTGCGAGAAAAGTTATTGGCTGTTCTAAGTCAAGGATTCCCGTGTCGTTACCTAACCGTTTTGTTATGCGTTTTGGTATGTTCGTGTAATTTTGTTGGGCATACGATGCCACCGAGCGGTAGTTCGGTCAGTGGCAGCGCAATTATCAGGAAAAAAATGGCTCAACCGCTACCGCATGTTACCTTTGGTGGAAGTGGAGTAAAGTGGCTGATCGACTCAGGCGCTACAAAAACACTTCTGAAAGAGAAGTTATCGCGGAAAATGCCCAGACTTCGAATCACAGGAAAGGCAGCTCGGCATGAAGTTCATGGCCTAAATGCCTCAAGAAAGCTCAATATTCTGCCTTTCATTTGGAAAGCATCGGGCACGCCCAATATCAGCGGGTATCTGATTCGTGAACACGCTGCCATAGGCTTGTTGGGGTATGATGGTGTGATTGGTTTAAATACTCTCGTTTCATCCCATGCTGTGATGTATCCCATGTCGAATCGGTTGAGATGGAATTTGAATGCTGGTGCTTATCCGAGCAAGAGAAGTGTCCGGCTCGAACGCCATCCGAACTCAGGGCACTTACTTGCCCGATGCCGGTGGCAGGGGGAGTCCCTGCTGTTTTTGATCGATACTGGCGCTGCTCGATCTCTCTTTTCGTATGAGTCAGCCCAAATGAAGGGTGTTCCAGTCGGGAAGCAAACACACTTGCGCGTATTCGGAGCACATGCTTCTAAGGCTGCCGCATTCAAAATGCCGCCTCTGCTCATGAGTCTGGGGAGTGAGCAAGGCGAAGTAAAACGAACCGCTACGCTAATTGCCACTGATCTTAGGACTGTTAACAGAGCCTTGTCACCATCTGGAGATTTAAAAATAGACGGGATACTAGGATATGATTTTATTTCACGGCAATGTGAATTTATTGATTTTGGAGGCAGGGTGATGATCCTCGCCCGCAGCCACTTAAAAACAACCAGATCCACCTCATTGTGAGGCTTTTGGGCGAATTGAGTGGTGGCATCAGAAGCCTAAAGTTTCATAGGCCAGCAAGGTGTTTTTGCCGTTCCTCTGCTGGCTTCGATTACCCTGGGTTTTCTATTCTGCAGCTCGCACTGTGCTATGTCCTCACATGAAGGCGAGGGTGAACCCTAAGATGGGTTTTTCATTAATGAGCTTCATCCTTGGTCAGACAGCATGAAACACCATTCTGGAAATAAAACTCCTCAGTAAAAAGCTCTTCTATTGATTCGGCTGTCACAGGAAATGAACCGGCGGCCTGCATGATACTGTTGTCCCGATGCTCCATGCCCAGTATACAGTGGCCAAGCTCATGATAGACGAGCTCTAGGAGGCTTTCGTTGTCATTAAAAAAAGAAATATTAATTTCGACTCTTTGTCCGTCAATGTAACAAATGCCAGCAGTGTTCGGCGGAAGTTGCGCAAACACCAAATCAAGATCGTCAATATTGTTATATTCTATTTCTCGGTTTACGAGTTCGGTAATAAAACTGTCGAGGAAAGGTTGCAGTTCAGGTGCAATACCCTGAGTAGTTTTTAAGGCTATTAGGGCTTCTTCACTAAGTTCCTCAGTCTCTTGAGGCTGGTTATTGGTTTCACTGTCTGATCCTGAGCTAGAATCACAACTGGATAGAAATCCGAGAGCTGTGATAAACAAAGCTAGGGCGAGGAATTTTATTTTCATGAAATTTATTGAGGTTCCTAATTATTTCCTTAATTGATAACATTCCTTAGTGGGTGATACTCAAATTTGCGTTATGCCGAGAAAACCTGTAATGCGCAACTGACTGGAACTCGCCATGTTTCATGGGAATCGAGGTCGGTTACGCATTACATCACTAAACCGTTATATTTTGGCTTCAGTTGTCTAAGCAGAAAGTCGCTGCACCTGAAGTGCCACTGGAAGTTGCATAGCCAATTTGTCCCGCTAACGAACCATCAAAAGCCCACACAAACACAATAAAGTCACTGCTTGTGCCGTGATAGAAAAACTGTGTGTTCTCTAGACCTTCTTGGACAGATAGGTTTTGAGCGACCTGAGAAGCAGCTGATTGAAGAATCGGATCTGTGGATTCACTATACGTATTACCTCCGATAGAAATTGAGTTGCCGGAGAAGGATATCACAGCGCCTTCATTGAAACCGGCAAGTGATCCGAAAGTAGCACCGGAAGATTGTTTTAGCACGAACTCCCCGCCCAGTTGATCCGCAGTAGGATTTTGAATGAAATCTACACCGCCGCTTGAGCCAACATTCAATGGAGCTGAGAAAGGAGGCACTCCTGGTAAAACAGCTTGCTCTCCGTCTGTCAGAACTTGAGGAGCAGCGTCATCATAGATGCAGACTACTTGGCCAACAGAGCCAATCACATTGGCATCAGGCACAAAGCGAACTTCAAGGAGTGAGCCAAAAGGCACATCTACAACGATGATGCCGTCATTCTGGATCAGCATCTGAGAGACTAAGCCCCCATCAATACGAACCTGAGCTTTACTGTTTGATGTGATCGGCTTGGTTCCATCCTGGCTTCCAGCGAGCGTGATTCGTCTCATGCCAGCAGCTGGTGTATCTCCTCCCGAGCCACCTGAGGCTCCAGTATCTCCTGATCCAGAGCTGCTTGATGACGAACTGCTATCGCTGTCGCATGATGTTAATAGAGAAAATGAGCATGCTGCAAGGATGCTCGCTATAATTGCGGTTAGTTTATTTGTAACTTTCATTGGGTTGTTTTTATTTGGTGGGTTCTATGAACTAACAAACTTATGTTAGGTCATATTCTCACATTTGATAGTTTCGAATTTGGTGTCAATATTTATTGTATGAAATTTCTTAATAGGGCTAAAAACCTCCAATTTAGCAAAATTGTGAACTGATATTAAGATGATCGGAAAACATAGGGGTAGTAAGATCTTCTAAAGTATTAGCACGAAATGGCTTCGTCAGGCACGTATTTTGCTTTCCCCATGAGGAGAACACGCATATTTTCTCGTGAAGCAACACAAACGCATGAGCAACGAGTCAGAGGAATTGATACTAGGCAGTTATGCCGTTCTGAAAAAGAAGGACGGTGCCCTGTGGCAGCTTGGTAAAGGGGGATATGGTACCACCTACAAGGCAGAGCATAAGCTTCTTCGCCGTGTCTGTGCTCTAAAAGTAATCAATGAGCATCTTGTGTCCAATGACGATGCACGAATGCGTTTTCTTCAAGAGGCGAGAACAGCAGCTCTTTTAGATCATCCTCATATTGCAAAAATATACGATTTTGGTGAGTCAGATGGCTGCTTCTATTACGCGATGGCATTTTGTGCTGGAGGGGATTTGGAGCAATTTTCCTCGGCTCGTGGCCCGCAGCCGTGGTCAGTAGTTAGAGAATTAGCAGTTCAGATTCTAGGCGCCCTGGGAACAGCTCATTCAGCCGGCTTGCTTCATCGTGACATGAAGCCTTCAAACGTGATGCTGGCGGACGATGATGGTACTGTTAGTCTACGCTTAATCGATTTTGGGCTAGTCAAAGTGCTCAATGCTCCAGAGTCACAGAGCACGAATATGACCCTAACAAGAGAGGGGGCATTCATGGGCAACACGCTGACAGCTTCCCCGGAGCAGCTTCGTGAAGAGGAGCTCGACGAGCGAACGGATTTGTTTTCTGTGGGGATCACTCTTTGGTATTTACTGTTAGGTGGGTCGCCGTTTAAGGGAGCTACTGCGGCGGAGCTAGTTCACCAGAGATTATCAGGCGATAACTACGATGATTTGTTACCGGAAGACCTTGAGGAGGAGGGGAGACTTGTTCTTTCCGGCTTACTCAAAAAGAATCTCGGTCAGCGTTTTCGCAATACAGGAGAGGTGTTGGATATGCTTCAAGGTGGAACTACTGATTCTGGTAATCGACCTGTTGCCACAACATCCTCTGCTGAGGTCACGCACCGTGATACCCCTGCTGTTGCCACAGCTGGAGTACAATGTGATTGGAGTGAGGTCTGGGGTATTCAGCGTCAACTTAAAAAATTCAACTACGGGACGTATTATGGCTGTGACCCCCATGAGACGGGGATGCTCAGTGTAACAATGTTTCTCCCTAACGAGAAATATCCATTTTTAGAATCGGTGATGGAGACCGCAGATAAACTGGTTACATCGCATACGCAATTGTTGAGCGGGTATTACCAGCGGGGCACCTACTCTGAAGCTCCAGCTTACGTTAGTTCGGTTTTTCCATCAGGGGAATATCAGTCGTTACTGCAGGTAGAGGGCCACCTCACATTTCAGGATCATTTGCCTATTTTGCAGCAGATCGCTTCGGCTGTAGACGAGTGCATGGAGACGGATATTCCAGGCGTCGAACTTGATGTTGGTGATGTGTTATTGGGTTTGCGAGAGGGTGATGACTCGGCTTTGCAAACGCAGGATGAATGGTTGGCCTATTTTAATAGCCAAAAGCAGGCTGGGGTGGATTATATTTCCGATTTGGATGTCACACTTTTACCAAGGCTGATTCAATCATCCGATATTGATGAAACCATGGTTACGCTCAGTAATGATGATTTGGCGACTAATCCGATCGCTCGTTTTGGCGGTTTACTCTATCGGTCGATCTCGGGAATGGCGGTAAAGCAATCCGCTTACCTAAGCCCAACGGCGCACGTATCCACAAGTAACATTTCTGAGGAGTCAAACCGATACTTGAGTGCTGTCATCGCTGCGCAGGAAGAGCCTGACTCAGCGATGATAATGCTCCGTCATTTATGTGATCTCGAAGGGGCTGACTGGAAGACGAAAGCGCTTGATGCTGCAGCGGCAATGAAAGATCTGATGCGCACTCAATTGACTCAGACTCATACTTCGCTGACTCCTTCTCCAGGTGGGCTGCGGCCGATAGAAACTAAAAAACCTAGGCCTCACCAAGCTGCGGAGGACACTGATACTGTAGCTTTATCATCAGCACACCCTTCGCTACAGCAAGAAGATCCTGCCGGCAGCACCAGCGTGCACAATGTGCCGCCTCCAGCTTTCGATAGCTCAAAATATGGTGAGCTAAATCCTCCCGAGTCTCAGAACAATGTCGCCGACCAAGTCCAGCCCATAGCTAAGAACTCATCCAAGGGCAAGCTGGTTATCTTGATTGCAGCGGTGGCTGCGTGCATAGCTCTAGCAGGAGGAATGGGATGGTGGTTCTTTGGTAGAGAAGACACCAAGTCTAAAGGAGCTAATGCTGAGCAATTCATTCCACAGGTTGCAAACCCTGTGACATTACAGTTCTTGAATGTAACGAAGGGGGCGATGAAGTTCTCGACAGATGAACCATATCTGCTAGAAGATAAAGAAGGTGTATTGTTAGCTCGCTTCATGGCTAGTGATGGTAAAGCCAGCGTCGGTAATATCTCGGCTGAACTGTTTGACTCCAGTGATGCTTGGCCTCTTAAAATCAAGTTGTCTGAGAACGGATTCGCGATGGCTCCTGTTACTCTAAATAGAAATGATTTTACGGATGCCGGAGATGACCATCAAAGTTATAGCGAAAGTATTAAGCTCATAGGGCAACCATACATAGATGTTAATCCAGTCGTTAATTACAATGGTTCGGCGCTAACGCTTGCGGCCTCAACTCTGAGGAAACACCTTCATGCTGAGGACCCTTCCCTCGACTGGAAGCTTTCCGAATATGATGGTAAACTTAGGGTCGTTTTACCTTCGGAGAGTAATTTTCCTATCAAAGCATTGATCATTTTCCCGGGTATGGAAGAGCTGCCTTTTTCATTTGATCGAGACTCTCAGCCAGAATGGAACCTCAAGCTAGCGCAGCGGGTAGTCAAACTAACAGGCTTGGGGGAATTCTCTTCAATGGAATTTGTGCCAGACTACTCGAAGCTTCCCTCTTCAGCAATTAAGCAGGCTCTTGAGGGGAATCCTATTAAAACCGATGCGCAAGTCTCGGGTTTTGAAAATGGTACCGGTCAATGGGCTCTTCCCGCTCTTTCAGGAAAGGTGAATGTGACAAGCGCATCTAACAAATGGAGTTTCCCGTTGAGTGCTGACACCAAGTTCAGGGTGTTAACATCGGCTGATCGTTCTGGCTCAATGGACATGGGTTCCGAAGCTTTTTTGAAGTTATTGAAGCAAGCCGAAACAGGAAATGCAGATGCGCAGTTTAAGGTGGGCATCATCTATCTTGACGGCGATGGCGTAAGTAAAAACGAAGAGGCAGCAACATCCTGGTTTAAGCTCGGTGCAATGGCTGGTGATAAAGCAGCTCAGTTTAATTACGGTCTGCATCTGGAACTTGGTATTGGTGTTCAGAAAAATCTAAGGGAAGCTATTCGCCAATATCATAAAGCAGCCGAACAAGGTCACCCAAAAGCGCAATTGAATCTTGGACTGTGTTACCAGTTCGGCAGTGGCGTGCGGCAAAGTTACAAGGATGCGGAGAAGTGGCTTGTTAAGTCAGCCAGTGGAGGAAGTGCGGAGGGCATGTTTAATCTGGCGGTGCTCTACGGTGATGAAGCTGCGGGTATGGTGAATCGTGCTAAAGCAGTTGAGTTATATACGGAGGCGTCTGACTTAGGCTTTGCTCCGGCGATGTTTAACTTGGGAGTCCACTATGAAAACGGAATGGGTGGTCTCACTCCAGATAAATCCAAGGCAATGGAGCTCTATCGAAAAGCGGCAGCCAAAAAATACAAGAATGCCATTGATTTGTTGAAGGAGAGGGAGTGAAGATTTCGGTTATGATTCTTTTTTAGAGCAAAAAAATACCAAGCCGTGCATAGCAGCGACTTGGTATTGAATGATTAGATTTTCTCTCAGTTAGTGAGATAAACGACGTCCTCGTTCAATCTCATATCCGAGTTCTTTTTGAAGCCTCTGTCCCTCAGCCTCACGCTGGTTCATTGTTTCTGTATAAGCGCAGCTGTTGAACAAGCCGCATGTGGCAGCAGCACAGACTATGCATGACAGAATCGCAGCCGTACGGCTGAGCTTTGTTTTTTGATTATCTGATTTCATGGTTTTTTACGATGTTTGGAGTTTATCGAGATGCTACGCTTGAATAGCTTGCCAATGTTGAACGATGTCTCGCCAGCGTTGCGCGTTCGCTCTTAGCAATTCGGATTTCACGATCTAGTTGAGCTCTTTGAGAGCCTGCGAGTTTTGCGCTAGTGGACTGGCGCTGCTGGATCATCTGGTCTGTCTTTTTGATCGCACGATCAACTGAAATACGCTCAGATTTTGCGAGTGATGCACGCTCTGCTCTGCTTGCAGAACGGATCTGGGCAATGCGGCGTGCTACCTTGCGGTTGTAGGCTGCTAGTCGGGCGTTGTTCTTACGAGCAGAAGCGATCATGCCACGTAGTGTGTTGTTATCGAGCCGTTTCTGGCGAGCCTTGTTGGCTTGGTTTTTTCCAATAGCGTCACCAGCTGCCGCTCCGAGCGCAGCACCAAGTAGTGCGCCTACTCCACTTCCCATGCCGTTGTTTTTTGCAATGAAATAGCCTGCGGTAGCCCCGACGGCTGTTCCAACACCTCGAGCCTGGCCAAGGATTTTACGTTCTTGTGAGTCATAGGCAAGTTCGCCAACCTGTCCGCCGCCACCGATGCTTCCAATTCCATCTGCGACGTCTCCACAACTGGAGACAAGCATTGTCATCAATGTTAGTGCTGCTGTTGGCATTGAAAGCTGCCTGAATAGTTTCATCATTTTCATTTTTTCTATTGGTTATTTGTATGTGTGGTTACTTGAGGATTGATTTAAGCATACCGAAAATAATTTTCATTTTTTAGCTAGGTTTAGTGCTCGCAAGAGACACCATCAATACTCTTGATAAAGTATAGTAACGCCCGAGTTGCTAGGGCAATCTTTTAATAGTGGATTGTCCAATTTCTCTGTCGCTGCAATATTTCGTGTCTACGTAACCTAGACGAGTTGTCTGAAAAAAAATAGAGGTATGATAGCAAAGGCGAATAGGGCTAGTGAGCCCACTATACCGAGCCAGAACGCTATTTTGCGATATGCGGGCATCTCGGTTTTGTCGAATAGAGCCGCTGCGTACATTTCACTAATAAGACCAATGAGGAAGCAGAGGTTAGCCCCCACTGCCATCATAGTGCCGCCTGAAATGGCGCCAGCAAAAGGAAGTTCTGCGCGATACATGTAGAAAAAAAGGATCGCAATTCCTGGCACGGCGAGGATGAGATTGTATCTAAGTCTGAGTTTCTCCCATGCCCAAACAATTTTCCTTGGACTGCCAATCACTCGTTCCGGCGCACCTTTCCCTGTAGGGTCAGCAAGTGGCGTTTCGTATGGATTTTCTTCAGTCACATCTTATCAACTTTATCTTTGAAAAATTCAAAGGTAGCTGAAAGTCCAGCCTCAAGACTGAACTGTGGCTTCCAACCTTCGGCGCGGAGTTTGTCTGCTGAGGCGCGTGAGTGGCGAACATCACCTGCGCGCTCGTCTGCGTAGATGATTTCGGATTTCGTATTAGCCGATTTGAGGATAGTATTTGCAAGATCGTTGATTGTGATCTGGCCACCATAGCCGGCATTGTAGGTGCCGTGCATGTCTTCATTCATCGCAGCAAAAACTAGTGCGCCCACAATGTCCTTCACATAGATGAAGTCGCGGGTTTGGCCGCCATCGCCAAAGATTGTGATGTCTTCGCCTTTGACCGCCTTTTCGATGAATATGGGCACGGCTGCAGCATAGGCGCCCTGTGGATCTTGCCGTGGCCCGAAGACATTAAAGAATCGTAACGAGGTGGTTTGGATTTTTCCCTCGGCACGGAACATTTCGAGGTAGTATTCTCCGTCGAGTTTGGTGATTGCGTACGGGCTCTTTGGCTCGGGATACATCGACTCCACTTTCGGCACAGTAGGATTGTCTCCGTAGTTTGCAGCAGAAGATGCGAGCACGATTTTTTTAACACCAGAGTTAGAGGCCTCTTCTAACACATTGAGTAAACCATTTACGTTAATGTCCACGCACTCGGCGATTTTGCTCATACTTTCCGGCACGGAAACCATTGCCGCCATATGGAAAACGTAGTCGATTCCTTCGACTGCTTTTTTTACAACTTTTCGATCTGTTACCGACCCCTCGATGAATTCACACTCGAGGCCGTCGAGGTTGTGCCTGTAGCCGGTGCGTAAGTTATCGAGCACTCGAATGTGATCGGCTTTGCCCTGAAAGTGCTCAACAATATGCGAGCCGATGAAGCCAGCGCCTCCTGTGACCAGTATGTTCATTTCTAATAGAGGGGTGGGTTTTGTGGCGCGGCTATCAATGAAGCTGTCATCAGTGAAGAGGGGTGGGGTAGTCTCCCGAATTCACTAGTTTTTGAATATTCTCAACCACATGGGGTTTGTCCTCGGGGTAGGTGACGCCAAACCATGAACTGGTGGTTTCAAGAACCTTGCAGTCAGCCTTGCCTGCACGGATTAACTCATCGATAAGAGTTGGGATGTAGGATTCAGATTTCATCTCGTGACCTCTTTCTTGAAGGAAATTGATGAAATGGCTTTCTAGAAATCCGAATATTTCCGGGGTAAAGCCCCAGAAATTCATAGATGCGATTGAACTCTCTGGTACAGGTCTACGCTCACCATTGAGCCAATTACCGCGGATAGCACCATCGTCTTCGCGTTTGATTTCTGTGACCTCTTCCACATCCTTTAGGTAGCCGTCGGTATCCGAGCAGATGCCGCGATTGACATCACCGTGGTCTGAGAGTGTCTTCGTTAACTGGTATCCTACCATGCAGTAGTGGGAAACGCTATCCTTGGTGTTTGCAGATTGCTGGAAATACGATGCTATTCTTTGGTAAGAATCAGCGCCATAAAAATCATCGGCGTTAATCACTGCGAACGGCCCTTGAACCTTGTCACGTGCCGCACGGATGGCATGTGTCGTTCCCCAAGGTTTTTCTCGGCCATCTGGGACGCTGAAGCCTTCTGGCAGGTCATCTAGTTTCTGGAAAACATAGTCGACATCAATTTTATCGGAGAATCTCGATCCTACCCCTTCTCTAAAAGCATCTGCAAAATCCTCACGGATGATAAAGATAACGCGAGAGAAGCCAGCGCGGATGGCATCATAAACGGAATAGTCGAGGACGGTTTCGCCGTTCGGACCCATAGGATCCATTTGTTTGAGACCGCCGTATCGGCTGCCCATTCCTGCTGCGAGGACGAGGAGAGTATTATCCATAGCTTAAGTAAATTATTTTGCGGGGTTGTTATGTTCTGTCACATGGGTTTTGGCAATGATTCTTTCACTGCTGAATCACCAGCGTAGCTGGTTGGTAACAGTTTTTTGAAGAAGAATCCTATTGCCAGTGTTGGATCAGGATGTCTTTATGGGCGTGGCACTGAGAGTCTCACCCACATGCCCTTTTTGATGTGGGGGAAGGCATAAAATTGAATTTTCACCTCTGAATGGATACCTCAACTGAAGACCTCAATCGCGACCATGTGCGGAAAGTATTCCGTGCTATGCTTACCGCGCGAATTTTGGAGAACAAGCTCGGCAGTCTATATAAAGCCGGGAAAATCGTTGGGGGGGTTTACCTGGGCAAAGGTCAGGAGGCCGTCAGTGCATCCTTGGCCGCGTGTCTTGTCAAAGGTCGTGATATCTATGCTCCGCTGATCCGCGATCAAGCTGGGAGAACAGCCTTTGGTGAGGAGATGCTCGATTGCACCCGCACTTATTTGGGGTCTGTCGAGGGGCCCATGCATGGACGCGATGGCAATATTCACAGGGGAAGACCCCGTGAAGGGATGCCTGCTATGATATCGCATTTGGGTGCTGCTATCTCGTTGGTAAGTGGCATGCTTCTATCGAAACGCCTTCGCGGAGAGATGGATGGAGTTGTGGGAGCGACTTGTGTGGGCGATGGCTGCACCTCGACGGGAGCGTTTCACGAGGGTTTGAACACAGCGGCAGTTGAAAAACTGCCTCTTGTGCTGACTGTAGCAAATAATCAGTATGCCTATTCGACACCCAATGATCGCCAATTTGCCTGCGATGACCTAGTCAACAAAGCGATTGGCTATGGCGTGCGCGGCCACAATGTCGATGGCACTGATATGCTGGAGTGTATTAAAGTGATGGGGGATGCTATCGGCCGCGCAAGGGCGGGTGAAGGCCCTCAACTTATAGTTGCCTCGATGCTCCGCCTGACCGGCCATGGAGAGCATGACGATGGATCCTATGTCGATGGTCGACTTCGCGAATCAGGCTTGGGTCGCGATAGCATTCAGGTAGGCAGAGAGCAGATGATCGGGCACGGTTATTCAACTCAGGATGAAATTCAGGCATGGGAAAATGAGGCGGCAGATACCGTTCAGTCAGCTGTCGCGCAGGCTCAAAAAGAGTCTGCTCCTGATCCATACAAAGATGACTGGTGTGCATTTTCAACCCCGCATATCCAAGACAGATGAGCGACGTTACCTACATTGATGCAATTCATGCTGCGCTGAGTGATGCGATGGCGGAGGATCCGAGTGTGTTCTTGTATGGCCAAGACATTGGCAAATTTGGTGGAGCTTTTAAGGCTACCAAAGGGCTTCAGGATGCCTATCCACAGAGAGTGCTTGATGCTCCGATTAGTGAAGATGCGATGGCGGGGATGGCTATCGGCGCCGCTATCGATGGTGCGCGTCCAGTTCTGGAAATGCAGTTTGCTGATTTTTCCTCTGTTGCTTTCAATCAGATCATCAACCAAGCCGCTACACATTTTTATCGAACGGGCGTGCCGGTGCCGATGACTGTGAGACTGCCGTCTGGCGGCACTCCAGGCTCTGGACCCTTTCACAGTCAGAGCATGGAGTCTATTTACGCGCATTACCCCGGGTTGATTGTTGTGACTCCTGCTACGGTTGCTGATGCCTACTCCATGCTTAGGGACTCGATCAAGCTCGACGACCCGGTTATCTATTGTGAGCACAAGTTTCTCTACAGATGGCTAAAATCTTCCAGTCATGAGGGTGATGACTTGCCCATTGGACAGGCTCGGATTACTCGACCAGGCAAGCATGCAACCGTAGTCACATACAGCGCTATGGTACATGAGGCGGTGCGTGCTGCGGAAATGTTGCACGAGCAAGGGGGCTGGGAAATTGAAGTTGTTGATTTGCGTTCTGTTAAGCCGCTCGATACAGATACGATTATCGCCTCGGTGGCTCGCACAGGGAGGCTTCTTGCAGTGGGGGAGGCATTTCCATGGGGCGGAGTTACTGCTGAGGTCGTCTCGCGTGTAAGCTCGGACGGCTTTCATTTGCTCGATGCTCCGCCAGTGAGATTGAATGCTCGTGACACTCCTATACCTTATCACCCGAATCTTTGGGCTGCACATCGCCCTACTCCCGAATCAATAGCCGATTCACTTCTTAAGTTATTGAATTACTAGTAGTTGTTATTATTTTCACT
Source organism: Akkermansiaceae bacterium (assembly GCA_045106535.1). Classification (GTDB taxonomy): domain Bacteria; phylum Verrucomicrobiota; class Verrucomicrobiia; order Verrucomicrobiales; family Akkermansiaceae; genus Oceaniferula. Next base: position 74,428 of record JBGCEU010000068.1, on the reverse strand, counting down.
TAAATAAAGTTATGCCAAAAGTCCCAATTCTCATGCCGCAATTAGGTGAATCGATTGCTGAGGCCACGATCATCAGGCTCAATATCGCAGTGGGTGACGCGGTGATCCCAGACCAAGAGGTGATCGAGGTGGAAACGAACAAGGCAACCATGGGGGTAACCGCTCTTTGCGCTGGTCAGGTCACCGAAATGATTGCCAAAGAAGGAGTAAGTTACGCTGTCGGCAGCGTCCTTGGCGTGCTTGAGGTGACTCAGGAAGAGGTTGACCGAACTGGTGAGACTACGCTTGATGATCTTTCAAGTGTTGAGCCTGCGCAGGGCACTGAGGCAGTAACCGAGCATGATAACCTTCATTTTAAAACTGAGGACGGTGGTTATCACGAGCCTGTGACTGTAGAGCCCAATATCAAAGGACTCCCTGTGCCCACGGGAAAAGGTGGCGCTCATTACATTTCTCCCCGAATGAGAGCGCGCATGACCGAGCTTGGGCTCCGCGCTGCGGATATTTCAGCGATTTCAGGAAGTGGTGCCGGTGGAAGAGTTACTGTTGAGGATCTTGAGGAATTTCTTGAGTATATTAGCACCTGGCCGCACACCAAAGCATCTCCGATGCGCTTGGCTGTTGCTGATGCGATGCGCCGTAGCTGGACTCGGCCACTTGCCACAGTGGCTCGGCCGCTTGTGATGGATAAGATCCTCGATCACCGTCGCAGTCAAACGCCCAAACCGGGTCCCGCACTTTATTTGCTTAGAGCTCTGGCTTTGGCACTCGCGGAAAACCCCACAACGGCAGGTTATCTGATTGGAGAGAGCGTGGTCCACCCACGTGCTTTTGATATCGGAGTGGCGGTTCAGGTAGATGATGGGGTCTTGGTTCCGGTTATTAGAAATGCCGACTCTAAGAGCGTCAAAGATCTTGTGGAAGAGTATAATGAACTCGTTGATCTGGCGCGTGCGCGCAAGCTCCCTGAGACAGCCACCAAGCACGGTATCGCTACGGTGACGAACTTTGGCACATTCGGACTCACTTGGGGCACTCCTATTCCATTGCCCAATGAGACATTGATTCTTGGTCTAAGCGCCGGAGTAAAACGTCCTGTTTGGAGCGAGCAGACTGGCACTTTCATCCCTGTCACAGAGGCAGAGATTGACCTGACGTTTGACCACCGCGTGGTTGATGGTGGTGGCGCAGGAATGCTGCTGAACCGGATTTCGGAGCTGTTGCAGACGCCTGAAGTGCTCTAACATCTTTGATCCCTTTCGTTTTGACTCTTTGAGTCAGCTGGCGTAGATTAAATTGTCATATTTTATGACATAAACACCAACCTACGATTAACTATGAAAACCATCGCATCATTGGCGCTAGCCGCCATTGTGACAGGTCTCTGCTGTGCAGAAGACGGACAACACAAAATTAAAATAATTAAACTAACCAGCCTAATTCAAGAGACACCGCAGTTTCAGGTGGCAGGAGTGAAGGGTAAACGGATCAATCCCCGATATTGGCTGGAGTTAGAGGCTGAACTAGAGGTGAAAACAACCGCTCCTTCAGAATTTATTCCGGTTATCACGGCTCACTGGTTTGCTGTGGTTAAGAACAATTTCAGCAAACCCAATGCGGGGCAGCCTGTTCGGCTGACTGGTCGTGTGGAGTTTCTCAATATCCGCACCAAAGATCGAACGATCCATATTAGTGCTTACATCGGTCCCGACGTGCTCGAGAAACTGACAGGCAAAGACCGTCCGAACGAGAGCGATATTGAAGGTATAGCATTAAAGATTGAAGGAAATGGCATAGTTACCGACAAAAAAGAATATGTTGAAGGGCTGGTGAAAGCAACAGCAGAGAAAAAATCACGATGGTGGGAAAAGTGGGGTAAGAAAACATTACCCGATGCCATCCTGGCAAAGAGCAAAACTCCTTTCGCTCTGTTATGGACTGACCGTTACCCAGCGGAGAAATTGGAGCACTAATTGTGCTGAACAAACCCGTAGTGTATAATGTCGAGCTTGCTAAGCTGATAAAGTGATTATCCTAAGAGGGGTTAGCTAGTAATGGATACTGCGATGGGAGTTCTTCGGGGTATTGTCCTGCTGATTGCTATTTTTGGCTGTATTCCTTACGCAATCTGGCTGATTACAACGGCCTGTAAAAGACGGTGGAAAAAACTGGGCTTGCAGCTGGGTATTCCGTTTGTTGGGTTTCTACTCTTGTTAGGCGCCACCAAGATCACTGATTCGCTGGCTTATGAAAGGTATCTCAGAAACACCTACGATGTAGATGTTGATCTGGGGCAGCCTCTGTATCAGTATGATTTTGAACGTGCATTCAATGGAGATGGGTATTCCATGACGGTGTATAATCTTCCGAATGAAATAAAAACGCGATTTGAATCTGCAGACGAGCGGCTTCTTAAGGATTTCCCTAAGCTTCCCGGTTACCGTGATAGATGGACTGCCAAGCGCTGGAGAGCATCTCCGGTGGACAATGAGTCAAAGCCGTATCTGAGTTTTGCCCTTATGGGAGGTGACTCCTCAGCTGAAACACACCAAGCTGCTCTTAGGTCAGCCTTGTCAGGTGATAGTGCCTACTACGCGTATTTTCACTATGACCATAGCGATAATCCAGGTAATGTCGATTTTTTCGTCGTAGATCTGAAAAATGATCTATTGTATGTCATCAACTTGAATACCTAATTCATGAAAATACCCACAATCACCGGAGTGATACGTCGCCGAGTATTGCTCAACTACCGCATTGATCCCGAGATTACAGCTTCGATCTTGCCAAGGAATTTTCGTCCTCAGCTCGTCAACGGTTATGCCATAGCTGGGATATGCTTGATCAGGCTTGAGCAAGTGAGGCCAAAAGGGATGCCAGCACTTGTAGGATTCTCAAGTGAGAATTCTGCACACCGTATAGGTGTTGAGTGGGATGCAGCTGGCATCAAAAAATACGGGGTTTATGTGCCCCGGCGAGATACCGACTGCATGTTCAATGCACTCGTCGGAGGCAGACTTTTCCCTGGCGCGCATGAGCTTTCGGCGTTCGAAGTCAGCGATAAAAACGGCAATATTTCGATGCAAGTGACCGCTAAGGATTACGGTATGCCACTTGTAGATTTTGATGCTGAGGAGTCAGAGCGATTACCGGACAATTCTATTTTTAGTTCTCTAGCAGAATCATCGGCATTTTTTGAAGCAGGATGTATTGGATATTCACCGAAGCCAAATTCATGCCACATGGAGGGGCTTCAACTTCGAACCCAAAAATGGAAAGTTTCCCCGCTGAAAGTGAGCAGTATCCGATCTGCTTATTTTGATGATCGTGAGATATTTCGAAAAGAAGCAATTCAGTTTGATCACGCTCTACTCATGCGAGACATCCCGCACGAGTGGCACTCTGAGCCCACGATGGAGAAAATCTAGGGCTGTGCGGGCGAGGGGGCTGATGGCGGAAGACCGGGAACTCTAACCGGTGGAGTCGTCGCGGTCGGTTTGTTTTTTGACTTCACGAAGTCAGATCGTTTTTTCTGGAGCGGAGATACGAGGCTTTGGCTGACTTGGAAAATGCGTCCGCTGAATGATTGCGCGGCATCCAGTATCGCATTGCGCTCATCTTTTTTCGTATCATCGACATTATCTCTAACAGGTTCCGCGGTGACATCGACCGTTAACAAGTAGTTTGGCTGAACCGCAGGAAGGCGGGGGTCTGCTTTGGGGTCTTTTGGTCTGTCCCGCTGAGGCCAGAACGTGAGCGTATACTTGAGTCCATCAAATGTGGAGATACTTGCGATTCGCTTCAACTTGGGATCTGAATTGGCTGTTTCTTTAGCCTGCTGCTGTGTAATTATATCGAGAAAACTTGATGAGCTTAACAGATTGCGCAAGGGGTTTGTGGAGGTGAGCTGCATCACCTCATCTTCTCCCATTTCAGCAAGCTTGAGTTGTCCATTTTCGTTGACAGTCCCATCGGTGTTAGGGTGGCGGACTAGCTGCCAAAATTTAAATTTCGGATCGTTTGGAGCGGCTACGCTGATTGCTTTGATCTTAGTGATTTCCAGAAAATCAGTCCCGAGCCAATCCTTTGGTGATGCTGTGATTCCAGGAAATGTCTCACCCACTGCGTAGACACCTGAATTGTCATTTGCATTGCGCAAGAATCTTCCGCCAGTTCGGTTGGTTCCAGAGAATTTCCCGAGGAAAATATTGGCTGCGTCCAAATCATTGGCCTTTTCCATCAAGATCTCCAAACCTTGCTCAGCTTCCTTTTTGCTGGATTTAGCCAAGCCAAACCGTGGGTAATGCTCACTCCCAGCGGGATAGCCTTGAGCAACCTCAAGCTCACTGAGTGCGCCTAATAAATTACGGAGTTTCTCATAATTGACAGGGTAATTAGCTCGTTCAGCTACGCCCCACGTATCTTTGTCGTAACGCACAAGATGGGTTTTATTGTCTCCTTGGCTAATCGTGACTTTCGTAATCTCAGCTATCGGAAGGTCAGTGAGGATTTTATCGCCCGGTTGTAACTTTGTGCGGTCAGCCGATTCATCATTGCCGCCGAATTGGACAATGCATGCGATCACGCCTAAAACAATGGCGATGCTCCATAGGATAATGATGGTGCGGGATTTCATAAGAATGGTGAAGAGTGAATGGTTAGACAGCTCGAGTGCTGCGACGACGGAATATCCATACCCCCAGGCCGGTCAAAGCAATGAAAATGGGCGTGATCGCTACTGTCATCCAGGTAAGCTTCGAGTAGAGTTCATCCTTCTTGGTTTTCAGTCCTTTTTGTTTCTCTCTGAGTTCACGCCTTAGGTTGACTTGTTGAGTCTGCAGCTCACGTATTTTTTGCTCTTGCTCGGGGGAGAGGATCAGTGCTTTGCCCTGGGTCTTCTGTGTTTGGAGCTTTTGCAGTTCGGAGACGATATTCTGCATTTTTTCCTCTGCTTTTTTAACGTCGTCACGGATTTCTTGTTCGAAGTCAGTTTCCATCTCCTTGATGACAGTGAAGGGTCGGGTGGTAGCAGCACGACTACGCGAGCCAATCAAGTGGCGCGAACCTGTCGATTGATCTAAGATGTTCTGCAATAATGCGGCGTTATTATTGATAGCGATGTATCCTTGGTTCGTTTGCTGGAATGACGCACGGTCAAAGACAAAATCGGCATCGGCAATGAGATAAACGATTCCCTCCTGGGTAGCATTTTTCAATGCTTCAGGTTCGTTTTCGGCCTGTTCGTTTTTCTCGGGCTCTTGTTTGTCCTTGTCGTCTTGTTTATCTTTTGACGGATCACCCTCTGGGAAAGCGGTCTTAAATTTACCTTTGAGCCTCATCACTAATCCGTAGTGCTTTCCTGTGGGTGACTTTCTGGCAAAAAGCCCTGGATCTGGACGGGTTGCAGTCATTCCGGCAACTGGGATAACTTCTTTCGACGTACGGATGAGCGTCTCGATGGAAATGCCCCCGCCGCCCTTTATGGTGAACCCTCCGGGTAATGGGAAATAGAGGTTTTCGAAACCTCGGGTCAAAATTTCATCGTCAGATGTGATGGCGTCACTCGTTAGAGAGAGATGGCTGTGCATCCGCTGTCCATTTCCAAAGTCGGTGGCGTATTTGCCATCCGCTACAACTGATGTGGCATCAAATCCAACTCCCCAAGCTTCAAGCAGAGAGGGCAAGGAGGATGATTTTGCCACTCCTCCCATGCCGCGCATCATCGGGTTACCTGCTGGGGCTGTTAGGGCAAATGGATCAAGACAGGCGACGACAATGCCACCTTTAAGCACATATTGATCGATGAGAAATTCCGTCTGTGTGCTTAATCCGGCTGGGTGAATCATCAGCAGGACGGGTAATTCCTCTGGATCAAGTGATGTGGGAGTCGTGCCGATATATTGTACATCATACAGTTGTCTAAGTAACTGATAGATGATCCATGGTTGTTGAGGCTGTTGTCCTGGCATCTGTGCCGGCGAACCCATAATTGGGAGTGCGCTCATGATGCCGACTTTAGGTTTTTCAAAAGTGCTAACATTGGCGATGGCGCTGGAGAGATTATACTCCAGCATCGTTTCATCTGATGGATTTAGGAAGGGGATCGATGTCTGTTGATCCAGGCATGATATTGCCAAGCCGAAGTAGAGATTTTCATCATTGATGCGCTGGCCGCTGATGCCATCGAGGTTAGCTGAGTCCTCGGCATCTGTATCGGGCTGTGGATCGAGTTGTTCGATACGTATTTTGCCATCGGAGAGATCCTCGTATCGAGTCAGCATGCCATCAACGGTACGCATGTAATTCCGAACTTGCTGAGGCATTACCTTGCTATCTCTGGTGGCATAGTATCGTATGATGACTGGGCTATCTAGCTCACCAAGGATAGCCTTCGTGCCATCAGTCAGAGTGTAGCGTTTGTCCTCGGTCATATCTAGGTTGCTACTTCCTAGCGAAGTAGAACGCATCAACCAGTTAGTGAACACAACGATGAGGATCACAGCAACGATGCCAAGAATGGCACGCTGACGCGGGTGTGTTGTTTTTGCTTTGGCCATGGGTTAGATTAAATGGTTAGGAGCGCTTGGAATTCAGAATCGCGCTTGTGCAGAGCAGGCATGCGATGATGATAGAAAAGAAATAGACGAGATTCTCGATGTGGATCACCCCTTGGATCATGGGTTTGAAATGCTCAAAAGCGGTGATTGATAAAATGGCTTCTGCAACAGGCTGTGAGAATGTTTGCCTGATTTTCATGGCGACTTGCTCATAGCCGATTGTTACCAGAGTTTTACAGATCGTGACTGACACAATTAGACATACCACCTGATTGCGGGTGAATGCGGAGACCAGGCAGGTGATAGCAAGGAAAGTACAACAGATGAGGAAGCTGCCAATATACCCGGAGAAAATGGTTAGGTTGTCAGGATCGCCAAGCGTATTTACTGCGATGACGATTGGGCAGGTCATAGCAAGTGCAATGAGCCAGACTGTAGCAGCAGCTGCGAATTTCCCAACAATTGCCGACCAGGTAGTGGTTGGGAAAGTCCCCAATAACTCGATTGTTCCAGTGCGTTGTTCTTCCGCCCATATATGCATTCCTAATGCTGGGGCTAACAGCATTAGAATCCATGGGTGCCAAAAGAAAAACGACCATGCGAGGTTTGCATCACCACGCTCAAGAAAGCCACCAAAAAAGATACTGAAGAATAGAGCGAGGAAGGTAAATATGCAGATCACTGCGTAGGCCGTGGGCTGCGTGAAGTAGCTCTTGAGTTCGCGTTTATAGATTGTAAACATAGGAATAGTGAATATTGAAATAACTATTATGATTCAGTTTCCTTGGTGGTGAGGTTTCGGAAAAGATCATGCAGTGAGTCAGTTCCGGATTGTTTACGTAGCTCTTCAGGAGTGCCGTCGGCTACGATCGTTCCCTGATCGATGATTACAGCGCGTGAGCAAGCCGCATCGACTTCTTCCAGAATATGCGTGGAAAAGAGGATCGCTTTATCTTCGCCTAGGCGTTTGATGAGTTTTCGGACTTCGTGTTTTTGGTTAGGGTCGAGACCATCGGTTGGCTCGTCGAGTATGAGCACGTCAGGGTCGTGGAGTAGCGACTGTGCAAGGCACGTACGGTGGCGGTATCCCTTAGAGAGTGTTCCGATGGATTGGGGGGCAACATTCTCCAAAAAGCAGGTCTCGATAGCTCGGGACACAGCCTGTTTGCCGGTGGTGCCCTTCAGACCTCTCATTTCAGCACAAAAGCTCAAAAAGCTACGTACCGTCATATCATCGTAAAGTGGTGCAGACTCGGGCAGGTAGCCAATATGGCTTTTAGCTTCCTTGGGATGATCGACTACTGAGATGTCGCAAATTTTGGCATCGCCACTGCTAGGAGAGATGAATCCGGTGACCATGCGCATAGTAGTGGACTTGCCCGCACCATTTGGCCCCAGAAAACCTAGCACCTCACCTTTTTTCACAGTGAAAGTGAGATCCTTGACAACGGATTTGGAGCCAAAGTGTTTACTGAGTTGGGTAGCTTCAATCATGGTGTGAATAGAGGATTTGATGAACGCAGTAGAAGCGACACATCGAGAGCGAATTTTCTACAACATGCGCAAATTTCAAGGGGAAAATACTCTGATTCTTTCAAACATCAACAAGTGGCATTTGACCTTTCTTCGGCACTCCGTTATCAATCTCCTTATGAATGAGGTGGATGCAGCCGAAAAGATACTCCAAAGCATGTTAGATAAGCTTGGATTCGAGGTTGAGATTGAGAGGGAAGAGACGCCTGATGGCCCAAGCCTTAATATTGTGTCTGATGAGGGTGAGCATCTCAGGGGCAAGAACGGCGACCGTCTTGAAGATCTTCAGTATTTGACGAATAGAATCCTCAATAAGCACTATCCGGATGCGCCCCGCATCAGAGTAGACTCAGACAGATATCGCGCTGGGCAGGAAGACCGACTAATTGAAATGACAAGGGGCACTGCTGAGCAAGTTCTGACAGATGGTAAGCCACGCAAGCTAAAGCCGCTCAATGCTTACTACCGCAGGATCGCTCACAATGCGTTGGCTGATATTGAAGGCATAAGTAGCATTTCACCAGCGGGAAGTGGTCGATACAAGCGAATCGAAGTGAGAAAAGACTGAAGTTTTACGCACTCACCCGAGCTTATGAAAACACACCGACTTGTCATGCCTGGAGATCTGAACCAGTATGGTTTCCTTTTCGGAGGGAAAATGCTCAGCTGGGTTGACGAAGCATCGTGGATTGCCGCTTCTCTTGATTTCCCTGATTGCAGGTTCGTGACTGTTGGAATGGACAAGGTCGAATTCCACCATGGTGTCGATGAGGGCGTAATACTGGAGATCGACTGTCAGCAATCGAGACGCGGACAAACCTCGGTCACTTACTCTGTGAATGTTTGCAAAGGAAGAGGCGAGGACAAGGACACCATATTCTCGACGCAAGTTACATTTGTGAATGTCGATGCTGGTGGCTGCAAACGAGCGATCTGATTTTAACTTATGAACCGGATCGAGACCATTGATATCATTCTTGCGCTGGATAAGTCCGAGGATCAGGAAGCTTGGAAAAAAAAGGCAGCCCGCAAGCTACGTCTGCATCCAAAACAAATCCAAGCTATCAGGCTGCGCAAGCATTCCATTGATGCGCGGCATAGAGATATTAAAGTTCAACTCAGGGTTGAGGTTGGTATAGGGATGGATTTAGAGCCCGATCCGGAAATTACAACCAGCTATCCTATAATCAAGCGTGGTGCCGCCAAGGTCATTATTGTAGGTTGTGGTCCAGCTGGGATGTTTGCGGCACTGAGGGCACTAGAACTGGGCTACCAACCCATTATTATAGAGAGAGGCAAGGACGCCTCATCGCGTCGCTTTGATTTAGCTCCGCTCCTCAGGGAAGGGCGGGTTGTTGAGGACTCTAATTATTGCTTTGGGGAAGGGGGTGCCGGAACATTTTCTGACGGTAAACTATATACGCGTGCAACCAAGCGTGGGCCAGTCAGGGATGTTTATGATATTCTTGTTGCGCATGGTGCGCCATCGCGAATCCTGACTGATGCGCACCCGCATATTGGTTCCAATCTACTGCCCAATGTTGTTAAAGCGATTCGCCAGAGTGTCTTGGATGCGGGAGGAGAAGTCCATTTTAACAGCAAGGTGACGGGGTTGTTACTCTCTTCTGACGGGAAAAAAATACATGGAGTTCGTTGTGCTAATGGCAACGAATTCACAGGTAAGGCAGTCATTCTCGCAACAGGTCACAGTGCCCGCGATATCTACCAAATGTTTGCGGATAAAGGAATCCTTATGGAGCGAAAGACCTTTGCTGTTGGTGTTAGAATAGAGCACCCGCAGCCATTGATTGATAGTATTCAGTATCACTATCAGCGCGGAACTGAGCGTCCACGAATTCTGCCCGCTGCCCGCTACAGGTTAGCATGCAAAATTGGCGGCAGGGGTGTACACTCATTCTGTATGTGCCCGGGAGGCTTTATCGTGCCTGCTGCGACTGAGAATGACGAAGTAGTGGTAAATGGTATGTCCCTCTCAAGGCGCGACTCTCCATTTGCTAATAGCGGTATGGTTGTGAGTGTCGAGCCTGAGGATACTGCTGAATACGACGCTGAGTATGGCATTCTCAGTGGGATGGCTTTTCAGAAATCGTTAGAAGTCTTAGCATCCCAATCTGGTGGAGGAATGCAGAGAGCACCAGCACAGCGCGTCACTGATTTCCTTGCGCAGAAAAACTCATCGTCACTCGCTGATACGAGCTATTTTCCCGGTGTGAGATCTGCTCCGCTTCATGAATTGATGCCCGAGTTCATGGTTTCACGTATGCAAATTGGGCTGAAAAAATTTGGTAAAGGTATGAAAGGATATATCACCGAGGAGGCGGGCTTACTCGGTTTTGAGACTCGCACCAGCAGCCCGCTACGAATCCCTCGAAATGAGGATAACCTAGAGCATCCGGAAATCAGCGGCTTGTATCCCTGTGCTGAAGGAGCTGGCTACGCTGGAGGGATCATTTCCGCTGCACTCGACGGCATAAAGTGTGCTGAGTCAGCTGCAGCAGTCAAAAACTGAAGTCCAAAGTAACTATCTCACATAGAAAATGTGGGGAAAGTAGCCCTACCAGGACTCGAACCTGGAAATACGGAATCAAAATCCGGTGTGTTACCAATTACACTATAGGGCTGTATTGATGAGATGAATATCGAATCGACATACTCTCGACGGCGGCAGTCTCTACGTGGGGGCGATAAGGTTTGCAATCCCGAAATGAAAAAAAATATCTATTTTAGTTTTCAGGTTACAAAATATGCAAAATAACTGACTTCACACGTCAGCAAAATTAGTGCATAATGGGCGGACACAAGATCAACCTTTCTGACGGTTTTTCCAATCAAGTGACAGCAAATGTCCTTTTCTGTATCGATCAACAAGTCAGACAGCCTTTTCTAGACATTAACACCACCCCCATCCTTACATTATCAATCTCATGATCAACCACCGTCATTCCATTCTACTTGTTGTTTTTTCGGCCTTCATTTCTCTCGTAGGCTGCTCAGCCAAAGACAAAGAGCAGAAAAAAACGACTTCGAACACTGATTACCGCACTCCTACACTTAGGAATCCTGCTTTGCGTAACCCTAACATCAATTTATCAGGTAATTTCCCCGGAGACGTTGGCGTAAGTCATTCGCGCGGACGGACTGCACTGCCCTACATCGCAATGACGTATGACGATGGGCCACATCCTCAAAACACACCACGCCTGCTCGACATGTTACGTGAACGTAACATCAAAGCTACTTTCTATGTGATCGGACGGAGTGTTAATATGTATCCGCACATCGTGCGCAGAATTGTTGCGGAAGGACATGAAATTGGTAATCACACTTGGACGCATAGGAATCTAAAAGGGCTCAGCGACAGTCAGGTGCGCTGGGAGATGAACAAGACACGCGACATCATTGTAGCGGCATGTGGCGTGAAGCCTCGCACGATGCGTCCGCCATACGGAGCTCTTCGCCAAAACCAGCGAGCGTGGATACATAAAGAGTATGGCTATCCTACGATTCTCTGGAACGTTGATCCGGAAGATTGGAAAAGACCAGGTCTCTCAGTAGTTACTAGCCGGATTGTCAACGGAACACGCAACGGCTCAATCGTGCTAGCTCACGACTTACATAAGCCAACTGTTGACGCAATGCCTGCCACTCTTGACGGCCTGCTGCGCAAAGGATTCAAATTCGTGACTGTTTCCCAGCTCCTTGCTCTTAACCCTTCTACTGCATCTACTCAACCCAAGGCCAATTCTGCTGCAGCGCAGGCGAGCGTCCCGGTTTCGGTTCCCCCAACAAGTTCCGTTACTCCTGTGAGTAGCAGTATCACACCCTAACCGTTGATTGGTTGAAGCGCCTTCAATCTGAGGGTTGAGTAAAGCAATAGCTACTTGTCTGATAATCGATTACCATGTTTGGAGAAGATTATTTCAAGACACGCAAACGCCTGACAGAGGTTGTGTTGCGGGTGCTTGAATTAGCGGAGAAAACAGGGGCAGAAAAAGAAGCTCTCCTTGAGAACGATATTACAAAAGGCCTGAGTAATCCGTTTTTGTTCGTAGTCTGTGGTGAGGTTAATGCGGGTAAATCTACTCTTTTAAATGGTCTTTTCGGAGAGGATGTCTGCAAAACAAATGTGTTACCAGAGACTGATCGTGTGCAGTGGTATCGCTATGGTGAAACAACCAGTGATAAAGAGATTACGCCAATACTAGAAGAGCGTTTCAGGCCAATCGACTTCCTTATGGACTTCAACTTGGTTGACACTCCGGGGACAAATTCTGTCGTCAAAGGTCACCAGTCCATCACTGACCGCTTTTTACCTGTTTCAGATCTCATTTTCTGGGTGTTTCCAGCCAGTAACCCATGGGGAGCATCCACTTGGGACTTCATCTCTAAGCAAGGCGATGAGATGATAGAGAAATCTATTTTCATCATCCAGCAAGCCGATCTGAGAGATGAGAAAGATCTGGATGTGATCCTAGGTCACATGCGGGATTTATCAGAAAAACGTATTGGCAAAGTTTTACCCGTCTATCCAGTCTCTGGTAAACTTGCGTTACAAGCAAAACTAGAGAGCCCGTTTGGCGAGGGTCTGTGGCGAGAAAGTGGCTACCCATCGCTCGAAAAATATATATCTGATATTGTAAGCCGTTCACCGGCGCGCAGGGAAGTTCTTGGTAAAGTCAGGGATGCTGCGGGAGGGGTTCTCAGGAATATCGAGAGTATGATCGAATTGCGAACGCGATTACTCGAGGAAAACGAAGGGTTCTTGCGCGAGATTGAGGCTGAAGTTGATGTTGAGCGCGAAAAGCAGTCGGCTGATTTCGCCATCAAATTTGCAGGCATGCGCAAGGTTTTTGCGAGCCAGAGTGATGGCATTGTCGCTATGATGCGCCGAAAGATGAACCTGTGGGGGTCCGTAAAAAGCCTATTTGCTGCGGAAAATCTTCCAAAAGAAATTGAGGTAACATTACTTGACTCCGTGAAGACTGCTGTGGAGCAGCAAGCAAGTGATGATGGGAAGAACCTCATCAAAGCCTGTAAAGCGCATTGGGAAACAATCCGCCCGCGTGTTAAAGATCGCTTGGCCATAGACCTCAAAGGGTTTGAAGAGGAAACTGGTGGATTCGGAGCCACTCGCGAACGCTTTATAAAGAGAATGGGACGCGCAGCACGCCAAGCCGTGGTTAATTTGAAAATTCGGGGTGGACTTGATATGCAGCTAACCAAACGCCGTACGCATTTGAAAGGTTGGCTCTACGTTTGTTTAACATTGCTACTTGCGGCTGGAATTACAGGGTCTCTTAAACTCGGCCTATATCCACAGTTATCTCTGGGCCTGCTAGCTGGTGCGTTCAGTGGAATGGTGGCGTTTGCGCTCCGAGCTAAGGCGACCCGTGAGGAAATCATCGCTATTTTCAAGGAGAAACTCGATGATTGCCAGGTGCCTTTTGCCGAGTCTTTAGGCAGTGATTATCGAGACGGCATCAGGGATTACTACATCGAATATGGCAGCTTGTTAGAAAGTGTGCGGCGTCATATTGCCAACGCCAAAATGGAACTTCAACCCAACCTAGAGCAGTGGAATGCTCTCTTCCTTGAACTCAAAGAGATCGAGCAAGAATTATGAGACGTAGAGGCAGAGAAGGGGAGGCGCGGGAAAATAAACACGTCCGTGGCAGCAAACCTTCCCAAGGTCAGGGGAGACGCCCAGAGGAAGACCTGTATGAGATGTTAGAGGACGTGGATACACCTCTGCTTCTAATTCTAGACTGCGTGCAAGACCCGCACAATCTGGGAGCTATTCTCCGAACCGCCGATGGAGCCGGTGTCACGGCAGTAGTCACACCTCGTGACAAATCCGTCGGCATCACCGATACAGTCCGCCGCATATCTGTTGGCGGGGCGGACAGTGTTCCCTTTTTCCAAGTGACTAATCTATCCCGCACAATGAAAAAACTACAGGAGTCAGGGATCTGGCTCGTGGGTACCAGTGATGCGGCAGGACAGACACTCTATGAGTCGAGACTCACCGGCCCCTTGGGGTTGGTTATGGGAGCCGAGGGCACCGGCATGAGGAGGCTGACTGAGGAAAATTGCGATTTTTTGATCAAAATTCCAATGGCAGGGAAAGTAGAGTGCCTGAACGTCAGCGTGGCGACCGGCGTTTGCCTTTTCGAGGCCGTCAGACAAAGAGCTTTGTAAAGTATCCCGGTGGACAATGGCGAGCGCGCCAATGTTTGAGTAAAAAGTGTAATCCGAATAACTTTCGGTCTTCAATTTCCTTGCTAAACCTTCTCTGGACTATAGTTTTAATACTTAACTCTACGAGATTGTATGCTGGGTTGTATAATTCTCGTCATCTCTTTTTGTTATGAAAAATAAATGTATTTCTGTTTTTATCCTATGTCTTGTAACCGCACTTGTTGCACATCTTATCCAGAGTCAACAAACAGACTTACCCAGAGGAAACGCCGATAATACTGTAGCTCATGAAGCAGGTTGTGGTTGCGAAAATCATACCGTTATCATTCAAAGCTCAGAGACTGCAAAGCAGTTGGAAAATAAGAAATCGGCTCTCGTCGCAAGAGCAGAGACAGCAACGCGTAATTTTGACGAATGGTTAAGTAAGGAGTCAGCCTCTTTGGTGCGAGGTTCACACGCAAAGGAGCTTATCGAGCGAGGCTTAAAGCTGGCGAAGGAGCGCAAAATCATAATGAAGGAACTCATGAAAGATGCTCCTGAAGAGGCTCTAAAAAGAGCTATAACTTGGGCAGATTACAAGTATCTTCCGGAAGAGATTCGGGGACATGTGGAGACACCCTTCAGCGAGCTTGGAGACTTTAACGTGCTGCCTGTCTGCGGGATGTTAGACGGGGGCGAGAAGGGGTTTCACAAAAACGATTACGAGCTTGAGCTGTCAACTGGCAAGCATAGCTTCACCACATTTGACCGTCGTGATAAAATCAGCTCAAAAAAGAACACACCGCTCCAAGGGATAAGGCTTGATGGTATCGCCGTCGCACGCCCCGCAACACTCCAGCTGTTAAGTAAAGAGGATTACAGTGCTATCAGAAACGAATTCAAGATCGCAAACAAAGATGTTACGCTCGATTTTTCAACCGGTGAGAAAATTTCTGGCGATCCCGTTGTCGCTTTGGGAGGTGGACGTATATTTTATTTCGATAGTCAGGTCGAATTAGAAGAGACTAATAAAAGGCTGGCAGCGCTGGATAAATTACCTGGACCTCACTCGGGTGCCCAAGTCATTTTTTTGCAAGCTTCAGGTGGTGCAGATGATCCGGCTAGTGCGGGATTAGACTGGAGTCAGCTAGAATCAAACGCAGAACTTCAGGCGTCTGCTTGGACGGAAACAGAAAAGAAGGTCTTTTTTATCAGGATTGAATTTTCTGACAATACGGGCGAGTCGGTGTCACAGATGGCGCTTGAAAATATCCTCGACACGACGGTATCAAATTCTATCCGTGACATGTCTTATGGGAAAACTTGGATCAATGCTGAGGTGAGCTCACAAGTTGTGCAGGTTGGCTCTATGAGCACTTACTTGCCCAGCAATAACAGCCTGCTGCACAGCGCGGCGAAGTCTGCCTTCGATGCTCTGAACACAGGCATTGATCTCAATAGCTACGATATCGTGGGCGTGCATTTCAAATCGATCGGCATGACGTCATCAGGCGGACTCAATTACGCCGGGCTTGCGGGAGGTGACCGACAGTGGCTTCAAGGAACGACGAGTCCAGGAGTCATTATCCACGAGTTTGGTCACAACTATGGCCTTGGTCATGCGAGTTTCTGGGACACAGGAGGGGCATCGGTTGTTGGCACTGGCTCGAATGAGGAATATGGAAACGACTTCGATATCATGGGGAATGGTCCCGATCCGGAAGGGCACTTCCATCCTCAGGCAAAACAGAAACTTGCATGGCTTGATGCCTCTGATTGGCAGGATACAGCAGCTAGCGGCTCTGGTACTTACCGGCTCTACCGTGGCGACAACGTGGATACGACTGGGATCAGGGGCATACGCGTCCCCAAAGACACCTCGATAAATCATCACTATTGGATCGGACACCGCAGGGCTATTACAACCAATGAATATTTGTTAGGTGGCGTGGTTTTAAACTGGGAGCAGAACGGTAGGTCATGGCTGATTGACACGACTCCAGGCTCTGCACCTGGAAAAACCGATAGCGGTGTGCTCATCGGGCAAACCTACTCTGATACAACTGCCGATATCCACATCACACCTGTGGCACAAGGCGGCAGCAGCCCCGATGAATGGGTGGATGTCACGGTTAACATCGGGGCTTTCCCCGGAAATTCTGCGCCAACGGGGACTCTAACAGGCCCCTCGACTGGTGATGCCCGTAGTCCGCTGACTTTTTCTGTTTCGGCAAGCGACAGCAATGGGGATACTCTGGCATATAGCTGGGACTTCGGTGATGGTCCCACTGCACTTAATCAGTCCTCAATTACGCGGAGCTGGGATTACGGCGGATCATACGCGGTGAGCGTGACCATAACGGACATGAAAGGAGGCTCCGTAACAAAAACGATGAACGTGTCTATCAATGACCCGCTTTCCATCTGGACGGTGGGTAATGTTGGTCAAACAGCGACGATGCGCGAGGCTGCATATTTGAATGGTCGCTACATCCTTACTGGTAATCGCTATGCCTATTTTTCCCTCGATGGCGTGACATGGACCAGACAAGAGCTCGCCCTAAATTTCCGTGCTGGAGGTATTGCCTATGGCGCAGGGAAGTATGTGATCACGGGTTACGATTGGAATGGTTCGGCATGGGTAGCTACTGCGTTTCACTCAAATGACGGTAAAGCATGGTCAAATGTCACGGTGCCTGCACTGGAATCGATGAATGATGTGGCATTCGGTAATGGGATGTTTATGGCTGTCGGTGACTCTGGAAATGTCATGTATTCCTCAGACGGAGTAAGTTGGACAGCAGGCACAGCAACGGGAAGCGAGAATCTGGATGGTGTCGCTTTTGCTAACGGGGAATTCATAGCTGTGGGCGATAATAAGGTATACGCCACATCCAATGGCGTTTCTTGGGTGGATCGTAGCGGATCTACAGGACTGGCTTCATGGCAAAGTTTTAGAGACATTTTCCACACTGGCGGCAGGTTTTATGCAGGTGGATGGTATAGCGGAATACGCTATTCATCTGATCAAGGTGTTACTTGGCAGGCGGCATCTATGCCAGCTGGCGAGGACTATGATATCCGTGCAATTCGGGTTGACAGTGAAGAGGCGCTGCTAGTCGCAGTGGCTGAGCGCAAATCAGATGATGTGGGAGTTATTCTGCTATCAGCTGACGGAATTTCATGGCAGGAGGCAATACCAACCAGTTTTGTGTATACCGAGACACTGGCCTTTGGTAATGGCATATTTTTGTCCACTCAGGGAACTTCTGGGGCTACCCAATATAGCAATAACATCTATCCTGCTAACCAAGCGCCAGTGACATCCATATCGGGTAGCACATCCGCGGAGGCGCGAGAGCTTGTGCAGTTTACCTCCACCTCTAGCGATGCAGACGGAGATGAGCTGATTCACATCTGGGATTTTCAAGACGGCACGGAGCTTGTGACTGGAACTACGGCTTACCATAGTTTCCCGACAGGTGGATCGTTTAATGTAAAGCTCACCGTGGTTGATGGTCGGGGCGGCAGCGTCACCGATACTTTGGCGATCACTGTCACCGACCCCCTTAACACCTGGACTCAGAGAACATCCGGCACCACGGCTGACTTATATGATGTTGCCGTGGGCGGTGGTAAATTGGTGGCTGTGGGTGGCAGTGGTAACTACCGCGTATCCACAGATGCTACGACCTGGGACGGCGGAACTATTGGGTCTAACATCAATCATAGAGGTATTACATATGATGGCTCTCAGTTCGTCGCTTGCGGATATGACTATGATTTTGATATATCCGCTTGGGTGGGAGTAATCTACACTTCGCCAGATGGATTATCATGGACCGAACAGTTCTCCGGAGGCTCAAGATTACGCGATATAGCATTCGGAGGAGGCGTCATCATTGCCAGTGGAGATGGCGGAACCTTACTCAGATCTACCAACGGTGTGTCATGGAGTAGTGTGACTTCTGGCGTTAGCACTAATTTACAAGGCGTGAGCTACGGAGATGGTGGCTTTGTGGTAGTGGGTGCCAATTCATCTTCTCAGGGAGCGACAATTCTCAAATCCAGTGACGGTTTAGCTTGGGTAAACACATCAGTTGGGGCTGGCACAAGCCAAGGTTTTTTCCACACTGAGTATCTCAACAACCTCTTCTTTGCCAGTGGTTTTTATACCCGCTTACGTTACTCGGATGACAATGGTGATACGTTCACTGATACAGGAGAAGGCAATTTGCGCACACCTGCCATGGCATACGGTAACGGGGTCTATTTTGCCTCAGGTTGGGATTCGGCCAACTCTGGCACGAAGCTTAACAGACTCTCCACAGATGGAATGGATTGGAGTGAGCTAACAGCTTTTTCCAGTGTGGATCAGAACGCGGCTGTCTTTTTTCAAAATACATTTATGACTGTGGGCGATAACGGAGAAATTTGGCAATCCAATGCAATTGATGCTCCTACCGGCTGGACAATCTGGCAGGCAGAGCAGTTTCCTGGATACCCTGCGCTATCAGGAGCATACGACGATTACGATGGTGATGGTATCGCCAATTTGCTCGAATATATCATGGGAACGTTGCCAACGGACTCAGCTTCCTATGTGAAACCAGCATTAACAAATGAATCCGGCTATATGACCCTTACAGTCAACAAGGCGCCTTCGATAGATGGATTCGCTTTGTCGGTAGAGGGGTCGTCCGATTTGAGTAATTGGAATACATCAGGTCTAACCGTAGTTACTGATAATGCGAGCCTTCTAAAGGTCAGGATGAACCAAATGGCGACGGATCCTGCCGTCACGAAATATTTTCTGAGAGCGAAGGCCACTGTCAGCCCGTGAGACCTTGGTTAAATGCCTCCTATCTCAACACTCAGATCATCACTCAGATTCTCAATCGCGCTAATCATAGAGTCATCTTTCATATGGTCGGGCAAACAAACTGTGCCCGAAGCATGAAAGACAGGATGTCCGGCCATGGGAGCACTTTCGATGGTGGTGTTCAACTCTTCAATATTGGCGCCCATCGCAGAGACAGTCTGGGTGAGTTGGCTAACGATTCCAGGGCGGTCGTTACCAAAAATATCGATCTTCAAGCAACGGGTGTATGGATGATCTGATAGATCACCACGATCAAGTAGTTGAATATGAATACCTTCATCTGCTAGAGAGGTGAGTGCCGATTTTAATGTCGACAAGTTTTCCGTCTCGCATTCCACCCGGACGATGCCTGCAAATTGTCCAGCAAGGCGAGCCATACGGCTTTCTAACCAATTACCGTTAGCTTCTTTAATAACTTTAGATACGCGACTCATGATGCCTGGGCGATCATGGGCGTGAATGTTGAGAACTGTGGAGACAGGCATTTCAGGCGGGGTGAACTACGGAAGTTCGGTTACTCGACGATCACGGGTGTGCCGAGTTTAGCATTTTCAAAAAACTTACGAGCCATGTAATCTGGCATACGAACACATCCGTGAGATGCTGGATAGCCTGGAAGAAAGCCAGTGTGCATGCCAATACCGTAATTGAAGCGAAGGAAATTGGGCATTGGTGCGTTTACAAATACTTCACCTGGACCCGCCTTGTGTTTACGGGTATCTGCATTTTTATTAATAATTTCTCCTGTTTGGCGATTCTTAATGACACCGTATAAGGAGGATTTGTGATCAGGGCTTTTCTGCGTGACTCGAAAAGTGCCGGCAGGGGTTCTGTGTTTTGCATCTCCCGATGATATAGGTGATACGCCGACGAGTGTTCCTCCCTTGTAAAAATATGCTTTTTGCTCCGCTCGGTTGATTCGGATTTTTGCAGCGCCGCTGACACCATCACCATCCCAATAACCCTTGGGTTGTTGAATGGGTGTTCCTGCCGAGACGGGTAGGCCGGACGGAGGTGGGCCATAGCCAGCCAAATACTGAGTTCCACTTCCTGCAGGACTGAGACCATTCGGGTCATAGGGAGCACACTGAGTTAGTAAGATAAGTGAAAATACTGATAGAGAAAAGAATAGTAGAGAAGAGTGTTTCATGAGAATGGATAGTCAGATAATCCTGATTGGTTTGGCTTGAAACAGCATGACCCATAATAACCCATGGGTCAAGTTGGTATCGCCCTCAGGGAGCCGGCAATACGAGCGTCCGCTTAGCTTCTTTTTCCAGAGTATTGACCATCTTACTGAGACGTTCAGGCTCATGATTACTGAGATCATGCTGTTCAGAGGGGTCTTTGCCAAGATGATACAATTTCCAATCAGCATCTTTCCTGAATCCATCTCGGGTGATCACCCTGTTGCCAACAAGTTTCCAATCTTCTTCCATTAATGCGGCGTTTCGCTCGTGCTCAAAGACCAAAGTGCGTGGCGGTGTTTTCTTGCCGTCAATGGTCGCAAGAAGGCTGCGCCCCTCGATAGGTAGAATTTTTCGGTCCTTGATCTTTGCTGGATATTTTGCTCCTGCCACATCAATACAGGTCGCCATGATATCCATGATGTGTGTTATTTGGGAACGAAACTTGCCACCTTCTTTGATGCGTTTTGGCCAGTGGACAATCATCGGCGTTCGGATTCCGCCCTCGTAGGCGTAGTGTTTGTAGAGCCAGAGCGGCGTGTTCGACAGGTTGGCCCAAGCTGAACCATAACTAAAAAGACTGCCAGGGCCGCCCATTTTTGCGATTTCTTGGTCTGTGTGAAGATGGTTAGGTTTCCCAGGGGTGTAGCCATTGATTCCATGGCCGCGTTTGTTTTCTTTGTAATCGGCAGGGTCGAGATCGAATCCAAAAGGTTCCCACTCAGCGCATGCCCCGTTATCACATAGGAAAATGATCAAAGTATTATCCAATTCGTTGTTCTGCTTAAGTGATTCGATGAGTCTGCCAATGTTAGAGTCCATGTTTTCAACCATTGCGGCATAGACCGCCATTCGGCGGCTGAGGTCGGCTTGTCTATCAGGAGGGAGATTATTCCAAGGAGGGTTTTTACCATCCTTGGTAATGGAACCCATTCTTTTGGCGACACTAGGGTTATCGATTGGGCTGAGCGGGGGTAAGTGCAAATTCTCAGTAATGATTCCCAGCTTCTTCATCCGCTCAAATCGCTCACCACGTAGTTTGTCCCATCCTTTTGCGTAGGTTGTCTCGTAACTCTTACTAAGTTCAGGCGGTGCCTGGACGGGGAAATGGGGGGCTTGATAGGCTGTGTAAAGCAACCATGGTTTGTTAGTTTTTCTGGCTGTCTGGAGAAACTCTAGCGCGTGATCAGTGATTGCATCCGTGGCAAAATATTCTCCCTTAGAGTAAGTTTTCGCTTTTCTCCCTTTGGGTAAGCGAATCATCATTTTGGGATCCCATGAATCGATGCCATAGCCATGAACAAAGCCATAGAATTCACAAAACCCTCGCTCAATTGGCCCCGGATCATTGACATGCCATTTTCCGCAGGCGTAGCTAGCATAGCCTGCTGGCTCGAGAACCTCTGCCAGTGTGACGCATCGGTCAGTAAGCCTGCCGCGATAGCCCGGCAGCTTACCATTACCCACGAAGCGGCCGATACCGGCCTGATGAGGATAGAGTCCTGTTAGTAAGCTGGCACGTGATGGGCAGCAGCGGCTTGAGTTATAAGCTCTGGTAAAACGGAGACCCCTTGAAGCGAGTGAATCGAGTGAGGGAGTGCGAATTTCTCCGCCATAACAGCCAAGATCTGAATACCCGAGGTCATCAGCTAAGATGATCATAATGTTGGGCCGCTTGTCAGATGTTTTTTGAACTTGAGCACCAGCAGAGAGAGAAAAGATGGAAACTGCAAGTAGTGTGAAAATAAGCATCATAATCAGTTGGAGGTTGTTAAATAGTCAGCAGAACAAAAAATTACAAATTTCTATTCGCTGAGTGATTAACGGTTGAGCAGCATTGAAACTTGCACCGCATCAAGATCTGCATTATCGCACGTCCGTCTGATTAACCACGAATCAACCTATCCAATGCCGAATTACGACTACCGATGCCAAGAGTGTGATCACACATTCGAGGTGTTTCAGCGAATGAACGATGCGAAGCTAGAAGACTGCCCGCAGGAAAACTGTGTAGGAAAAGTAAAACGTCTCCTTGGCACTGGAGCTGGAGTTATTTTCAAGGGATCCGGTTTTTATCAGACAGATTATCGTAGTGACTCCTACAAAAAAGGGGAGTCCAAGGAAAAAGGCGCGAGCAAAAAATCAGAGCCGAAGCCAGAGGGAGGCAAGTCGGACTCTTAAAGTGAGGATAGGATACCTCACAAAGGTCTAGCATATGTGTTGCACCTGTTATGCCATCCTGCTGTCCAGCGTTTCTCGCCTCGGGCTGGCGGGGAGTTTCTAACACGGCGATCCAGGCAGCGCTTTGCGGAGGCCGCGAACTCTTTGGCTGCGGCCTGTCCAGAAGGTACGTCACGCATCTCCATAAGAACCCACATGAGCCCCCATCCTTGACCATTGTAGCGTTCTGTAGGGTTGGTGCCGTCTCCTTTGAAATTGACATAGTCGATCAGTGCGTAGGTGCCGTTCGAGGTGGTGGAAACTTTTTGGTAATTAGCCCGGATGCGGGCTCGCTGGGCTGCGGGGGCAGACGCCATCATTTTGGGTAGAGCTTGGCGACTAGTCGCGATGATGTAGTCCGTCTGTAGCTGCACGTTGTTAGCCAGCCACTTTCTCAGAGCTGAGAGTTTGGCTCCGTTGAAATCGCGCTGAAAAGAGGGTTTGTTAGACCAAGGGCAATGCCTGCTTGCTGCCACCCATGTTGGGATGTTTTTACTACCTCGTTGCTGGGCGTAGCGGATGAACAGAGGAAAAGACTCCGTCCATCTACCACGAAAGCCCTTAGGGTACCATATGAAATGCCCGATGCCCATCGAGGGGAATTCTTCGCCATCGTTCCAATGTGTCAGTCCGGAAATTTTACCGCCTGATTCATTTTGCCAGATCTTCCGTCCGATTTTTTGTTTTTCTGCTGCGGAGAGTCCCGTGCTAGCTGGTTGACCAACGGGAGCCATTGATGTGACAGGTGGCGATACTGGCAAGGGACTCGGATCGGGGGCGCAGGATACTAAACTAGCGCCGATGACAAAAACAAAAGCTGTGGGATAAACTTGCATGCTGTGGTCAGCATACGCTGTAATAGCGTCAGTCCAAGTAGAAGTTTATGACCGTATTTATTACTGTAAAATATCTCATCACAGCCGCGCTCGTGGTGGCGATTTCGGAATTCGCTAAACGTAGTGACAAATTAGGAGCTCTAATTGCAGCATTGCCGATGGTCACCGTACTGGCAATGACTTGGATGTTCTTTGAGCTCAAAGGCCATGCGCAAACCGAAAAAATCGCCAATCACGCTTATTATACGTTCTGGTATGTCATTCCCACGATGCCGATGTTCCTGCTGATGCCGTGGATGCTACGTAAAGGCGTTCACTATGGATGGACTTTACTGGCTGGCTGCACTCTAACTGCCCTGCTGTTTGTTTTGACAGCGTGGATTATGAAACGGTTTGACGTTGAGCTAATGTAAGCTGTTCAGTGCTGGATAGTCACTGGAGTGCCCACTCTTGTATTTGCGAAAATAGTTTTCACCGAATGCATTGGCAACCTGATACAGCCATTTGAGCAGGCGTATCGGCGAACGCCACGGCTATAGTGCATTCCGATGCCTCCGTTGGTCAGGCGCATCCAATAGGGTAGGGATGATCCAACAAACCGTGTGTAGCGACCACGATATCGTCTCCGATCCCCAGAATATACTCGGCGGCTACCACGGTATAGTCGACCAAAAATAGTCGAGCGTTTGGAAACGATTTTTTGTTTGATCGCAAACTCACCGCTGGGGGTGCGCTTTCCAGCCTTTCCAGTGGAGCAGGGGGTGTCTAGTGCTACTTGTTCACCAATCAGCAGTTGGGCACGCTGATCGGACAAATCAATTTTAACGCGTGTGTTAGCGGAATCCGCTGTCTTGAGCAAAGTCTCGTCCTTGTAGACGTCATGTGTTTGCCGGTAATCAGGGCGTGATTTGAATTCCTTATAACGCTGATCACTCAGACTGCTTGTGGAGCAGCTCACGAGAAACGTAGCCCCAGCGAGAGCGAGATAAATTCTCCACATAACTCTTCACTAGAGTAGTTGCTAACAAAACTAGCGCACGATAGAAACCGGGGTGCCGACTCGGGTTTTGGCGAACACGATAGGCACAACCTTGGAATAGGTTCTGATACAGCCGTGTGAAGCTGGGTAACGGGGAACGCGTCCACGGTGCATGCCGATACCGTCGCCTGTGAGGCGCATCCAGTATGGCATCGAAGCCCCAACAAATTTTCCGCCTTCGGGAACAGTGTGCTTACGACTGTCAGCATTACTTTTCACAAGCTTGCCCTCAGCATCATAGATTTTGCCGTAGGCGTTAGATCGTTTGTTCGATTTGATTTTTTCCGTGATGCGGAAATTACCCGTGGGTGTGGGGTGCTTTGATGTTCCGGTGGCCACTGGATAGTCCATTGCTAACTCAGAGCCATTCATAAGATACCCGCGCTGGGCAGACAGATCGATTCTGATGGAAGCATTGGAGCTGTTGGTTCTGGCTAACACATCTTGGTTTTTCCAGATTCCGTAGTTTCGGGGGTATCCTTTCTGCGCGCGAAAGTGTGCGTAGGTTCCCGGTTGATGAGGGTTCACGTGCAATGCCTTGAGAGGCGCTGTCTGATTTGGGTTAGGCGTGCCTGGATTACCACAGCTAGATAACAAAGCTGCGGCCAGAATGGCTGGACTGAACGTGATGAGTAATTTCATAAAAGGAATGTTCGGGTAACGGATGAGATTCCATACAGCAAGCTCTGGCAATGGGCAAGTGCGGTTTTAGCACATGAATGTCTTCAGACTGACGCATCCGCTATACAAGTATTCACTGAAATGATCATGACATTGAAAAAGTCGATTTGCTAGACTCGCCTTTTTCTGTTGATGTGCACAGGATGCACAAAGTGAGCAGCGAGATAATCGATGGAAATCCACCCAAAAGGAATTGGGTATCTTTCTGGAGCCTGCTTGTGCTGCAGGGGCAGAATGCATTTAATGACAAGGCCGCTCAGTTCTTACTGATTCCGATGGGGGTCTGGTTGTTTAAGGAACAAGTGGACATTCCGATGTTAGGGGCGATGAAGTACATCGAGTATATTCTTGCTGCTGTCATTGTCCTTCCCTTCATCCTGTTCTCACCTATTGCGGGGTGGTTTTCGGATCGATTCAGTAAAACTTATGTCGTGCGCGGCTCTGCCGTTTTGCAGCTAATCGTTCTTCTCTGGATTGCTGCGGCGATTCATTACCAGCAGGTTTGGTTCGCTGTAGCTGGCTTTTTTATGCTATCGGTGCAGTCGGTGATGCTAAGTCCAGCGAAGCGGGGTTTAGTTAAAGAACTGGTAGGGCACGAGAAGCTTGGGTTTGCGAGTGGTATGTTGGAAATAACGGTCGTCCTGACGATTTGTGGTGGTCAGATAGTGACAGGCTTTTGGTACACTGGCCGACTGGAAAGCGGGCTAGACGGCTGGGAATCGGCTATGTTGCCATTGCAAGTAATTACCATTGCGTCAATCGTTGCCTTGATCATTTCCATGGTGATCCAAACAGTCCCTAGTCAGGGGAAGCGACCTTTTCAGGCAAGAATCATCTTTGAACATTTCAGCCAGGTAGGCGAATTATGGAAGGAGCGTGCTCTGAAATTGTCAGCCGTTGGTGCCGCTTTTTTCTGGGGTTATGCCGGATTTCTCAATCTCGCTGCTATCAATATCGCCAAGCAAATCACCAATGAAGGAGATGGGTTTGCACAGGAGTCAGCTATCCTGATGCTTGCAGCGTCTCTTGGTATTGTATTGGGCGGTGCTTTGGCCTCGTTCGTATGCCGCAGGGGTATCGAGCTTGGGCTAGTGCCACTTGGTGGACTGGTCATGGTCATTGGGACATTGGCATTGGCCGCCACCCCGATGGATTCCCAATGGTTGAAAATCTGGTTTGTGGTAGCCGGTGCTGGCGGAGCACTATTGCTAATTCCGCTAAATGCTAACCTGCAAGATATCTGCCCGCCCAAGAAACGCGGTAAAATCCTCGCTGGGCTAAATTTATTAGATTGCCTGGCTGGGCTACTGGCAGTGCTCCTTCAGGTTGGTCTCGTAGCGCTGGGCGTCTCATTCACTTGGCAATTTGTGGGACTTGCGATCGTTTGTGTGATTGCGACGAACTATGCTGCTAAAATTCTACCCCAACACTTCATTCGACTTCTGGTGCTTGGGATGTTCAAGATCTTCTATCGTATCAAAGTATTGCATGCTGAGCGTGTTCCAAAAGAAGGTGGGGTGCTCTTAACGCCGAACCACGTCAGCTACATTGATGCCTTTATCCTATCCACTGCTTGCCCGCGCAAGATACGGTTTCTGATGTTTGATGAGTACTTCAAGCACCGCTGGATCGGACCATTTGTCAGGATTTTTGATACGGTTCCGATATCGAGCACGCGTGCTAAAGAAGCGCTGCGGGTGGCGGCTGAGGCACTGGAGGAAGGTGCTGTTGTATGCATCTTTCCAGAAGGTCAGCTTGCTCGGACAGGGGTGATGAATGACTTTAAGCGTGGATTCGAAATGATCGCACGAAAAGCAAATTGCCCCGTATTACCTGCTGCTATGGATGGACTCTGGGGGTCGATTTTCTCGTTCGAACGCAACAAGTTTCTCTACAAATTGCCTTACCGTATTCCCTACGGTGTGACGATTGGATTCGGAGAGCCTGTGTTGCCAAAAGAGGCTAAAGCCGAGTTGATAAAATGTTCGGTCGAGGAGTTGCGTGCCGAAGCCTTTGCGATCCGTGAGGCAATTGTATCTCCCCTAAAAATTCTCCAGAGAAATATCAGTGTCTTGCATGGAGATGCTAAGGTTTTTGGGCACGCTTGTTCGGAGATACTCGCTCTAGCACCTAACAAGCAGTCCGAAGTAGTAGCCAACGCACTACAGATTGGCGAAATCAATGCGATTCGCCGTAAACAGACGGTAATGATCGAGTGGGATGCTCTAGCGCACTGTCGAGACGTCCTTGCCATAGCATTCGTGCAGTTTTTCAAATTAAAGGTCATACTGATCGACTCAGAAACTGATCCATCAGATATAAGACAACTTGCTGGCAAGCATCAGGTCGATCAATATTTCTCAGGCAAGAATCTTGCCGCTAAATGGTTAGGCGAGAATTTGCCAGGCGGGTGCTATGACTTTTCTGGTTCAGCGATGCGGGATGAGAAGGTTTTTGCATGTCTAACACAAGCAGATCGGGTAGTTTCAATGTCGATGCCACACCCCGCAGCACGCACCGCAACAAACCAGCATCAGGACGGCTATCTTATGGGGGCTTGGGGTAGGCTTCTCCCAGGATTCCATGCCATTCAGCAGGGCTCGGAGATCCATGTGCGTGGAGCTGCTCTGGGAGATGGAATCCTCAAGCTTGAGAACAAAAAGCTCAATTTAGATGCCATAGTTTGTCCATCTGACATGAATAAAAATACCCTTAAGTCATGAGGGTATTGCAGATCATTACTCGGATGGATTCCATCGGTGGCGCACAGCGGCATTTAGTGGAACTCTGTCAGAAGGCTGCTGAAAATGGTCATGAAATGCATCTCGCCCACGGAGGCAGGATGGCTCTGGATGCGGAAGATCTCAGAGGTATTCATTTACACCCAGTAGACAATTTAGTGCGTCCCATAGCTCCATGGAAGGACTTGAACGCGCTAATTGCGATTCGAAAGCTGATTAAAAAACTTCAGCCCGACCTTGTAGCTACACACTCGACAAAAGCAGGCATCATTGGGCGCTACGCAGCCTGGATGACCGCCACTCCCGATGTTCATACCGTGCATGG
The DNA here is from genome assembly GCA_045106535.1 of Akkermansiaceae bacterium. Lineage (GTDB taxonomy): Bacteria > Verrucomicrobiota > Verrucomicrobiia > Verrucomicrobiales > Akkermansiaceae > Oceaniferula. Next base: position 46,229 of record JBGCEU010000068.1, on the reverse strand, counting down.
GTGGTCTCTTTGCTTTTCTGGGAGCCCACTTAAAAAGCTCCTCTACAGTCAAATCGAAGGTAAAACCCACCGCCTTGCAGACGGTGTTATTTGCGTAAGCGAGTTCGATAAGAGCCATGCGATTCATTTGGGTCTGAAATCATCTCGCCTCAGACTGATATATAACGGCAGGCCGACTCCTGCGGAAAAAGAGATAGTCGCACCATTATCTTCAACCACTCGGGTTATTTCCGTCGGCCGGCTTGCATGGCCAAAGCAACCGGCACAGCTACTTCGCTTTCTCGTAAAAAATTCTAGCGTCCAACTTGATCTGGTAGGAGACGGCCCGGATGAACAGTCGACCAAAGAGCTAGCAGAAAAACTGGGCGTGGCTGATCGGGTGGTTTTCCATGGCCATGTGGATAATATTTACCCTTTACTCAAACAGGCTGATATTTTTGCACTGGTTTCGGATTGGGAAGGCTTTCCGATGTCGACTCTAGAAGCGATGTCTGTTGGGTTACCTACCATCGTCTCAGATGTGGGCGGGGCGGGGGAGGCTATCGACGATGGAGTGACCGGCTACGCCATTCCGCGAGGTGATGAGACGAATTTACACAAGAGACTGGCAGAACTGCTAGACGATCCAGCCAAGCGCGAGGTCATGGGGCGCAAAGCAAGTGAGCTTTTTGACCAAAAATTCCAGTTAGGCTCGATGGTCGATCAAACGCTCACTCTCTATAACGAAGTGCTAGCGCGGTAACGTCTCAGGAAATTTAGGCTTACCAATAAGAAGATTATCGCGAAAAACGATTCTTTGATCTCGTCAGTTTGCGCGAGAATTTTCTCCTCAGGATCGTTGAGTATCACGAAGAATTTAGTCGCAGCGAAAGTTGTGAAGAAAAGGCAGCCGTGAAATACATCAGGAAGTGGCACTTTGAACCAACCGGTGATTTTCCTGACGAGAGGCAGGTCAAACGACACCGCGAGTGGGAGCAGTAGGCACCAACTGAGCCAGAAAAGTGAGAACAAGCGGTTCATCGTTAGTAATGACTGCCAAAATGGCTTAAGCTCGTGATCCTTCGTGTGCGCGTTAAAAATTTCCAAGTTATGGATAGTGGTCTCCTCCTGAACGTTGTTTTCAGCCATCCAATCAGGAGTCGCCCAGCCAAAAATCCGCTGTCCCCAGCTAATTTCTTCGCCTGTCACGAAAAAGAAAAGTGCAGCTAGAATTAGATACCACCAACAGGCTCCGATGTCAGTGGGCACGGTGTCCTTTTGTTTCTTGAGCTTCAGAAACAGAAAGAAAAAAACGATTGAGGCTCCCAAAAAGCAAAGCGCCCCTCCTGATTCCATGATGCCGTCTTCGGCTCCCAGAGTGGAGAATGTTGAAGTATATAACAATGAATGGGTGATCGTTACTACGATGGCAAAAACAACGATCCCTATGAAACATCGCTTGAGGGGCAGGGCTTTAATATCGAAATTCATGGTCTGATTCGTTTTACTTAACTTATCTTAAGGTTTTACACCACAATATTAACTGAATTTTTAGATTATCACGGTTCTGCTATATTCAGTGACTTAGAAACACCCTGTTTCCCATAGCCTAAGGCTTTCTTACTCCTTACTAACGTTTCATTGATGGTCATACCAACTAGTAATTTCAACAAATAATACAAATTATAGTAAAATTTTGTTTATTATTAGTTTTTTTTTGATAATTTGACTTCATCGAAACGATTTAGTGCCCGCCGCACTCTATATTTCAAAAAACAAGCAGGAATACTTCCTGCAGCCACTTTCCTAGCCCTTACCATGGAAAAAAATGACATCTCCAACCGCTACAAACGATCTCTCTGAGCCATCGGGTTCAATCCTTCGGGTTCTCCTGCGGTGTGTCACGACCATCGCGGGGCTGAGTCTACTTGCTAAGGGCATGGGCTTCCTGCGCGATGCCGCAGCAGCCGCGAAATTCGGCACGGGCGACGCAATGGATGCCTACACGCTGGCTCTCGGCATCCCCACGTTGATGGCTGGATTGTTCTGCAATGCTATGCCCACGGCGCTCATACCTGCCTATGCGCGCGCCAAAGTCAAAGGAGGGAAAGCATATGCCACAGGAGTGGTAGCTAACGGAGTGACGCTCCAGTTCCTCACCATCACCGCCGTGTGCGCAGTGCTTGGGCTGCTCAGCCAGCCCTTAATCGATCTTATCGCTGGTGAATTTGGTGCTGAGAAACGCCTGATGGGGCAGCAGCTGTTTCTTGTTCTTCTTGTTTTCAGTGTAATACTAAGCACCTCGCACGCGGTTACGGCAGCATTACAGGCTGAAAAAAAATTCACCGTGGCGGCAGTCAGCCCAGCGATTATTCCTGTGGTTGCCATAGCTGCGCTCTTCGCGCTGCACGAACTGATCGGCGTGTTCTCACTGGCGATCGGTCTGGTGGCAGGCGCGGCATTTCATCTCTTGCTGCTTCTTTATGCCACAACCAAGGAATACGGCATCACTTGCCTGAAACCTAATTTCAGTGAGCACAGTCCAAAGCAGTTCATGGGAGATTCCATGCTGATCCTGCTCGGTGGTGCCTTGTTCGGAGGTTGTGTGATGATTGATCTCGCTGTAGCGTCACGTCTTCCAGCGGGAACCGTCGCGACCTTTGGTTTCGCCGACAAGGTGCTGGGTATCGTCTTGTCATTAGCTGGTGTGGCATTGGGTCAGGCACTCATGCCCTATCTATCAGAAATGCAGGCAGAGTCAGACCGAGTTAAGCTCCGCGATCTTGTATTCAAGCTTTCATGTATTGTAACTGGACTGACAATTCCGGTGGTCATTGTCTTTTGGCTGGCGGCCAATCCAATTACCCAGATACTTTTCCAGCGTGGTGAGTTCGGCGCGGACGAGACTGTACGTGTGGCCAGTGCGCTGCGCTGGGGGAGTCTTCAGTTTCCCGCCGCTGCGCTAGGCGTGATCGCATCTAGCATGGTAATCGCCATGGGGTCGGTACGCTACATGTGCTGGGTGTCTCTAATAGCCCTTATCGCCAACGTAATTCTCGATCTAACGCTCGCTCCGATGTTTGGACTCGCTGGTATCCTCGTTGCAACCGCCATCGTTCATACTATTTCGACCGTTCTCCTGTTTAAAAAAATCATCCAATCATGAATTCATCTACTTTTCAGTTAGGCGCTATTGATCGTGCCTATGCTCGGTTCTCAAGCATGAGTGCTATTCGCATTATTGTTGGGCACCTTACCGAGAAATTCTGGGCAGTGACGTTTTTCACAATAGCCTGCTCTTGCTGTTTTGCGGCTTTCTCTCTGACGCCTTTTGCTGGCGAAGCCAAAAGCTCCGTATTCATTCATGTTCTGACTGCATTAGTCTATGGGATATCGTTCATGATGTGTGCTCATATTATTGGTGCTACAAGCCACCTTGAAGATAGAAGTATTCTTAAACTTACCGTGAAGGTGATATTTTGCTCATTGGTCAGCGCCGTAGTGGTGACTCTGATTATGAGTGTGATTCTTTTTCAGCCTGTGGGTCGTTACATCTTGCTAATCGGGTCTATTACCTCCGTCTGTATTGCTATTCTCGTGCGAACAGCAGCCTGGGCGTTCACTTCGACATACCACCCTGTGATCACGTTGATTGGAGACGAAAAATTCTGTGATGAAAAGAGCCAATACCTGAAGTCCCAACCACTGCCGCTGCGACTCGAAACACTCAGCTTGGCAGACAATATAGCTAAGCCTGTATTTGTGCCAAATTTCAACACCACCAGCTACCCGGTATCACAAAGTAGGCTGACTCAGTGGTTCCGTGACTCACAGGCTGATCATATCGTTTACCAGCCTGACCATTGGGAGGTGCTTGAGGAACCAATGGTGGCTGCATTGAGTGCGGGTAAAATGGTGTCACCATTTTCCGAGTATGTTGAAGAGCGCTACCAGACCATGCCGACAACGGAGATTCCTAACTCTGCTCTTTTTAGTAAGTCATTTGCTAATTCATCTCCTAGCTACCTGTTGGGTAAGCGACTTTGTGACCTTATGCTGTCGATGATTGGAATGATTCTCTCATTGCCAATCATCGCGATCACTGCGGTTCTTATCAAGTTAGAGGACAGAGGGCCAGTGTTTTACAAACAGACTCGTGTAGGCCGATACGGTGAGCTGTTCAGCATCTACAAGATACGCTCAATGTGCATCGACTCTGAAAAAGGAGGTGCTAAGTGGGCAAGCAAAGGGGATTCACGCATCACTCGGGTTGGTAAAATCCTACGCCGCACCCGGATCGATGAATTACCGCAGTTCTTTAATATTTTTAAAGGTGATATGAGTTTTATCGGACCTCGTCCTGAGCGTCCTGAATTTACAGCTTCATTAGAAGAGGAGCTTCGTCACTACCGTCTGCGCCATTTGCTTAAACCGGGACTCACTGGCTGGGCTCAGATTAATTATCCTTATGGGGATAGTATCGAGGATGCGCATCAGAAGCTGACTTACGATCTTTACTACGTTAAATATGCCACTCTGGTTTTGGATTTTCAAATCACACTCAGAACAGTTGGCGCTGCCATGCAAGGCGCTCGGTAAAATAGAAAAATGAATTCTCACTTTCCATCTCTATCACAAGCATCTCCAGCTCTCTCAGCTGCGAGTTCTCGTGAGCTTGCACCCAGCCTTGGGTGGGTAGTCATGGTAACTACGGTATTTGTTTTGTTTACCGTTCCCTACACCGCGAACATCATTCCATGGGCGCATCGTGAGGGTTTTTTCCCACTACGTCCTGCGTTTTATTTACTCGCAATGTCAGTCGCGGTCATTGGCTGCACACTAGGAAGGAAGCCTGATTTTACGTTAACAACTTTACTTATTATCGTATTTCACGCGATTTATCTATTTGATGCGGCAGTTCTTCGTCGGTTCGATCATCCCTCCGGTAGTAATTATGCGATGATGACACACGGTGCCGTATTGCTAACCACTATAGCGATGGCTTGGTTTATCGGGGCAATCCACTCAGTAACTTGGATTCCAGTGATGGCGTCAGCGTCAATGACGGTTGTTGTTTGCTCGCTCGTAAACATAGCCGAGTGGTTTGGTGTGCACAGTTTTACTATCGTAATGGGACGTGCTGCTGGATTCTGGGGAGATCCTAACAATTCGTCCATTGCCATCGTCGTAGCCCTCGCCATTTTCCTTACTTTGAATAAAAATATCTGGGTCTCATTTGGTTTGATTGCACTGAGTTTTGTAGCTGTGGCAATCACGCTTAGCCGCTCAGGGATTATCGCTGAGCTGTTGGTGGTTATCGCATATTTGGTGTTAGCTTCTCGTAGAAATCCGCGGGCTGTAACGCAAGCACTTGCTGTCACTATTCCGGTTGTCATAGCTGCTACCGTATTTTTGGTAAGTAACATGTCTTCCGATGTCCTGCGTGAAGCTGATGTGCAGGATCGACTTGGTGCCTTGTTAGGAAAAGACACCGGGAAAATGGCATCAGGCGAGCGAATGAAGGATCTGAATGATGGTCTGCAAGCCGTGAGGCTCAAGCCCGTTACGGGTTACGGCATTGGTGCAGGCACTACTAAGTGGCAGCCGCATAACCAAATCGTGGCGACTTGGATCGATGGCGGTATTGCTGTTGCATTCGCTTATTTGGCTATCCTTGGACTGCTGACTTTCAAGTGTATCGCTTCTGGCCTGCACGGCGGGCTGTGTCTTCTTACGCTCTTCATTTTTATTCCCTTTAGCCAGATTCTGCACACTCACATGGGCTACTGGATGGCCGCCATCGTCCTTGTGACGATTACTTCTTCCCGATTCTATTCGGTACAATGGTTTAAGCAATCAACCCCTCTCCCTAAGATCTAAAGTGATCGATGTTGTCCAAATTTGTTATCCAGGTGTCGGCGGTCAAGCTGCTGTCGCCACGGGACTTGCCGTCGAAGCAGCGAAAGCAGGCTCACGCCACGCAATCGTTTTTTACGGTGTGGAGCAAACCGCTGAGCAGTATGTGAGACTGTGCGACGACCATGAAATCCCACACACTACAATTGTCAAAATACCCGGTATCGGTATCGGCGCGAGGCGAAAACTGCGCAAGGCTATCAATAACTTTGGCGCGGAAACCGTCATCGCCCACCACCACGACACATGTATTACTGCATGCATTGGATTGATGGTATCATCCAAAAATACGATCTTTGTAGAACATCATTCCAATGCTCTGAAGTCCCGCAAGGACTGGATTCTATCAACTCTGGCTCATCAGCTAAGTGATCATACGGTTTACCTGACCCAGGCTTACAGGAGTCGCGTCTCTGAAAAAGTCGGGCGCTTTCATAAGCATGAAAAAACAAGCGTCATCACTAATGGGCTTGATCTTGATCTATATCCTGACTCTAAACAAAAGCATGCTGGTGAGATTGTGATTGGTATGCAGGGGAGAATGGATGAGGGAAAAGATTTTGCTCTTTTGCTCGATGCTTTCTCCAGACTGCAGAGCGACTTTTCTGACAAAAATTTGTCACTCGAACTGATTGGAGACGGTCCACATCGACATGGGCTTGAAAGCTGTTCGACGAGTAATGTCACATTTTGCGGTTTCTTGCCACATAAGGAATTAGTCGAGAAAATGAGATACTGGGATATCGCTGTTTTAGCAACAGAGGGCGAAACCTTAAGTATGGCTGTGCTCGAATCATGGGCGCTAGCTATTCCTCTCATAGCCTCCGATGTCCCGGGAGTTGGGGATCTCATCCGTGATGGTCAAGATGGTCTTCTTTTTGAGAGCAAATCATCCACAGCACTGTGTGAAAGACTAACCCAAATCATCAGTGACCAACCATATGCTGATCATATCGGTCAGCGTGGTCGTGAGCGTGTTGAGTGCAGCTACAACCGAAAGAATGTATGGCAGGAATACCAGAAACTCATTCAAAACTTACAGCATTCAGCGATGCCGCAAGTTGAGGAAGCCAAAGTAGATTCACTCCACTGAAATTTATAAATCCACCCTCCAAAATGAACCCCATCATAAGAAATATTGCCCGTGCAGGGCTCGCGACTTGCTCAATGGTTGGCATCACATCATTCGCTCGGCGAAAGCAGTCGGGTGCCTGTATTCTCATGTATCACGGGCTATCAAAAGATAACCATAGTGGTTTGGAAAATCACTCACGATTACACTTGGATATAGAAGGCTTCAGGAAATCGGCGGCTGTTTTTAGAAAGCATTATCACGTCATGTCACTTCAGGATCTTGCCGACTGTATATCCGCAGGTGAGGACATCCCCCAAAATGCTTTGGTGTTGACCTTCGATGATGGCTACGCATCTAACTTACATTTGGGGCTTCCTGTGCTCGAGGAATATAAGTTGCATGCTACGGTATTTGTTTCCACGGGTTTCATTGAAGGTGAGATTTTTCAGTGGCCGGATCGAATCGAATACGCGATCGATAAAACAGCTGAGAAGACTCTGAAACTTGGATTCGATGGGCTTCCAGTAGAACTCAATCTAGGGTCTGATTCAGCAAAGTCACGAGCGCTTATTCAGCTTGATGAAATGCTGAAACGTATCCCGCAAGAGCAGCACCTCGGGAGCATCTCGCATATCGAAGAACGCGCAGGTGCGTCACTACTGAACGAACCAAACCCTGCGGAGATTTACCGACCCCTCAGCTGGCAGCAGGTTCGTGAGTTGAACGCGTCTGATCATGCTAGCATTGGTGCTCACACGCATTCTCATCCGATCCTGGGGCGCTGCACACCAGAGTTCGCTCGCCGTGATATGGAACGCTGCATGGATCTTCTCAACAGCAAAGCCGGTATTCAGAATCCGACTTTTGCTTACCCTAACGGAAAAATAGGCGACTTTAACACGAGCACAGAGCAGTTGTTACTTGAGCTTGGAATCAAAGTTGCCGTCACGACAGAAATGGAATTTAACAGCTCCGATACTAACATTATGCGATTGGGGCGCATGGGCACGCCGCATAACGGTTTCCAAGCAGATACAATCTGTTCGGGAATGATTCCGTTTATTGAAAATTTTGTCGCTGGCGTTATGCCAGACTCAACTCCAACACCTGAAAAGGCGTATGCAAAGTCCAAATAACAAGCCGGTGAAGGTCATGCATCTCGTCGCCGACGTTTTACCCGGTGGCGCCGAAGTTTTGATGGCGCAAATTATTAAACAGCAGAGCGAAAATGGTCGCTGTGAAAGCGTTGTCGTCACGTTGGAAGCGCATGGTGAGGCGAATTCACTTCGTCCTGAGCTCGAATCAGTTGCTGGATTTCACAACCTCGAATGCAGGTCGTTTTTCTCCAGTGATTTCCGTGACAAATTCAAGGCTCTGTTATTGAGCGAAAAGCCAGACGTCATTCATGCCTGGAGTTATGATTGCGGTCTCGTTGCTGGTGCTATTGCAAGGTTCAGTCATGGCGTCAAAGTGGTCTGGGCAATTCACTCGATGGATTTGCCTTCGAGACATGAATATAGCTGGTTACGGTTTAACACACTGAAGTTATTAGTCGGTATAGGGTCGCGTATCATACCGCACAAAATTATTTCGTGTTCTGATGTTGCCACCGACGCGCATGTTAAATTTGGCTATCCACGCAAGCGCTGCATGACTATACCTAACGGCGTCGATACTGGTCGTTTCCAAACCAGCGAAAAAGCGGCTGAAAAAACACGCGAGTCACTAGGCATTCCTGATGAGGCACCAATCGTGGGATACCTTGGCCGCAGCCACCCTGTTAAACGCTTGGAGGACTTTTTTGCGGCAGTTGAAATCCTAATGCAAAAGCATAACAATTTGCACGTGGTGGCACTTGGGTTTGATAAGGTGGATCTTTACCCAGAGGCGAAAACTGCCTACGAAAACCTGTCGGATCCCGCACGCGTCCATATCCTTGGTAGCCGCCAAGATGTTGAGCAGTTTCTGCCCGCCTTCTCCGTGAATTTGTTGACTTCTAGTTCGGAAGCCATGCCGATGGTGCTGATGGAGGCGATGAGTTGCGGTGTGCCATGTGTATCGACAGATGTCGGTTCAGCAAGTGAGATCATTGATGAGTCGGGCGCTCTGGTAGAGGTAGGTAACCCACAGGCGCTTGCCGGCGCTACCGAAAAACTGCTGAGTGAATCAGATGCAAAACGCGAACAAGCAAGAGCGGCTATTCTGGAGAATTTTTGTATTACAAAAACTGAACGCTTACACAGCGAATTGTATCAGCAACTCGCTGGCAGGGGGACTGAAAATCCCAAGGTTATTCATCTTGTGAACGATCTTGATTTCGGTGGAGCGCAGACAATTTTACACCGTCTTGCAAAAGGTCTGCATGGGAAAGATTTTCATCAAAAGGTGATATCAGTTCTCCCTCTTGGCCGTCTTGCACCTGGGTTTTCGGAGTCAGGAATTAAAGTCGATACACTCAACGTTCGAGGTTTGATCTCTGGACTAGCTGGCGTATTACGAATGGCTAAAATGATTCGTAGAGAAAAGCCGGACATCCTTCAGACGTGGATGTTCCATTCAGCGCTGATTGGTGAAATCGCATCGCTGTTAGCTTTCAGACGAACCAAAGTGCTCTGGAGTATTCATCACACGAAACTCGGGAAAGAATCGTCAAAAATGACGACGCGTATTATCCAGAGGACACTTGCTTTTCTGTCATCATTTGCGCCAGAACGCATTATCTACTGCTCTAAGTCGAGTTTGGATCTACACCACGCTGATGGTTTTGCAGAGAAGAAGTCCGAGTTGATTTTCAATGGCACAGATGAAAGTTACTACAGCCCTGATGATGCAGCCTGCAAAAATTTTAGAAATGAGTATGGTATCCCAGCTGATGCTCCGCTTGTTGGCATGGCAGGTCGGTATCACCCGCAGAAAGACTTTGCTAATTTACTGAAAGCATTTGCTCTTGTACAGAAGGAAATTCCTGCAGCTCATTTGGTCGCATGTGGTCCAGATGTGACTCGCGATACCTCGGCTCTTAAAGAGCTTGCGGATTGTTGCCCATTTCCAAATCAAGTCCACCTGATTGGCCCTCGATTGGACATGGAAAAAGTCTATCCCGCATTGACTATTGCCGCATTAAGTTCGTGTGAAGGTGAAGCGTTTCCACTGGTACTAGGCGAGGCTATGTCGTGCGAAGTTCCTTGTGTGGCGACTGACGTAGGTGACTCTGCTTTGATCATTGGCGACACCGGTAGAGTAGTTCAGCCGCGCGACCACCAGGCTCTCGCCGCTGCAACAATTGAGTTGTTAGCTGAGGACTTGTTTGAACTTGGTGACAAGGCTCGTCTGCGTGTGATTAGTGAGTTCTCGCTTAGCCGTTATGTCGAAGCGCATGCATCTCTGTATCGTGAAATAACCACTAATTCTCAGGCAGAGCGCACTGCTAAAATGGCTGCAGCCGTGAACGAAAAACCACAGCCTATCTCACATTAACTAGTATGTTGCCTTGTCTCACATTATCTCAAAATCTTATTGCCTGCCTTGTGCTCGCAACGGGAGGCATACTGTCCGCAGGGCAGGGGGTGGTGTTGTGGGCTGCTCCTTCGCATGAAAGGATTATGTTGGAACAAGAAGCTAAACCATCGGTGGGAATCAAGCTTCTTGCGTGCAGAAACGAAACTGAATCACTGCAAGTGGTGGCCACTGCAAAGGCCAAACAATTAGCCGACCTAACATTTCATTTTGAAGCTGCCGTCAGTGACTCAGGCTCCCTGGTTCCTGCCCCCATTCTCTATTGGCAGTATGATATACCCGTCACGAAGAGTTCTCCTCGCGCACCGCTTAAGACAGGTCTCTATCCTGACGCTCTGATTCCATTCCAAAATACTAGCAAACCTAACATTAGGGCATTCAGAGGTCTCAATGGTAGGGTGAATTTCAGATTGTGGGTGGATCTCAAAATCCCTCAAAATCAAACGCCAGGCATCTACCACGGTAAGTGTATTTTGAAAAAATCAGGTGAAGTCATTTCTGAAATATCCTACACGATTCAAATTGTGGCAGAGACTTTGCCAAAACGACCTGCTCTGAAGTCGTATTTTGGGCTCAATGAGCATCGCATTGCCGAGCTCAGCGGGCTGGATCGTGTAGACGATGGAATTGCTTTGAGTCGCGTAATGGACGACTACTATCAGTTGATGATGGATTGCCGAGTCGGCCCCGGACTTGTCTATGCCACAAGCGCACCAATAATGGAAAATGGTGACTTGCTGTGGAGTTCTCCTGCCAGCCCTACATTGCCTGCCGCAAAAGATATCACTCAGCGCTATTTTAAAGAGGGTAAGTTCCGATGTCTGCATTTGCCGATGTGGCGTGATTATCCTTTCCAAGATCCACTTGGTAAAGACCGACTTAAAGCGGTCGCTTATCTCGCTGAGCTAGCAAAGCTCTTCAAGCAGGCGGCGCCTGAAGCTGATCTGATATTTTCAGTGGGCAGCTTAGACGAGCCCGATAACCGTGAAACTTACGAGAAGATCCGTCAGTGGTCGGTTCTCGTTCGTTCAGCATCACAGATTTCAAATGAGAAAATTTCATTCTTTGTGACCGAACAGCCAGAACCTCAGAGCCGAGAGTGGGGGACATTGACCGGAGCCGTAGACATCTGGTCGCCACATGTGATGTGGGCTTGGGAAGATCTAGAAAGTAATAAAGGAAAGGAAATCATCTCCAAGCGTATTGATTCTGGGGATGAAGTGTGGTGCTACCCAGCGCTATCGCAGTTCAGAGATATTTGGAAACATGAGAAAGGCGAGCCTAACACCTTGCGAGATTCTTATCCGCCTGTTTGGCTCACCGATTACCCAGGTATTCATTACCGGATACTGCCATGGATTTGTGCAGCGAAGCAATTCTCCGGAATACATTACTGGAACGTCTTCCACTGGCCACAGGGAACTAATCCATGGAAAGACGCTGGAAGCTTTATTGGTGGAGACGAAACATTTAACGGCGACGGCTTGCTCATCTATCCACCAGCACCAACAGAACTCCGAGGCGGCATGACCGCTACTCCATGTCCATCTATCCGATTAAAGTGGATACGCGATGGAATGGAGGATTACGATCATTTGAAAATTCTACAAAATACCCACCCGAAGCGCGCAGCAGATATTCTGTCGGGCATCGCAAGGGGATTTGCAGACTGGGAAACTTCCCCCAAAGAGGTTTTCCAAGCACGCCGAGCGATTAGCGAAGCGATGCTAAATTCACCCTAACCCCCTAATGCGTGCCCCACACGCATCCCCCCCAAAGACATGAAAAACACCCAACCACGGTCTGAGACCGGGGTCCAGCAAGGAACCCGTGAATTCAGACTTATCGAATACAATGAAAGTGATCACAGCTCAGGCCTGACCTTAGAGCCAGTGAAATCAAGAACCGATTTTTCTCAGCTGAAAGATGAGTGGGATCAGTTTCTGGCAAAGACACAGACACCTAGTCCATTCCTAACATGGGACTATATTGACGTCTGGTGGGATGTATACGGAGATCGTGGCTTTACGCCTAAGCTATTCATCGCACGTGACCTGGAACAAAACATTATTGGTGCCGCACCTTTAATGATTTCTGAGCGCGGAGCATTTCAAGGCGCACGCAGTAAGTTTAGGCACTTATCATTTATAGGTAGTTTGGGAGGAGCTGCTGGAGAATCACTAGAACTGCCCGTTCGCCGAGGCTATGAAGGTGTGTTTGGTGAAGCAGTGGCTAATCACATTCTGGATGAACTCAAAGGGCAATGGGACGTGCTCTATCTCTCAATGGTTCCTCACGACTCGCGAGCTACTAACATGATGATCAAAAAACTTGCTGAAGCAGGTATCATGATCAAAACGGTTAGTTCAACGGCCTCTCCTATCTTGCCTATTACCAAATCATGGGATGATCATATCGCGCACCAAGAAATCAAGGTGCGAGAGCGTATCGCTGCTGCTTTTTCAAATGGTATTCAGACAGCCGATCATCTCCAGTTGATCCGTGTCGGAGTTGAGCTTGACTTGGAAACAGCATATGAAGAATTGATTCGGTTATCGAAACTCAGTGATGATGATGCGTTCTCCCGCGTTTTCGAAACGACAGACATGGTTGACTTTCATTGGAAATTGGCACCACGTCTCATTGATCAGGGCAAATTGTTTTTCGGACTCGTTAAGATCAACGGTGAGTATGCGGGAGCTGTTTATGATTTTCTCGACGACCACAAGATGTGGGCGAGACAGGCACTATGGGATCCCAAATTTGAACAGGCTGACATCAAATTAATTCTCAATACTTGGAGTGATAAGGTGGCATTTGACCACGGGCTTCAGGAAATTGATTACCTGCTTGGAAATGCTGGCAGAGAGGTTTCTGAGACGCGTTACACCCGCACGCTGAATATTTACGAAGCAGCCTGCCCCAAAAGCCTGGGCGGAAAGTTGTTCAAGCTTGCCTGCGGAATTGATCGTCTGTTGCAGCCTAACCCTAACAATTAATCGAAAAATATGAGAACCTTGAAAAACTTGTCTAAAACGACACAGCGCAGGGCAGAAACAAAGATTACCGACAGCCTGAGGCTGTTGCGCGTATCCACTCGGGATGAATTTTCCACATTTGAATATGAGTGGGACGAAATGATTCTGAAATCGCAGACACCCAGCCCATTCATGAGCTGGGACTATCTGGATGTCTGGTGGTCAGTCTATGGGGAAATTGGATACGACGTCCACCTCTACATCGCGCGTGATGATGAAGGAACGCTGATTGGTGCTGTCCCGCTCATGGTGACACAGCGTGGGGCTTTTTCAGGGGCTCGAGGGAAATTTCAACATCTCGCCTTCATGGGGGGTGCTGGTGAGATGTTAGGTGAGTCACTCGAGCTGCCTGCACTACCTGGCTACGAGGAAAAGATTGGCCGAGCTGCTAGCAAAATCATCTTGGAAACCCTAAGAAACAAATGGGAGGCACTGTATTTTTATCTCGTTCCCGAACAATCGATTTCCACTCATGCAATGCTCAGACGACTCAAAGAAGAGGGGGTTCCCATACAGCAAACCCACTCGCTTACCTCACCATATTTGAGAACAGATCAATCCAGCTGGGATGACTTTCTTGCTGGGAAATCGAAAAGTTTCCGAAAAAATGTGAGATATAATGAATCCAGTGCCACTCGGAAATTTGGCATGAAAAGGATTAAGGCGGGAATAGACATCTCGATTACAAACGGAGTCAAACAGCTTGCCCGGCTATCTTTAGCGAGATGGGGCAAGCAAGCACAGGCATTCCATACCCCGGAATTCATCGAGTTCCATCATCAGCTAGCGCCACGATTTGCGCGCAAAAACCAACTATCGTTCAGTCTCATGGAGCTGGACGGAAAGATCGCTGGCGGACTTTACGACTTCATCTTCAATGGTAAAATGTGGGGTTATCAAGCGCCGTGGGATGCTGATTTCAGCAAGGCCAGCCCTGGCTTTTTGCTTAATGTTTGGAGTATTCGGGATTCTTTCGAGAATGGTCTAAGGGAATTCGATACTCTACCTGGAGAAGATTCTGGCTACAAACAAGGATGGACAGATAATCAACATAAGCTTAATATCTACGAAGCTGCCTGTCCGGAAAATATAGGCGGAGCCTTATTCACCATCGCGCGCGGCATTGATCGAATGTTCAGCAAAAAGGACTGAGAGCCACCTCATCTGTTTAAATAAAAACCACTTACCTCATATTTGATATGTCCAGCACTTCGACCACACTCGAAAGCAAACGAATTACCGCTTCTGAGCACAAAATATTTAGCCTCGCACTGAAGCAAGTCACCCAGAGTGAATTCGCTTCGCTCGAAGAGGAATGGGATGATTTTCATGCGCAAACGCAGATACCTAGCCCTTTTCAGTCTTGGGATTATCTCGACTGCTGGTGGCAGACCTATGGCGACCACGGATACGATGTGAGAATGTTTGTTGCACGTGATGAAGCGGGAAAATTAATTGGTGCAGCACCACTAATGCTCACTCAGAAAGGAGCGTTTCTCGGAGCCCGAGGGAAATTTCGCCATCTCGCTTTCATGGGCGGTGTAGGTGAGCTGTTGGGCGAGTCGTTGGAACTTCCTGCCTTGAGAGGATATGAGGAGGCATTGGGAAAGGCTACAGCCGAGCTCATCATTGACGAGTTTAAGGGACAATGGGACGTGGCGTATTTCTACTTGGCCTCTGAGAAATCGATTTCAACAAATTCCATGCGCACGAGATTGGCTCAGCTCGGTATTGATCTACAAACCTCCAGTTCCTTAGCCTCGCCGTACATTGACGTTGATGGAAGCTGGGATGAGCATCTAGCAGCTCGCCCTAAAAAATTCTCAAGTCGCGTGCGCTACATCCAGTCTTACGCCACCAGACGTTTTGCCATGGATTACACCGAGGTCAGCGAGTTGACTCAGGTAGAGACATTGATAGATGAGCTTGTTAGGCTTTCCAGTGAGCGTTGGGGAGACGAAGCTCAGGCATTCCATACTACAGAGTTTGTTGATTTTCACCGTGAATTTGCGGCGCGGATTTTTTCAAAAGGCTACTTGTCTGCGGCATTGGTCGAAATGAATGGTGATGTTGCAGGAGCGGCATACAACTTTATTTACGATAACAAGATGTGGGGCTACCAGGTTCCATGGGATATGAAATTCAAGTCTGGGCGTCCTGGAAATATGCTACACATCTGGTCAGCAAAAAAGACGTTCGATCTAGGACTACGCGAATTAGATACTTTGCCTGGCGAAGCCGGTTACAAAGACGAATGGACAAACAGCAGCCATACACTCAATATTTATGAGGCAGCTTGTCCACGCAGTATTGGCGGGACTGTATTCAAGTTCGCTCGCGGACTCGATCGTATTCTACACCATAAACCCCAACCGAATAAAGTATCATGAATCCCCCTGATCCTCAATACGGGCATTCCATTCAGCCAAGAGCGGAGCAGCCACTGGCACATGGGCAGCCCATGCATCTGGCACAAGTTCAGCAGCCGGCGATGGCGCAGGTGTCCTCCGGCACTAGCCAATCGGCGGTTAAAAGATCCATCATTAGTGTGGAAGAGATATTCGAGTATCTCAGGAAATACTGGCTGATAGCAACACTGATTGGTCTCTGTGCAGCGGTTGGCATTTTTGCCTACTTGCAAAGCCGCCCCCCAGTTTATGAGTCTACGTCAGTTATTTTGCTCAATAACAATTCCGGCAAAAAACTCAACCTGCAGACGATGGAGCCTGACGAACGCTCTGAATACAATCTGCCCCAATTAGTTAATAACCTGAAAAATGAAATCGAGACCGACAAGTTTCGTCTAAGTCTGTATCAAGCGATCTCTCCGGAGTTACGCAAAAAAATCATTGGTAAACTCTCCGTTGAGGAGCAACTCGAAGACGAGGGGAACGTCTTTCTGAGTCGGGTTTCAAATATGGTGGGTATCGACGTGTTGAAGGATTCGCACATGGTGTCCGTTACAGTCAAATCCGATGATAAAATGACTGCTGCCGAGCTCGCAAATACATATGTCACACATTTTCAGAATTATGTTAGTGAGCAGGAACAGCAAATCACCCGTAAGGTGGTTGCGTTTTTGAAATCCAAGTCAGAGGAGTTGCTCAATGAGGTGAAGGCGCAAGAAAAGGAGTTGTTAGAATATCGCCGTAGCCGTGGAGTTACTAATGCACAGGGTGAATCGGATTTCATTGCCGACAAAATTACTGTTCTTAACACCCAGCTGGTTGACGCCAAACTTCAAGAGGAAAGACTGAGAGACACACTGCAAGCCATCCAGCAAACAGGCAGCAATCCTGAGGAAATACTCAAGGTTCCTGCATTAGCAGAAAATGATACTCTCGAGAGGGCATATGAAAAGCTCAGAGAATCACGTGCGCGAGTCGCAGAACTCAAAACAGACTTCGGAAGAAGGCATCCAACGATGATTAATGCCGTCAGCCAGGAGAAATCTGCCTACGCTGACCTCAGCAAGCTGGTCGCTCAAGCAGTCGCATCATTTAAACGTCAGCATTCTAACACTTCAGCAAAGGTTGCAGGCCTGGAAGCGAAAGTGAACTCGACAAAGAACGAAATGGTCGCTGCTGGTAATATTTCCGTTAGTCAGCAGCTAATGGAACAACAGCTGAAAACAAGCCGTGATCTATACAACAGCCTTATCCTTCAAATGAACGAGGCTACTTTGTCGCTTCAGTTCAACGGCGTGGAAAGAGTGCGCATCACTGAAAAAGCTTTAGTGCAGAAAGATCCTGTCTTTCCAAGCAAGCCGCTTTCTGCGGTTGTTGCGGGCATAGCTTTCGGTAGCTGTTTCTTCGGCATACCTCTTACACTTGGCTTTGGGCAACGAGTTATTTCAATGGCACGAAAGGACGAAGAAGAATTCGTTCACGAGGAAATCCAGGCTCCTGTTGATCCAGCTAACACATTAACCATGCAGCCAGAGTATGAGCAATTTGCAGCTCCGGTACATTCCAGTTTTCCTGCCCAACAAGGCGGGGGCTTTCCTACTTTGATTACATTCCCGCCTGTCTCAGACATAGGAGCCGGGGCATGGGTGCGTCATGTCAACGATCTCAGGTCTCGATCTGGAGCCGATTTAAATCACTTCGTTTCCCAAGTCAGGCAATCTGGCTTTACTGAAAAGGGCATAATCTTAACAAGCGAAAAACCCAATCCAGCTAAGGCACTCACTGCCGCTGCTGTGTGTTTGGCCGCTAGCAGGCAAGGCCTTACAACGCTTTTGGTTAGCAGCGAGAATCTTGTCCCATCGATTGAACCAAGGCTTCGTAATCGACAATACCAGCAAGCTGGACAGCATGTAAAAACTCGTGAGGAACTGCTATCTCCATTTTCGACCGAGGAAGAAAACCTCTATTTTATCACCGATGAGGCATGGAAGCGCATTCCGATTTTGTGTCTGGAAACTCTCTGTAATGCCAATCAGTGTGTCGACATATTGGTGCTTGATGCACCACTTATGCCGGATGAGACAAGTCTGACGGTAATGGCACAATTCGCATCACGATGTATCGTGGTTCGCAATGAATCGGATTACTATGACTTCCCCAAAATTCAGTCGATGCTTCAACGCACTATGCCTAATTTTACCATCGAAGGTGAATTCATGATCGCTAGTTCATAGCCTGCCTCATCTCAGAGAGGTTAATTAGCTCTACAGACTGATGAAAATCCATGAATTATCCCGAGTTTAAAGAAACATCCTTGCCTGGTGCATCGTAAACGGGATCATGCTCTCCATGCTGATTCGACTGATTTGTCTGCTAACTTTCTTGTGTGCGGTCCCCTTGAAAGCGGTGACTTTTGAGAATGGTGATATGGTGGCCATGATTGGCAATACGGTGGTGGAACGAGCTCAGAGTTACGGGCACTTCGAAACCGCACTGTCACTTGCGGCAAAGAAAAGGGATATGAAATTCCGCAATCTCGCTTGGAGTGGCGACAGCGTCTACGGCCACGCGCGCAGCTATTTCGGCCCTCCGCAGGAGGGTTTTGACCGATTAAAGGGCGATCTAACTGAATTGAAACCGAACGTGGTGATTCTCTGTTATGGTGCCGTGGCGGCATTTGATGGTGAGAAGGGGTTGCCGGAGTTCATCAAGGGCTATGAACGGCTCATTGATATGATTTCCTCGGCGGCGAACCCACGTGTGATTGTCCTGCTTTCACCGCCACCAGCAGAGAATCTAGGCTCACCGATGCCGAATATGGCAGCGCACAATAAAAATCTGGATCTCTATACAAAAGCCATTGGCGAGCTTGCCCAGAAAAAAAATCTCAAATTTGCAGACCTCTACAACGCAATTGGCACAGGAGGAAAGGGGCTTACTGATAATGGAATCCACTTCACGGAAAAGGGATACCATCAGATCGCTCCGAAATTTGTAAGATCTCTCGGGCTCGATCCGCCGAACGATAAGCAACTCGACAGCACATCGGCCAATAAACTGAGGCAATTGATCGTCGCGAAAAACAGACTTTTTTTCCACCGCTGGCGTCCTGCCAATGAAACCTACCTCCGCCTTTTCCGTAAACACGAGCAGGGGCAAAACGCCAAGGAACTTCCCATGTTCGATCCTATCATTGCGGAGCGCGAGAAGGAAATTGAAGCCCTGAAGCAAAACATTCTCCAATCTAAGTAAATGATCCTACGTATTCTAATCACACTCTCGCTGGCTCTGCTGTCCGCCCAAGCTCAGCGTGGGCTGCGCGACATTCCTGACCCCGATCCAGCTAAGCAAAAGGCCGCTTTCAATCTGCCTGAGGGCATGGAAATCGAACTCTATGCTTCCGATCCGATGATCGCGAAGCCAGTGCAGATGAACTTCGATCCTCAAGGTCGGCTGTGGCTTGTTTCCAGTAGCATGTATCCGCATATCGTCCCTGGCGCGGAGGAAAATGACCGGGTGCTCGTGCTTGAGGATACCAATGGCGATGGCAAGGCAGATAAGAAAACAGTCTTTGCGGATAACCTGCATATTCCCACAGCTGTGATGCCCGCCGATGGGGGAGCCTACGTTGCAAATTCCACGGAAATCCTCTTCCTTGAAGATACGGATGGTGACGGCAAAGCGGACAAGCGCACTGTGCTGCTCTCGGGATTTGGAACCGAAGATTCACACCACTTCGTACACACCTTCAAGCAAGGACCCGATGGAATGATCTATTTCATGCAGTCGCTCTACATTCACAGTCATATCGAAACTCCCTATGGCGTTCGTCGGCTGATGGCGGGTGGTATCTGGCAATTTCGTCCTGAAACCCACCGTTTGGAAATCCTATCCAGAGGTCTAATAAACCCGTGGGGATTTGTCTTTGACGACTACGGGCAGACTTTCGCGACCGATGGTGCTGGCGGTGAAGGAATCAACTTTATCTTTCCGCGCTCGGCATTTCGCACTGCCTACGGAGTTAAGAAAAAATTGAAGGGGCTTAACCCAGGGCAACCAAAACTTTGTGGCCTCGAAATCCTGTCAGGTTCACACATACCCGAAAACCTGCGAGGAATTTTGATAGCGCCCGACTTCCGCGGCCACCGTATCAACTCCTACAAGTTAACGCCCAATGGAAGCACCTACACTTCCACAAGGGTTGAGGATTTCCTGAGTTCATCTCACCGCGCATTCCGACCCGTGGATGTGAAAATGGGGCCTGATGGCGCTCTCTACATTGCCGATTGGTATAACCCGATCATTCAGCACGGTGAGGTGGATTTTCGTGACAAAAGGCGCGATCAGACTCGTGGGAGAATCTGGCGGGTGACATTCAAAGGTCAGCCTTTAGTGGAAAAGAAAAATCTCGCCAAGGCAAGCATTGATGACTTGCTCAAAAGCCTCGTATCAAAAGAACGCGGGCACAGAGATCTGGCACGCACGGAGCTACGCAACCGAAAAAAAGCAGAGGTGTTACCCAAGCTCAAGTCATGGAGTGCCGGCTTGAGCGATGATTTCGCACGTCTGCAAGCTCTGTGGATGTATCAGGCTCTTAACGTGACAAATGCTCCTCTAATTGAGGCCCTTGTCGCGTCGACTGACTACCGCTACCGAGCCGCCGCCCTGCGGGTGGTTTATGAGCGATACAACGAGCTTCCTGATGCAGAAAAAATCGTCAGCCGATTAGTCGATGACAAGAATCCTCAGGTGAGGCTTTGGGCAATCACTTGCCTAGCGCAGATGCCCAGCCCCAGATCAGTTCCTACAGCACTGCGAGCTCTTGATCACCCGGTTGATGAGCCGATCGATTTTGCACTGTGGTCAATCGTCCGCGAGCACGAAGCCGAATGGGCTCCTCTGTTCGAATCTGGGAAAGATGTTTTCGGCGGTAAACTGAATCATCTTGTTTTCGCTATGAAGGCGCTCGGAAAGCCTCTTAATCTTGCGTCACTGTTCAAAGGCCTCAGCGACGGCTCACTCAGTGGTGAGCAGAAGTCTCAGGCGATCGAGGTGATTGCGCAGGTGGGTAATAGGGATGACCTCTCACGCCTTCTTGAATACGCTGACAAAAATCCCGAGGTGTTAGAAAATCTAATCACGGCTAAAAAAATCAGAAAAACCCAGCCAAGCAAAGGTAGTGAAAAAATACTGCCTCTGCTAGATAGCAACGATGCAAAAGTATTCGCCAACGCATCACAACTTGCTGGACTCTGGAAGCTCTCGGCCGCGAGGGAAAAGCTCATCGCAGTTTTAAAGACGTCACCTGGGAAACGCAAAGCAGCTGCGCTAGGGCTTCGACTATACGGAGGAAAGGAGGCAGTCGCTCTATTTGAAAAACTCAGCAATGAAACAAAGGATGGCTCTCTGCACACACTTGCGGTTAAAGAACTTGCTAGCCTTGCCCCATACAAAGCAGCTGCAAAAGTAGTTCAAATACTAGCCAAAGACGACGGCACAGATCGCCACGGTCTGCTATCCCTTTTTCTGAAGAACCCGAGAGCCTCAGCGACACTCGCCAAGGCGCTCAAAGGAAAAACATTGCCGACAAAAATCGCCAGCCTTGGTGTTCAGCGTGCGGGAACCTCCGGTAAACCTTCCAAGGTGCTCATTGAGGCGCTCACGAAAGCAGGGAATCTCAAACCCATGACCCAGCAACTATCGAAAAAGCAGATGGAGGCGCTAGTAAAGCGAGTTCAGGCAGAGGGAGACCCGCATCAAGGAGAGACTATTTATCGCAAGATCAACTGCGTCATGTGCCACGCGATTGGTGGAGTTGGTTCACCCATTGGCCCTGACCTTGTTAGCATGGGGGCGAGTGCTCCCGTAGATTACATCATCACCTCACTGCTCGACCCTAACGATAAAATCAAGGAGGGCTATCACACCACAATGGTCACAGAGAAAAATGGCAACGTCCACAGCGGTGGGTTAGTCAAAGACGGTAAAAAAGAATTAGTCCTCCGAGACAATACGGGCAAACTTACCCGCATCGCAGCCACTGACATCAAGACTAAGGTCATTAGTAATTTCTCCATGATGCCTCCCGGACTCACAGCCGGATTGCGAGAAGATGAGTTTGTAGATATCGTTCGCTTTCTCTCTGAATTAGGTAAGGAGGGCGACTTCAAAACAGGATCTAGATCCTTCGTCAGAAAATGGAAAGTGCTCAAGAAACATCAACTGACATTAGACCAAATTCGCCACCTAGGCTCTCCTGTTTTCGCCAAGCCATCTGAGGATCATGGCTACGAATGGATTGATCTAGTAAGTCGAGTCAATGGCGAACTGAAGACAGCCGACGTCTCGAGCTTCGAGGGGGTGGGAGAGCGTTTCCGTATGGGCGTGATGCGCTTCGGTTTAAATCCCGACAAAAAAGGGACAATCACTCTTAAGATTAATGATACCACTGAAATGAGTCTTTTTGATGGAGAGAAAAAAATCAAATTACCGAGCAAAGGTTCAGCCAGCGTGGAAGTCACCGCTGGTGGATCAGATGACCGATTTACCTTAGTTGTTAGTAAAGCTGGTCGTGCGGTACCCATTCTTATCGAAACCATATCCAAATGAAAAAAATCTATTTTACACTATCTGTTGGTCTAATCGCAAGTCTTTCAGCTGTTGCTGACTCACCGACACACCTGAAAACTGTTCTCGACCCCGGCGTCTACACTGAGGGCAGCACCTTTGGGGATGTGAATGGCGACGGTAAACTCGACTTCGTTGCCGGCCCCTTCTGGTGGGAGGGTCCCAAATATGAAAAAAGGCATCGCTATCGTCCCGGCAAAGCTGTGTCGCACAAGGGCTACGGCCACAAATCATTCCAAAGCTGGGTGCTCGATATGAATGGTGACGGCAGAGCGGACATTTTCCAAGTGCCTCACGATGGTAAATTCCATCTCGACCTCTATCTCCAGCCGGAAAAGCCATCTGAGAACTGGCCCAAGCACCGGGTCGTATCGAAAATGGGCAACGAATCGCCGGAAATCGCTGACATCACCGGCGACGGGAAACCGGAACTCATCGCGATGCGTGGCGGTCGGTTTGGTATTTTTAGCCCCGACTGGAAAAATGCGGAGAAGCCGTGGAAATTCCATCCTATTTCGAATGAACGCACACGCTCACCTTACTACCATGGGCTAGGTTATGGTGACATCAATGGCGATGGCAGAACTGACTTGTTAGAAATGAAAGGTTGGTATGAAGCACCTGAAAAACCCTTGGAAGGTGATGTCTGGAAATTCCACGAGTATGCATTCTCATCCAACAAGGGGGGCGCACAAATGCTCGTCTATGACGTCGATGGCGATGGCGACAATGATGTCGTTACCAGCCTTTCAGCTCACTCATGGGGGCTTGGTTGGCACGAGCAAGTGAAACAAGACGGCAAGATTGCTTTCAAAAAACACGTGCTCATACCGGAAGACAAATCGCTCGGCGTTGGTGGTGTTAGTTTTACCCAGGCACACGCGCTGGCACTCGGAGATTTCAATGGCGACGGTCTGACCGACTTCGCAACTGGTAAACGCTACTGGGCACACAACGGACGTGACCCCGATGCAAAAGGTGCTGCAGTTCTCTATTGGTATGAGCTGGCCCGCGACAAGAAGGGTGCCCGGTTTGTTCCACACCTGCTCGATTCCGACTCCGGCGCAGGCACACATTTCACTGTGGCTGATATTGATGGTGATGGCAAAGACGACATCGGCATTGGTAACAAGAAGGGAGTCTTTTTGTTCAGAAGCAAAAAAGCCGTTAAGTAGAATAAAAGCCCAATTCAGATCACAGGATCAAACATTATGATTCGACAATCCACCATCATTGGAATACCCAGTGAGGAATGAATTGGTATCTGTTTCCTGGGTGTAATCATCTCTCGCTCACGGTCTGCTTGGCCAGCGCATTGTCAGTTTCTGCCGATCCAGCTCTGGATGATGCTCTAAAGCAAGTTAGTCAAAATTGTCCACAGAGCTATCCGGAAAAAGTCATCGCGCTGCCCGAGAGCACGGAGGTGACAAAAATGAAGAGCGCCGAGCTGCTCAAGCTATTGAGCAACTGGAATCCAGCAGTCAGAAGCAGTGCTGCTAGTGCGCTGGGAAGTCGCGGTGAATCAGTCGATTCCCAATTACGCCAAGGAACCCAGTCGGACAACTGGATGGTTCGAGCGGGCACCACTTCAGCACTAACAGCAAGACTCAAGAAGAAGCTGGACGACTGGAAAAAAATTCATCCTGAGATCAAAAACTACCGCGAGGCTCATGCTAGGATTAAAGAGAACGCCAAGCTCGAAAAGGTATTCGTTAAGTTAGCAAAAGACCCTCAGCTCGAGGTTCGGGCTCAAGCTTTGAAGGGTTTGTCATTATTGGCGCCACAAATTCCCGAAGCGATTCAGGCGGTGCTCCATCTCTGCACCGATGCAGATCCTTACGTGGCACAGGATGCGATGATGATCTTACACAAGCAATTTAGCGGATCCGCTCTCAAGCAAGAAGGTGTTGTGGATGTCTTGAAAAAAGCACTGAAGTCTCCATTGCCTCGCGGTAGAGGAAGCGTGGTCAATTTAATTACAAGGATGAATGAGAAAGATCAACGCAAGTTCATCCCCGACTTACTCGCGCATCTGGATTGGACACCTAACCGTGATACGATGTTCGGAGCAGGTGGTCAGGTGGAAGCTGTAAAAATACTACATAAATTGAGGGTTAAGGAGCTCATCCCACGCATTCCGAAGCTGATGAATAAAGTCGTTCGTGGCACCAGCTTAGTCGAGCCATGCCTAGAAGCGGCTAAATCATTTGGAAAAGATGCGAAGGTTATCCTGCCGCAGCTCACTGAGCTTGTGCTCATTATGAAACCCACTGAGCGGGAGCTCAACGGCAACCGAGGGGCAGATGTTAAACGTCGCTATGACTTGCTGATAGAAACGGTCAAGTTTCTACAGTCAGCCTAATCACTATAAAACCTAACTATTTTTTGTTGAAATGACTCAATTCAGCTCAGCCACACTTACCACAGGAGTTTCCATTCTTTTTGCATCACTCGCGCATGCCGATGCCCCAGTGTTACAAGACCTTCCCAAATACCAGACGCCGATTCCTGAGTCTGCATCACGTATTTGGCACATTACCCAAAACCTTGGCCCTACAGGTGCTCGCGGGTGGGTCTACGGGCCAGATGGGCATTCCCGTGATAGCCGGGAAATTCTCATCAAGAGTATTGAGACTGGGTCGCCTGCGGATGGAGTGCTCCAGCGCTACGATATCATTATCGGTGCTGCCGTGCCACCTAACACACCTGCAACCACATGGCGCACGGCGCCTGCTGTTAAAAAATTCGCCTCAGATGCTAGACTTGAATTCGCACGCGCGATCACTTGGGCGGAGAGTGATCAAGGCAAAGGTCAGCTCAGGTTACTCTGCGTGCGTGACGGCGTGACCAAACAGGTCGGCATCAAGATACCCGTGCTTGGGAACTACAGTAAGACGGCTCCATTTGATTGCCCGAAAAGCAGTCAGATTGCTAACAATGCTGCCGATTTTCTGGCCGAGAATATGCCTGCTAGCGGCTACTCGCCGGGTATCGGTAGACCTCTTAACGCGATGCTGCTTCTTGCCAGTGAAAATGCATCTTATTTAGATCACGTCCGCCGCAGCGCATGCCGGATGAGTCTGAACCATACCGTCACCGATGCGGGGCATGAGACATGGCGCTGGGGTAACACGAATCTTTTCCTCTGCGAATACTATCTGGCGACGGGTGACAAACGTGTGCTTCCGACCATTGAGGAATTCTGCAGGGTTCTAGCTGAAGGGCAATGCAACCCGGGCACGTGGGGGCACCGAGGCGTGCCGGATTTCATTCCACCCGGCTATGGTTCGCTGAACTCATCGGGTGTTGTTTGCTTTTTATCTCTAATTCTGGGTAACCAGTGCGGCGTCAAAGTCGACCCCCAAGCATTACGCAACAGTATCAATTTCTACGGATCCTACGCGGGTCGCGGTGGCATACCATATGGAGATCATCCGCCCACAAGCGATCCATCGAGCAATGGGAAAAACGGCATGGCGGCAGTGGCATTCCAGATGCTAGGTGCGGAGCCAGCTGCTCAGTGGTTTGCTAGAATGGCATGCAGCACTAATTTAAGATCATTCGAAGGCGGGCACACTGGTAATTTTTTCAATCAGACATGGACGCCGCTCGGAGCAAGCCTAACAGGCCGCAAGAACTACGCGAGCTTCTGGTCGCGCTTCAACAGTTACCGGGATCTTGCTCGACGCTGGGACGGCTCGTTCATGACTCAGCCATGGCCGCAAAAAAGGGAAGGGGACTTGGGAACAGGGAACTATGTCAATAAAGGCCCGTTCTGGACGACGGGTGGCTTTGCGTTGAGTTATCTCGCCGATACCAAACGCCTCGGGGTTCTCGGGAGAACAGACAGTGTTTTTGCAAAAAACGCACCAGCCGAATTGAAAGAAGCACTCGATTATTTTCACGCAAAGAAATTTAATTTCAGCAGCAAGGCGGCCGCGAAATTGGTTAACTCAGCCGATCCGCGGGTTCAGAGATTGGCGCGCCAGCTTGAAACGATCGCGAAAAATAATCACACCAGCATCAGGCTTACACTTGCCGATATGGAAAAAAATTTGGCTGCTGGAGACCTTTACAAATTGAAATGCCAGCTTCAGGCCATTGAGTCGATTGTTGATCCAAAAGACACGCGGTTAGAAAACTTCCGTGCAGTCGTTGACGATCCTATCAATGCAACTGTTCTTGCCGAAGGTGCACAATATCATCGTGCGATTAAAGAAATCTCCTATGCAGGGCCAAAGGGGTTCCAAGCAATCACGTCTCCGGGGTCTCTCAAAAACAAGCGCACGCAGAGAGATCTGTCTACTTTGATGAAACGTGGAAAAAGCAACTACAAGGAAATGGCAAAAGCACATGTAGAATCACTTCCGCGAGAGCCAGCCTCCGCGAACACCTCTTTGATCCCTCAGGAAAAAAATAAGTCATCCACTTGGCTTGTTCTGCCTGCTGGCAAAAAAGCAGACAGCCGTTGGAAGGAATCTTCTTTCTCTGCCAGAGATTGGGAATCCGTCGAACTGCCAGCAAAAACAATCACAGGCAAACGCATGTTACGCACAGGGTTTGAGATAGAGGACGTATCCGCTGTGGAGTCACTCGAGTTGACTTACACAACTGCAGGAACCATGCACATCTATCTGAACGGCAGCCTAATCATGCACCTCGACCCCGAAGGCGGAAAATCTAAATACGATCAGGCAACGATTCCGCTCAAGCCATCGACCCGCAAGCTACTTAAGCCCGGAAAAAATGCTCTGGCCATAGAAGTGAGTCACCCTAAGGGCGGCGACGCATTTAACCTGATATTGAAGGCGGCACAAAAAGCCAATTGATAATGAGACACCACATTTTCCACCTATTCGCACTCGTATGCATGCTGCCCGTATTTGCATCCGCAGAGCGGTCGGATAGCAAGCCCAACATCATTTTAGTCTTTGTCGATGACATGGGCTACGCGGACATCGGTCCTTTTGGCTCGAAAGTAAACCGCACTCCGGCTCTCGACCGGATGGCAGAGGAGGGGATGCGTTTCACGGATTTCTATGTGGCTGCGAGTATCTGTTCGCCATCGAGGGCAGCTCTGATGACTGGCTGCTATCCTCTGCGTGTTGACCTGCACGACAGCAGTCGGGGGGTCTTTGTCTTGTGTCCGCTCGACCGCAAGGGTCTTAATCCCGACGAACTGACCATTCCGGAAGCTCTCAAGTCCGTTGGCTACGCGACGGCTTGTATCGGCAAGTGGCACCTGGGAGACCAGGATGTTTTTCTGCCGACACGACACGGATTCGATGACTACTACGGCATTCCCTACAGCAACGACATGGGCAGTGGTGCGGGGGTGGAAAAGGGTAAGAAAGCACCGCCACTTCCTCTGATGCGAAACGAGGTAGTCATCGAGGCTCCAGCTGACCAGAAAACGATTACGCAGCGCTACACGGACGAAGCCTGCAAGTTCATCAGGAAAAACAAAGATAATCCTTTCTTTCTGTATCTCCCACACACCGCCGTGCATACGCCCCTGATTGGCGGGGATCGGTTTTTCGGTAAATCGAAAAATGGCCTCTACGGTGATTCCGTTGAAGAAGTCGACTGGTCGACCGGTGAGCTTCTCAAAACGGTCAGAGAACTTGGTCTGGAAAAGGATACCATCGTCATCTTCACCTCGGACAATGGTGCTAACCGGCTGGGGTCGAACGCTCCATTTTCAGGTGGAAAAATAAGCATTATGGAGGGCGGATTTCGTGTGCCTTGCATCATGTGGGCACCGGGTAAAATTCCAGCAGGGAAGACTTGCGGGGAAATTGCCACGACCATGGATCTGCTCCCGACCTTTGCCAAAATGGCAGGAGCAAAATTACCTGAACAGCGGGTCATCGATGGCAAAGACATCGGAGCCTTAATGCATGGGGAACCCGATGCCAAATCTCCACACGAGGCATTTTACTACTACTTTATGAGTCAGCTCAAGGCAGTGCGATCGGGGAAGTGGAAACTGCATCTCGCGCTCGATCCGCAAATCATCGGATGGACAGGAAAAGAGCGCGGCAAAACCAAACTGAAACTCTACAATCTGGAATCAGACCCAGCTGAATCCAAAGATGTTTCGGCTGATCACCCGAAAGTAATCAAGCGTTTGCAGAATCTGGCTGACAAGGCGAGGCAGGACATTGGGGATTATCAACGAAAAGGCGCACGAACCCGCCCGACTATTCTGGTGAATGACAACAAGCCCATTAGCGTGCCAGAATCCGCATTACGCTCAGAATCGGGAAAACCCAGACCCAAGCGCGTGAAGACCGTTCACCCTGGCCGCTAAAGATCCTCAGGGTGCTTTTCCAACACTGTCCCCCGGAACATACTCGGACTTTGACAGCGTCTGTCGCAGGTCTTTTTTTCCCAGGCTAACCGAATTCACCCAGCTCAGAACACGCCTAATCCATGGTCGGCTGTCCCACTTAACATGAGCAACAGAGGGTCTCAAAAATTCAAAATAGGGATCCCCGTCAGAGCATGCTAACGAAATATCCTGGGGCGCGAGGATACCGCTACGGGCAAGGTGGTACTGGACACTGAAATATACAGGGGGCTCATCAATGAGCAGGGCAGTGGGAGGGGTGACCTTCATCATGGAATCCATTATCTGTGGGATGGTTTCCGCTTGCCCATCCCATTCTGGTAGATGGTAGGTGCTGGTTCGTATTCCGGAGAGTTCCAACTCATCTAAGAAGGCTCGCTCGATGAACCCCGGCTCAGGCAAGCGGCGCAGTGGACGTGTCAACAAGGAGATTCTACGATGCCCCAGCTTCACGAGATGGCGCACTAATTCTCGGTATGCCGTTTCCTTGTCAGGTCCGACGCTTGCCATGGGAAGACCACGTCTCCGACCAAACAGGGCAAACGTCGGAAGGGACTGTTCCGCGAACCATGATAATACATTCCTTGGCCCCGCAATCACGACCCAAGCATCGGCGTCGGTTATTTCCATAAGCCGAGAGATTTTCCGTGTGTCCGAATTCAATTCACTGATCGATTTGCCGAGAAAGATCACGGTGTGTCCGGCCTCTTGTAGCAGCCTTTCGATATCCATCACATAGTCAGCTCGAACGTCTTCCGACAAGAAGGGGAGAAAAGCTATTTTTAGTGCAGACGAATTGTTGACAGATTCTGCTATCAGTCGATTGCGACCCGCTCCCTGTGCAATCAGTATGCCATCTTCTTCCAGGATTTCCAGAGCTGTATCTACCGTCATACGACCTACCCCCAGGTCACGGGAAAGCGACGCTGCACCGGGCATTTTACCTGTTCGGACACCTCGCGCCAGCTCTTCCCGTAGGTAACTGGCGACCTGTTCTGCTGCTGTGAGGATACGGAGAGAGGGCATGTGGGAGAACTATCAGGAATTAGTGCCGGAGAAAAGAATAATAAAGATTGTCCTGTCTCCAGAAAGCTGATCAATTTGCTCCTGTAACACACAACCTAATAAATACCAAATGAAAGCACCACTCAAATACACACTAGCCCTCGCAGGAGTAACAGCACTCGCAGTTGCACCTGCAGTCAATGCTGCTACTACATCTACCACTATAAGTGGTTTTGACCCTAACACATATTTTAGTGGCGGGGTCACGGCAGGCATCGATTTTGATGATGGCACATCCTCGAACTATCCGGCTCCGACGCAACCAGGCTTCCTGAGCATTCCAGCCTCTAACGCTAAGACCTACAACGTCACTACCGGAGGAATCACTTTTGATATCGACGTGAGTAACGCCAACTTTGGCAACCAGAACCGCAACCGCAACAATGTAAACGCTGGTCGCATCATGAACGACTTTGAGCAGTGGTATGGCGGGCGCGCAACTGCCGGAACTCCAGTTGAAGCTAAGCTGACTTTAACCGGGCTTGTTGCGAATACCGATTACGAAATTTCCCTCTTCACTTATAATGTTGGATCTGGTCAAGTAACCCATAGTTTCTACGATGGGACTTCCTCAGCAGCTCCATTGATCACGACCTTTACTACCGCAGGAACCCAGAATAATTATGCAACTTGGACCCCGGGTGTAGTTATCACTGCAAACTCTGGTAGCAGCAGCCAAATTGATCTCACTATACAGGCTAGTGAGTTTTTTAATGCCGGCCCCGCCCGATTCGACTCCCGCCTCACATTGGATGGGGTTAGCGTGATACAGGGTGCAACGATTCCCGAGCCATCTTCCACAGCTCTTTTAGGACTAGGTGGACTTGCTCTGATCCTGCGCCGTAGAAAGTAAGTTTCTTGTTATTTGTATTTCACTGCCGCCTCGTTCTTTTTCAGGACGGGGCGGCTTTTTATTCCCCTTGACCCTCACATAGAGCTCTCTGATCAGTAAAAAACAGGTTTCGTGCTGAACGTTATTCCTTCGTCCAGATCCTTGTATTCAGATCAAGCATCTCAACGAGACGGAAAACGGATGACATTTGCCGCAGAAACATCTGCATCTGCGAGGTGTCGTGGGCAGAGCGCTTGATGTTAGGCTCGAACCAGTTGTCTGAGTTAGGGATCGTCAAGTGCATGCGTGAGCTGTGAAATGCCACCCGGATATCATCGCCGAACCACTTGCGAAGGTCGAGCAGGCGATCCTGCATATCGGGTGTTAGAATGTATCGCGCTTCCACTTGGTCGCCGCCGTGAACGACGAATGCCTTTTCAAAATCGGGATTCTCTAGTCGGACAAGATCAGCGCTGAATCCTTGGATTTTTCTACCAAACCAGCCGAAGGCGCTCTCGGCGAAGTCGGGCTTGACGGTGACCCAGCTGCGGAATTCTTTGTTGAAATCGGCAATGGTTAGAAGTCCACGGAAAATGGTGACCCAGCGAGTCTTCGTCCGTCCTTTCGAGTCCCTGCTCGTCCTTTTTTCTTCGGCATGGGCTTCTGAAAACATCAATGCCGTTTTGCCGATCTTTCCCGCAAACATATCCTCGCTGTGGTAGCGGTCGATCCCTGTCGAGTAGAGCCCCATTTCCATAAATGTCTGTTCTGAGATGCCTCGCTCAGGGGAATAAGTCATGTCAGGCTGGATGAGGCGGGTCATGCCACCGATGACTTTTTCTTTGTAAACCGCGCAGTAAATTGCATTATGACCGCTGATGTATTTGTGATGAATCACGGCGCAGTAAATGATGCCGATGATCCCTACGGGAATCACAAGGAAGCCCCACTCTATGCTCGAATTGGAATATGGGTCAGTAGAGGAGCTGGCAGAGGATAGGGCGAGAATCAGCACCGCCACAGCCGCGCAGATTAGGACGCATAGACCGATCTTTTTCCAACCCTTGCTGATACGTGCCAACGACTTGAGCCGGCCTTGCTCGAGTGCGTCGAGCGTAGGCTTCATCTCTTGCGCCAAGACTTTGGCGTCGGCAGGAAACTGTGACTTACTCATTGGCGTGTTAGAGGTTTACGGATTGGTTACGTCGCTCAGCGGCACTAGTTTCGAAATGCTGGCGTCGCTTGAATGAGAACATACCCGCGACTACGCTGGACGGAAACATATCAACGCCATTGTTATAGTTCATCACGGCTGCATTGTAAGCGCGGCGAGCAGCGGCGATCTGTGATTCCACTTCGGTTAGATTACGCTGCAGGTTCAGGAATTGCTTATCGGATTTCAGTTCCGGGTAACTTTCGGCAACGGCAATCAGGCGGGGGAGTTGGTTGTCAATTTGGCGTTCACCTTCAAAGCGCTCATAGGAGTCGTCGTGCTTATCGCGAGCCTGCTGTCGTGAGTGGGTAATACTTTCCAGAAGCTCTTTCTCGTGCTTGGCAAAGCCTTTGACGGTATTGACGAGGTTCGGAATCAGATCCCATCGTCTTTTCAACTGCACATCAATGCTGGCGTAGGCGTAATCGACTGCATTACGTCGGTTGACGTGGCCGTTGTAGATAAAAATGAATACCAGTAAAGGCAGACCTATAATTACAATACCAACGATGAGTGCTCCATCCATGGCCTGACGTTAACAAAGGCAATTCCGAAGAACCACTACAAGATTAGGTCAAATTTACAAGGGCGCCCGAAAGATGGTGTGATTCCGCTCTGATTTCATATCGTCGTTTTTCTATAAGGGAGGGTGGACAATCTTTTCTACCGGCAAGCTTTGCAAATATTGCGGGCAGGATTGCTGTCCTTTACCCATAAATCCCCTCCATCGCATAGCTCTCCTATTATCCCGTCTCGTTCTCCAAAGGCGAAACTCATACCAGCCTATGGAACGGATACCATCCGTTCCATAGGCTCCCACCACACACAGCTCGGTTCTCTTAAGGAGAACATCATGCACGGAAACCTCCCCCATGACTCTATCCTTTCCTGATGTGATGAGGGACGTTAGTTTAGCGCATGCCCCAGTCTCTCTCGCAAACCATAATACACCTGATATTCTCGACCAAGGATCGCGAGCCATTTCTCGATGAGGCAATCAAGGAATCCATGCATGCCTATCTGGCCACCATGACCCGTGACCGTGGTTGGGAGTGTTATCGTGTCGGTGGCGTGGCCGATCACGTCCACCTCGCATTGCGCCAGCCAAGGACGGATACTCGAAGCGATTTCATCGGTCACATCAAACGCAATTCAAGCAAATGGATTCAACAGCAAGGGAAAGGCTACGCGTCCTTTGCATGGCAGCGCGGATACGGGGCGTTTTCTGTCGGGTATTCCCAGCTTCTTGCGCTCATTGATAACATCAAGAAACAGGAACAACATCACAGATCGCGGACGTTTCAGGAGGAGTATCGTGATCTTCTTAAAAAGACCGGTATGGACTTCGATGAGAAGTATGTGTGGGACTAAGTCTAATCCGCATGAAGTTCTCCTTCAGAGAACAGACTGTGTAATCCGCACACCTATGGAACGGATGGTATCCGTTCCATAGGCTGGTATGAATTTCGCCTGTGGCGAAGAATACCAGAAACGTAAAGGAGTAGAACCCGATGAAAACTTGTGGGTAAAGGACAGCAGGATTGTCCGCACTCCCTATTTACTTCCTTGTTGGTAACGCTCAGAGAGCTCTGCGAACTTCGTATTTTCATCGACAGGGTAGGTAGTAAGCCATTTTTCCTTACCAAACCATGTTCGTTGGCGCTTGGCATACTGTCGTGTCGCTGCGGCGATTCGTTCGGCGCATTCCTCACGTGTTAACTCACCGGTGAGGTGTGCGCGTATCTGGGAAATACCGATAGCTTTTTCACACGTCGCTGATGGGTTTGTTAGGGCGGCAACTTCCTCAATAGCTCCCGAATCTAACATCACGTCAGCACGCTGGTTGATGCGCTGGCGAAGTTGCTCGCGATCCCAAAGCAGATAAATACCGAGAAGATCTTTTTCGATGCTGTCACTGGCGCGCTTCCAATCGCTTTTCAACTCGGACATTTTACTGCCCGACAGGATGCAGATTTCCAAAGCACGAATTACGTAGCGGCGGTTTTTTAAATTGGTCATGGCGGCACCCTCGGGATCAAGATTTGTTAGCTTCGCAATGAGAGCCTCATCACTTTCTTTTTCCAGTTCCTGACGCAATACATCATCACCCGAAGGCACAGGGGACGGGCCGTGGGTCAGAAACTTGAGATACATTCCGGAGCCACCGGTGACGATGGGCGTTTTGCCACGCGATTGTATCTCTTTGATCACAGGTAATGCCATCTCACGGAATCGCATGGCGTCACACGTTTCCGATGGTTCCAAAACACCATAGAGATGATGCGGAGCCTGTGCTAGCTCACCAGGGCTGGGTGCGGCGGAGATGGTTTCGAGGCCACAATACAATTGGTAGGCATCAGCATTCACGATCTCGCCATCAAGCAGACGCGCGAGTTCGATCGCGAGTGCCGATTTCCCAGAAGCGGTTGGCCCGCAGATGTAGAGGGGATTGGTCATGGAGTGCGGCAGCGGCTGAGTCCTTGCGCTCGGGCATGCTTCACTCGTTGGTTGCTGCGGGTTTTAAACCCGCACTCCATATGCTTATTACTCGGCTGCGGCGGCAGGTTTTTCCTCTGCGGGTGCATCTTCAATTTCGGCAACAACCTCTGGCTCTTCAGTCGCAGCTGGCTCTTCGGCTTTATCTTTTTCCGCCGAAACTACTAGCTTACGACCCATGAACGGCTGGTCATGCAGAACCTCGACGGCACGCTGTGCGTCCTCGGCTTTCTGCATGTCGATGAAACCCGAGCCTTCGGGTTTGTGAGTCTCCTTGTTGTATTTGAGTTCCGCTCTACGCACATTTCCAATGCCTTTAAAGAGCTCTTCGATAGAGTTTTCATCAGCATCGGGAGAAACATTGCCTAAGATGAGCCTGGCTGCGTTGCCTTGGCTGTCTCCACCTCGTCTGGAAGGTTTGCGGTCACGCGTTTTTTTTTCCCGTGGCTTGCGCTCGCTCGGTTCACGAGGCTCACTGGGTGCTTTGTCTTCCACCGGTTTAGCTTTCGCACCGTTTACGATGAGGTTACGGCCCATGAACTCCTTGTCGTGGAGTTCCTCTACGGCGCGTTTTGCCTCCTCGGTGCTGAGCATTTCAAGGAAGCCATAACCTTTGGATCGGTGAGTGTGGCGGTTGTAGATGATTTCGACACTACGAACCGTGCCAATGCCCTTGAAAAGATCTTCAAGATCCTGCTCAGCTGCGTCGTATGAGAGATTGCCCAGATAGAGCCTAGGTGTTTCTACAGGGAAATCTTTACCTCTATCGCCGGCTCCGCGGCCTTTCGCTTGAATCGGGCCTTTTTCCTGATTTTGCTCGCCCTTTCCTCGTGCATTGCGCGTGTTTGATTTAACGGGTTTTTTAGCCTCCTGAGCTGCACCCTCAGCATTGGGTCTGCGGCGGGGAGGCCTTGTGGGAGCTTTGTAGAGACCGAAAATTTTCAGGATTTTCTCCCAAAACGTCAGCGGCATTGGCTTTGGCTGGCGCTTTCTTGATCCGCCGCCTTGTTGCCGTCCTTGGCGATTTCCTTGCCCGCCCCCTTGTCGGTTGCGATTCTGGTTGTTCCCGCCTTGGCCTCCGTTGCGATTGCGGTTTCTATTACGATTGCGGTTCCTGTTGCGGTTTTTATTTGAGTTGTTGCCGTCTTGGCGGCGCTGGCCCCCGTCGTTGCGGGGTTTGTTTTGGTTTTCTTGAGACATTGTAGTAAGTCGTTGTTGGTTTTGGTTGGCACTCCTTGCGAGCGGCTGTCACTTTGGGCATGGAAACGAGCATCAATTTTGCAGATGCGGAGCCCGAAGCAGGGTGGGGATTTTCCCGACCCATGGCGATTACTCGCTGGGATGTGCCGATGAGATACACGTGCGTTTCCAGTTGAACCTGGAATGGTTCTGTATGAATACCAACGCGATGATCCTCAGCCATCAAAGAGATGCTGTGTTTGTGATCAGGGCGATGTTTCATAGAAAAATGCATGGAAATGCTTTCGTGTGCGCGAAAATCTATCCCAACATGGCTAAATGACAAGGATGGATTGGGTCACTTGTTGTCTCAATCAGGTGTTGTCAGATAGCTCATTACCGTTACAGTGCGTGCCGACCGATCTTTAGCCCTTATTTTACCATGAAATTTGTCGCCATCATTACCGCTTCCCTCACTCTGTGCGCCACTGCAGCACATTCTGCGGAGAGTTACATCGCCATGGAAGCACACACGGGCAAAGTGCTGCTGGCAGCGAATTCTGAAAAGAAACGCCCTGTCGCCAGCCTGACAAAGATCGCCACCGCTAAAGTTGTACTCGACTGGGCACAAGCCTCACAAACGAGCCTAGCGACTCTCGCAACGGTGCCGCAAGCTGCGTTCACCTTCGCGAGTGCCAATCCGATGGGAGTGCAGCCTGGAGATCGCATTAGCCTGCGTGACGCCATTTACTCAGCAATGATGGGATCCGATAACATCGCTGCTTACACGCTTGCCGATCATGTTGGGCGTGCGCTGCTAGCTCACCGTCGCAAGACCGGCGACCCTCAGAGAGTGTTTGTTTATGAAATGAACAACCTCGCCAAGGCACTTGGCATGCGCAGGAC
The DNA here is from genome assembly GCA_045106535.1 of Akkermansiaceae bacterium. GTDB lineage: Bacteria > Verrucomicrobiota > Verrucomicrobiia > Verrucomicrobiales > Akkermansiaceae > Oceaniferula. Next base: position 9,627 of record JBGCEU010000068.1, on the reverse strand, counting down.
AAAATTCGCTACGCCTCACGGCCTTAATTTACAGAGAAGATCGGGATATTCGACCGCTTCAGACATCGCTCGGTTGTCCGTTCATGCGATGCGCGACACGGGATTTCAGTTTTACGTCAAACAAAAGTCCCGCACCATTCAGGTGATCAAGGCCAGCGGCAGAAAGCTCTCCTACAAGGTGACAAATACCAACCCCTTACTCAACCAGCTAGGGGTCAATGGCATTAAAACTGGCACGACCGCTGCTGCGGGACAGTGTCTTGCCGTAAACGCGCACCGCAAACCGCTGGTTAAAAAACTCAGTGATGAGCGCTCCCAAATCCGCTACCGTGATCTCATCGTGGTCGTTCTTGGTAGCGCGGATCGTGCAGGCCGCAGCCGTCAGCTCATCAGCCAAGCGTGGCCGATGTATGATCAGTGGGCGGCGGGAGGATACCAACTGACGAACAAGGGCAAGGAGCTGATTCGCGTTCCCGTGCTTAGAAAATAAGTTCAGCGACATTCGATAGATTATTTCATGAAAATAGGCGTACTAAATAGCGGGGGCGATTGCCCGGGGTTAAATGCAGTCATAAATGGGGTCGTAGGGGCTGCCGATAAGCTTGGCTGGGAAGTTTATGGATTTATCGATGGATTCGAGGGGCTTCTACCGGAAGGCGGCGATTACATCAAGCTGACTCCGGACGATACCATCGGCATCGGCAAGCTCGGCGGGACAATTCTAGGAACCACGAACAAAGGGCATTTCGCCGCGAAGGTTGGCGTAGGAAACGTCGCGAAAATCCCCGAGGAAATCATGTCCACTGCCCGTGAGAACATGAAAAAACTCGGCGTCGAGGCACTTGTCGTCATCGGTGGTGACGGCTCACTCACGACTGCTCTACAGATGAATATGGAGGGTTTCAACGTGGTGGGCGTGCCTAAAACTATCGATAACGACCTTCAGGCTACAGCTATGACTTTCGGCTTCGATAGCGCTGTGACAACTGTAGTTGATGGTCTCGACCGGCTACAGACCACTGGCCAGAGCCACAAGCGGGTGATGGTATTGGAAGTGATGGGCAGACACGCAGGCTGGATCGCGCTCTGGGGTGGTATCGGCGGCGGTGCTCACGTCATTCTGCTGCCTGAAATTGATTTCAATCTCGATAAAGTGGCCGATTTCATCAAACAACGTGAAGCCGAAGGTCAGCGTAGCACTCTAGTGGTGGTCGCCGAGGGTGCCCGCGTAGGTGGTGGAGAGCTGATTACGAAAGGCGAAAAAGGCGCCAGTGAGGTGACCTTGGGTGGTGTCGGAGAGGTGGTCGCGCATCACCTTGAGGCAATGACAGGAAAAGACACCCGCTCATGCGTACTAGGTCACCTTCAGCGCGGTGGTTCACCTACAGCCATCGACCGTATTCTAGGAGCCCGGTTTGGCGTCAAGGCAGTGAAGATGATCCAAGCGGGCGAGTATGGCCGCATGGTCAGCTACCAGGCATATCACGTTGACTCAGTTCCCATCGAAGACGCAGTGCATCAGCTGCGCTTGGTCAATCCCGACGGCGAAATGGTAGACACCGCACGCGCGCTCGGCATCTGCATGGGTGACCGATAATTTTTCAACTCCCTGAACCAGACGTATTCATGAAAGATCCGCTACTCAAGTTATTGAAATCCAAGGCTCGCCTGAGCAATGAGGAGCTGGCAGAGGCGCTCAGCCTGAAGCCGGACGAGGTTGATGCCCAAATTGCCAAGTGGCAGGAAAACGGCACGATTCTCGGCTACCAAGCCGTGATCGATGACGAAAAAGCAGGGGAGCTGGGCGTAGCGGCATTCATTGAAGTGAGGCTGACCCCGGAGCGGGGTGGTGGCTTTGACCGACTCGCTATGCGTATTGCGCGTTTTGACCAGGTGTCCTCGTGCTATCTCACTAGCGGCGGTTATGATCTGATGGTTGTGGTCGAGGGTAAGGGGCTGCGCGACGTCGCCCAGTTCGTTTCTGAGAAGCTAAGTACGCTGGATGGTGTGCTCTCTACAGCGACCCATTTCCGCCTCAAGGCCTACAAAGAGAAAGGGTTCATCTTCGAATCCGAGGAACCCGAGGGCAGACTGCCAGTGACTCCATAGACTTCATAGCTGGGCTGAATCAACAGACATGGACTATTCGGAAAAAATTTCCCATCAGGTTGCGGGTATACCTCGCTCAGGCATCCGCGATTTTTTCGAGCTCGTCCAAGGGCGCGATGACGTCATATCTCTCGGCGTCGGTGAGCCGGATTTTGCGACTCCTTGGCATATCCGCGAGGCGGCGATCTATTCACTGGAGAAGGGTTACACAAGTTACACATCAAATCTTGGAATGCCCTCGCTTCGTAAGGCGATCAGTGGCTATGTTGAGGACTTTTTCAAGGTCTCATACGATTCTGCATCAGAGGTTCTGGTCACCGTGGGAGTCTCTGAGGCGATTGATCTAGCCCTGCGGGCGCTGCTTAACCCTGGTGATGAAGTGGTGTTTCACACTCCGTGTTACGTTTCCTATCTACCAAGCATCGCACTTGCCTACGGGGTTCCTGTGGAGGTGCCAACAACCAAGGAAGATAGTTTTGCGCTCCGAGCAGATATGCTGGAAGCCGCGATCACGCCGAAAACACGCGTGTTGATGCTGAATTTCCCCACGAATCCGACTGGGGCAGTCATGCCGCCCGAGGAGCTGGAAAAAATCGCCCAACTCTGTGTAAAGCATGATCTGATGGTGCTGAGCGATGAAATCTACTGTGAGCTGTGCTACGATCAGGGCGAGCACATTTCCATCGCGTCACTGCCGGGCATGCGAGAGAGGACTATCCTTCTGCACGGATTCTCAAAAGCGTTTGCCATGACTGGTTTTCGCTTGGGTTACACGTGTGCTCCGGCACCTCTCATCGAGGCGATGATGAAAATCCACCAATACGCTATGCTCTGCGCACCGATCACCAGTCAGGCAGCGGCTCTCGAGGCTCTGGAAAATGGTGAGGCTGCGATGCTGGAAATGAAGGAAAGCTACCACCAGCGCCGCGATTTCGTGGTGGGACGCCTCAACGAAATGGGGATCGACTGCCATTCGCCTGGTGGAGCATTTTACGTTTTCCCTGATATACGCAAATTTGGCCTGAGCAGTCAGGAATTTGCGATGCGTCTGCTTGAAGCCGAAGATGTGGCCGCCGTACCCGGTGATGCCTTTGGAGAAGCTGGGGAGGGATTCCTGCGCTGCTGTTACGCTACCTCACTTGAGGAGCTGAAAACGGCGATGGATCGCATGGAAAGATTCATCAGAACACTTGATACACCCAATCACTGATTACCCCATGAGGCCCCTTTCAGAGATACGGAAAGACCGAACGTTGGCTCACGTGGTGCCTCTCGCTGTATTTATGGTGATTACTTTCCCATATCTTTTTGTGGGGGATTTGATTGAGTGGAAGCATCCTGAAGCTCCTTGGTGGCGACACTACCCAGATCACTGGATATACCCACTCCAGTCGCTCATTTGCTTAGGATTGCTAATATTTTTCCGTAAAAACTATGAATGGAATTGGCGTAAGGGATGGGGCTTTGCTTCGATCATGGGAGTGATTGGAATTGGCTTCTGGATCTTGCCAACCCACCTGCACATGGTGTTCGGCCTTGATGGTGAGCAGGAAGGAATTCTGAAGTGGCTGGGCGTGATGCCGCGCGACGATGGATTCGATCCCCAAGACCTCGCGGACAAGTTTGGCGGCAGTCAGGGCGTTTATTGGTCGTCATTAGTGATGCGCTTTTTCCGCGCTGTGGTGATCGTTTCCCTGGTCGAGGAGATTTTCTGGCGTGGATTTCTGATGCGCTTCCTGCTCGACCCCGATCGCGACTACTGGAAAGTGCCATTTGGTAAGCCCGCATGGATTTCCTACGGAGTGGTGACTGGCGCGTTTATCCTGGTTCACCAACCGGTCGACTACCTCGGGGCTCTCATTTTCGGGTCACTCATGTATTGGGTCGCGGTTCGCACCAAGAGCCTGATGGCATGCGTGGTGATGCATGGTGTGGCGAACTTGCTGATGGGGCTTTATGCAATGCATTACGGCAAATATGGCCTCTGGTAGACTAAATTGACCCGGATAACACGATAAGAACCCTTTTTTGTATGATTTTGTGCCGTTTACGGCTATCCATTCGTCTTTAACTGAAAGTCTTGAAAATCACACTATGAGAATCGGTATCGCACAACTCAATGCTACAGTCGGAGATTTCCCCGGAAACGCGAAACGCATCCTCGCAGCCTACCGCGAGTGCCTGGAGAAGGGTGCTGAACTTGTTGTCGTGCCCGAAATGGCATTGGTCGGCTATCCGCCCCGCGATCTGCTTTTCAAATCCCAGTTTGTCCCCAAGTGCTTGCAGGCGCTGGATTACTTGGCTGACGAGACGGGGGAGATACCGCTCATTTTGGGATACGTCGATCACTGTGAGCAAGACACCATTGGGAAACCTTACCGTAATGCCGCCGCATTCCTTCACGATGGTGAAGTGAGGCATAAGGTATGGAAAACCCTGCTTCCAGCTTACGATGTTTTTGATGAACGCCGATATTTCGAGCCCGGCGGTAGCTGTGAGCCATTTGAGTGGAACGGCACGCGTTTGGGTATCACCATCTGTGAGGATATCTGGACTGAGGACTACCTACACCGCCCGCTTTACGATCGTGATCCGGTGCAAGAGTTGACCGCCAAAGGCATGGATCTGATCATCAACCTCAGCGCATCACCATTCAGCGTGGGGAAACCTGCACGTCGACTGGAAATGCTCTCCAGTGTGGCGATGAAGGCGGGCACGCCATTGGTTTACTGCAATTGCATCGGTGGCAACGACCAGTTGATCTTCGATGGCAACTCCCTCGCGCTCGATGCACTTGGGCGACCACTGGCTTCGCTGAGTGCATTTGACGAGCAATGCGTGGTGGTGGATGTAAGTGAAGAGGGTGATAATTTGAATCACCCAGAGGTGATGCCGCCCGAAACTGAGAGTTATCACGCTCTCGTTCTGGGCATGCGTGACTACGCGCACAAGTGCGGGTTTACCAAGGCTTGCCTCGGCCTCAGTGGAGGTATTGATTCGGCGCTCACCGCGGCGATTGCCTGCGATGCTTTGGGCGCTGAAAATGTCCACGGGCTGACGATGCCCAGTGAGTTTTCGTCAGGCGGCTCTGTTGACCACTCCATCGAGCTAGCAAAAAATCTCGGTATGCAGTGCGATACGGTTCCGATTGGTGGCGCGTTTGCAGAAGTGAAATCCGCCATGAAGCCGGTCTTTGGCGATCTCTCAGAAGATGTCACTGAGGAAAATATGCAGGCGCGTATTCGCGGTGTTTTCCTAATGTCTCTGTCGAATAAAACGGGCCGACTCCTACTCACCACGGGAAATAAGAGCGAGTTAGCGGTCGGTTACTGCACCATGTATGGCGACATGTGTGGTGGACTCGCCGTCATTAGCGACCTGCCGAAGATGCAAGTTTATGCGATGTCGCGTTGGATCAATCGTAATAAGGAAATCATTCCATGGGACACGATTGAAAAGCCACCGAGCGCCGAACTGCGCCCCGACCAGAAAGACCAGGACACTTTGCCGCCATACGAGGTTCTCGATGCGATTCTCGAACTCTACGTCGAGCAGCAACTCTCCGGCACTGAGATTATCGAGGATCACGGATTCGAGGAATCGATCGTCAGGTGGATACAACGAAGGGTGGACTTGAACGAGTGGAAACGCTATCAAGCCGCGCCCGGACTGAGGGTGACCTCAAAAGCCTTCGGTATGGGCCGCAGAATGCCCATCGTCCAGCGATTCACTGATTAACAACATCTCCCCTGATGCAAAATACTGAAGCACGCAAAATTCTCGGGCTTGATCCCGATGATGATCCGCGTGCATTTTTGCCAGCATTTGAGGAAACCCGTGAATTCAAAAGGGAATTGGTGGCGAATGCGCCTAGTGATGAAATCAAATTCCGCTACCAGCAGGAATTGCTCGAATATGAGGCGGCAGTCAAGGTGGTCGCAGGAAAACAGAAAGCACGCCCGCATACGGATTTCATCGTGGTGCTGATGCTCATTGCTGCATTTTCAGCCGTCGGCTGGTGGGGTTACCAATGGTATCAGCAGCAATGGAATGCCCACGAACAGACCGAGGTACAGATTGCGCAGCTCCAGCTTGAGGGACGCACGGCAGTCATCGGCCGTAAATGGCAGCAGGCGGAAGATGCTTTTCAGAAAATTGATGAGCTCGACCCCGGTTCACCCATCGCGGTTTCTGGCAGAATAGCCATTGAACGCGGAAAAAAAGAGGAGTCCAGCCAGCAGCTATTCTACACGCTGGGTGAGAGTCAGGCTGCGCTTGAAGCTGGCCGATGGGATGAAGCTGAAAAACTATCTCGCAAAGTGCTGACATTGGATTCCGAAAATACCTCAGCCAAACGCAAACTCGAGATTATCGCCGAGGGACGCCGCAAGCAGGAGATCGCTGTCAAGATGCTCGCTATCACTGAGTCTCTCGATAGGAATGATCTAACCGCTGCGCGCAAGGCTATTTCTGTATTGCGAGAAAGTGACCCACAGAACCCTAACATCTCAGGCTTCGTTGAGCGTGTCACCAATGAGGAAAACAAGATCAAGAAGGCGCAGGAAAAAGCTGTAGGGCTGCTAGCTGAGGCAAAAAAACTCGATACGGGCGAGTACTCACCAGAGGCTATGACTTTGCTCGACGAAGCACGCCGCTTATTCCCTTCAAACAAGGACATCCTCAGCCTTCACAAAAAGATGGGAGCCTACAATCGATCAATTAATGTCCCAGTCGATTTCCCGACGATTTCCAAGGCGATTGAGGCGGCTCGCCCTAACGACCTAATCCGTATCGCCGCAGGAACGTACAAAGAGTCTCTTGTGGTTAACAAACCTGTTCGACTCGAAGGTGCGGCAGAAGAGAAAACCATCATTGAGCTGCCTGGAAAAGAAGCCTCGCTCTTGACCATTACCAGCGAAGCAGCGGGAGCGAATGTTGCCAGTATTGTTTTCCGTCATACGGGATTCGACCACGGCAAAGATCGGTTCTCAGGCATCACCATTATGGCTGCAGACGTTGCTATTCGCAGCTGCACAATTCATCACGCAGCTGGACACGGCATTGCGGTTCTCGATGGCGCCAGAGCTGAGATTAGTGGCTGTAAAATAACTCTCTGCAGCTGGGATGGTATTTCTGTGTATGGGGAAAATAGTCGGGCAGATATCAAGGACAGCTTATGTGAAGGAAACCTTCAGCACGGTGTGAATTTCTGGAGCGGAGGCAGTGGTAGCGTAAATAATAGTCGGCTACTCAAGAGCGGACTCTGCGGTGTGGTCGCCATGAGTGAAGGCACCGAGGTCAAGATTACCTCCTGCACGAGTTCCAATAACCGCGAGGCCGGTATTCTCGTCTCAGATGGCGTCAAAGCGGTTCTTAATTCCAACAAATGCGAGAAAAACCTACTCAGCGGAATTGTCATACGAGGCAAGGGGACACATGTCTCCATGAACGGCAATCTAACAAAAGATAACCAGGAAGCCGGAATCCTCACCCACAAAGGTGTCGTTGTAGGTGAGTTCGAAAACAATAGATCCAGCGGTAACACCAGTCGACAGATCTGGCGCGATGCTGAGCTTAAATAACCTAACCAGCAGCAGATGAGCGATAGACGCGAGAGAAGCTCAAAGGTTGCCTTGTTGTCAGTATTACTTGAAGACCGCAAGCTCGGCTGGGCGATGGTGGGTGGCGGGCTCATATTTTTCGTTCTCTCTATTATGGGGGTGCATTTTTTTTCTTGCCCAGTCAAAGAGCTAACCAGCTTGAAATGCCCGGGGTGCGGGCTGACGACTGGCTCCAGAGAAATGCTGCATGGAGAGTGGCGTGATGCTTTTGCTCAACATTGGTTCACTCCTGTTTTTATGGTGTTTTGGGCAGCTGTTGGCTTTGGGCTTATTCTCCCAGAACCATGGCGGGGCAAATACCTGAATTGGGTCAGGAAAAGCGAGCGAATTACCCTTTGGCCACTCATTCTGGGGATTTTACTCGTTATTTACGCATTGACGCGAAATATTATCAGCGAATAGAGTAACCTTATTGGTATAACTATTTACCAACACTCCCTAATAGGGCAACAACACTAACTAACACAAATAACCACATAATATTATGGCTACTATATCCTTAATTCTCGCATCTATCGCCGGCCTCGGTATGTTGGCCTGTTGGATCATGACTCTCATCAAGATGTTTCAAAATGAAAAACCACTCATTGCTATCCTTGGAATCCTTTGTGGACTCTGGGCTTTTATTTGGGGGTGGATGAACGCAGCCAAGCATAATCACAAGAAAATCATGCTTATCTGGACAGTCTGCTGGGTAGTTTACATGATCTTCGCTGCATCAGCTGGAATGTTCAGCATGTCTTTCACCACTGGGGGCGTCTAATTTTCCAAAACCACTATTTCAAACCTCCGCCCACAAGCTGGCGCGGAGGTTTTTTTTGCTCGCAAATCCACACGATCTGACCCGGTTTTCGCTTGCAGGGTGGGGGACTTTGCGTATTTTCCGCCCCGCAATGCCTTTGTGCATTCCTTCATTTTTCAATCATCCAATTATTCATTCCTACCATGTCCACCGCTACAGAAGAACATACCCACACATTCCAAGCCGAGGTCCGTCAACTCCTCGATATTGTCATCCACTCGCTTTACACGGATAAAGAGATCTTTGTCCGTGAGCTTGTTTCCAACGCCTCAGATGCTCTGGAAAAGATGCGACTCAAGCAGCTCACCGAGAAGGATATTTTTGAGGCTGACAGCGAGCTTGGTATCGAGATCACCACCGATGAGGAGGCGAAAACGCTGACCATTTCCGACTCCGGCATCGGCATGTCCAAGGAGGAGCTGACTGAGAACCTTGGAACTATCGCGCACTCTGGAACCAAGGCATTTCTTGAGAAAATGAAGGAGCAGGGAGACGGTAACGCAGATGTCATCGGCCAGTTCGGGGTCGGTTTCTACTCCGCCTTCATGGCTGCGCACAAAGTCGAGGTTCACACCCACGCATGGCAGAAAGACGCGCCCGGACACACCTGGAGCAGCGACGGCGCAAGCGGATACAGCATCGATGAAAATGCCGACGCCACACGCGGTTGTCAAATCGTTGTCCACCTGAAGGAGGACATGGACGAATTCGCCCAGGAGGCTCGTATTAAGTCGATCCTTGAGAAATACTCAAACTTCGTATCTTTCCCAATTTCATTAAATGGCGAGCACATCAACAAGGTCGAGGCACTCTGGCTCAAGAATAAAAAGGACATCACCGAGGAGCAATACACGGAGTTCTACAAGTTCGCCGCACACGCATTTGATGATCCGCGCTACACCATGCATTTTTCCGCCGATGCGCCGCTGGCGATCAATGCGCTGCTTTTCACATCGACGGAAAACACCGAGCAGTTCGGTATGGGGCAGATGGAGCCCGGCGTGGCGCTTTATTGCCGCAAGGTGCTCATTGATGCCAAACCCGACAAGCTTCTGCCGGAATGGCTGCGATTCCTCAAGGGGGTGATCGATAGCG
>JBGCEU010000067.1:0-6759 GCA_045106535.1 Akkermansiaceae bacterium | reverse complement strand
GATTTGGTGAATGACGACATTCCGTTCTAGCGGCAGATCAACTTCTGTTATTGGTCGGATTTAACATTCCTCCGGCTTGAGTTTACGATTTTAAATGCTGTTTTTTTAGCATTAAAGAATTGACACCACACCTCATTAGTGCTGTTTTTCCAGCACTATGAACTACCTATCCTATTTCAGCACCATCATCATTCTAAGTTTGCTGCCTTCCTGCAATAGTTATTTGGCGGCTCCAAGTCCAGTGGCAGTACCCACGATGATGGCGTCTGCTCGCTCAGCCGATTCCCGAGTTCTTATCAAAACAGGAACCATACGCATCGAAGTTAATGATGTTGAGAACTCGACCCAGCTGGCAAAGAAGATTGTCAAAAAGCACAAAGGCTACTTGGAAAATATCAGCACCAGCGATGATGATCACGCCTACGCTCGTCTCAAGCTACGTATTCCCAAGAATCAACTATCCCCCGCCATGGATGAGCTCGCTTCGCTGGGAAAAGTCACTTCACGCGATGTCGAGATCGAGGACGTCACCGACGAGTGGATTGACTTGCAAGCAAAGCTAAAAAACCTGCGTGCGTTACGCGACCGGCTGCGCGTTTTACTCAGGCAGGCTAAGAACGTGAAAGAAACGCTCGAAGTCGAAAAAGAGCTGACCCGTGTGCAGAGTGAACTCGATTCCCTCGAGGGTAGGATCAAGGCGATGGGCAAGCACGTTACCTACAGCAAACTATCACTCACGATCCGGCAAAAAACGATACCTGGTCCGATTGGTGCCTTGGGTAAGGGTGCGTGGTGGGGTGTCAAAAAGCTCTTTGTGCTGCGTTAGCGATCCTAAGTTGTACGGGCAGTAATTTTTTTGCGGTTTTCTTGGCGGAGCCTAACATGGAGCGTGGGCATCTTGCCCACATCTCACTGTCGAGCGGAGACTACCGTCTACCCGGTTATGAAACCAGGCATGAAGCACGACAGGGAGCCGTCGGTAACAAACCGACAATCCAATAGCACATACCAGCAAAAATACCGAGAAAAATCACACCCGTTGCATGCTGGACATGGAGGACACTCGGCTTAGAGTGTCCTTCAATGGATTCTGACTTCCTCGTCATCGGCAGCGGCATCGCCGGGCTCTCTTTCGCTATTAGCGCAGCTGAGCACGGTAGCGTCACCGTGCTCACCAAAGGCAAGGTGATGGAGTCTAACACGGCCTGGGCTCAAGGAGGCATCGCGAGTGTACTTCCTGATAATCTAAGAGAAGAAGGCGATAGCGTAGAGAGCCATGTAGCCGACACCCTAGATGCTGGCGCGGGGCTGTGTGATGAGAAAGCGGTCAGGACAATTCTTGAAGAAGGTGCCGAGACCATTGACGAACTCATCCAGTGCGGTGTTGATTTTGATAAACACGGAAAAGCATTTTCTCTCGGAAAAGAGGGCGGCCATAGCTATCGGCGGATTCTTCACGCTAAGGACACCACGGGGCGTGAGATTGCCGAATCACTATGGCAAACCGCCAGTAAACACAAAAACATCCAGCTTCTCGAAGAGCACTTCGCCATTGACCTCATTACCAGCGGCAAGCTCGGCATGGTCTCGGAAGACCGCGTGCTCGGCGCCTACGTGCTCAACGAAAAATCAGGTGAAGTCCACACTTTCAAATCCGATCGTGTGATTCTCGCAACCGGTGGCTGCGGAAAAGTCTATCTTTACACGACAAATCCCGACAGCTCGACTGGCGATGGCGTAGCAATGGCATGGCGTGCAGGCGCGACGATTTCCAACATGGAATTTGTCCAGTTCCACCCGACCTGTTTTTTCAACCCTGCGGCGACGGGCGCTAAAGCCCGATCGTTTCTGGTGTCGGAAGCCGTTCGCGGTGAGGGAGGTATTCTCCGAGATGAAAATGGTGATGAATTCATGGCCAAGTACGACAAGCGGAAGTCCCTTGCCCCACGCGATATCGTAGCACGTGCCATAGACCATGAGATCAAGAAGACTGGCGCCCAATGCGTTTATCTCGATGTGACTCACAAGCCAAAGGGTTTCATGAAAGAGCGTTTCCCCCACATTCATCAGACTTTGTTAGAGTTCGGGCATGACTGTGAAAAAGATCCGATTCCGGTAGTCCCCGCCGCCCACTATCAATGTGGCGGTGTCGTCACGGACATCGATGGCCGCACAGACATCCGAGGACTTTTTGCCATTGGGGAGGTCGCCTGCACGGGCTTGCATGGCGCTAATCGTCTCGCTTCCAATTCACTGTTAGAAGGGCATGTGTTAGCGCGCCGATCTCTCGAAAAAATCCTCAGCCTGCACCCAGTTTCCAAGGACTCACCTCCTGCACCAGAAATCCCAGGCTGGGAATATGGTGACACCGCCCCACCCGATGAAATGGTCGTCATTTACCATAACTGGGATGAAATCCGGCGTCTGATGTGGGACTACGTATCCATCGTGCGAACCACCAACCGTCTGGACCGTGCGGCTAACCGACTAAGCAACTTACGCCGAGAAGTCAGGAGCTTCTATTGGGGGCACCGGGTCACCTCCGACATTTTGGAACTACGTAACCTGGTGGCTACCGCATCATTGATTGTGGACTGCGCATTACGCCGCCACGAATCACGCGGCATCCACTACACACTGGATTTTCCCGAAAAAAATGCTCAGCTTTGTATTCCCACTGTGTTACGCAGATTTTAACAACCGATTTTTCATGGACTCCAAGCTGGCTACCATTTCCGTGCATCTGTGCATACCCATTCTCTTATTGGGCACATTCTCGACTAGCTACGCGCAATCGACGGGAAGACAAACAGCTCCGAAATCCACAGTCCCCCGAATCAGCACTCCTACCGCCCCGGCTAACCCATTCAAGGCGATCCGCTACCCTTGGAAAAAGAATATTACCGCCACAGTGTTTTGGATCGGTGAGAAACCCACAGCACGTAACCCTACGCCTAACCATGCCAGCTCCTGGGACACACAATGGCAGCTCAATTATGGTGGATACGACAATCCAGATCCAGCGACACGCATGAATTACCGCCCAAAGGCATTTACCCCAAGGCTCAATCCCTTTTACGTCGCACTACCATACAACGACGTCATCGATCACCGCCGCCACAAGCCTGAAGCATCACGTGTCATTCCGTGGTGGAACAGGAGAATTGATAAACGACCGGGGAAAACGGCTCTCAAAGGGCGTTGGCTACAGATCGTACATGGACGCAAAGTTTGCTACGCCCAGTGGGAAGATTGTGGACCTTTCACAACAAACGATTGGCAGTATGTCTTTGGAAACGCACGTCCACAGAACACAAAAAACAAAGCCGCAGGCATCGACCTCTCGCCGTCTGTTAGGGACTACCTCGGCATGAAAAACATGGGCACTGTGCATTGGCGGTTCATTGATTTCTCGCGTGTGCCACGTGGCCCATGGTCTTACTATGGAAAAAACAATCCTTTCGTCGATCCCAAGCTCGACCCCGAGCGCAAGGCGCGCGAGGAATACATGATTTACCTGCGAAAATTACGCGACGAAGCGTATCGTCAAAAAAACAACCGTCGCTAATGCGTCATTCTTGAGGAATCGAGTATTTTTCGCAAAAGATCGCTTGCCTTTTCCGCCGCTGCGCTCTACTTCCTCCGCGCACCACGTTTCTACGTTTGGCACCTGTGCGCGGGTGGCGGAATTGGTAGACGCGCTAGACTAAGGATCTAGTCCGAGTTAATCGGGTGCGGGTTCGATTCCCGCCTCGCGCACCATTTATAATTAAAGGGTTACAGAGAGTTCTGTAACCCTTTGTTATTTTATAGAATAATCCCAGTTGCCTCCTGAAAATATTTCAAGTTGTGCGCACAAAAAGCTATGCCATCATACACCTGCCGAGCTAGCTAGCCGGATTTAGTTTATGCAAAAGAAGATTATTATTATTGGTGCCGGGCCAGGAGGCCTCACCAGCGGCATGATTCTTGCCCACCGTGGCTACGATGTCACTATCGTTGAAAAAGCCCACGTCGTAGGCGGCAGAAACGCACCTATTCACGCGGGTGACTACACCTTTGACACGGGCCCTACTTTTCTGCACCAGAAGTTTACCCTCGATGAAGTGTTCGCCGAGATAGATCGCAAGCCAGAGGATTACATGGAATTCGTGAAACTCGACCCGATGACCACCCTCACCTGGGGCGATGTCTCCATGGAGACAAGCTTCAATCAGGAAACGATGAAAAAAAACATCGAATCTGCATTCCCGGGTGAGTCTGCGAATTACGAACGCTTCATGCAGGATCACTCGGAGAAGCTGCGCAAGATCTTCCCCTGCCTACAAAACGGTTACCACAAATTAGGCAGCTACTTCAAACCACACATGCTGAAGGCTCTGCCTTATGTCGCCACAACCAAGTCCGTCATGGACGTGCTTGGCGAGTATTTCACTGACGAGCGGCTCAAGCTCGCGTTCACTTTCCAGGCCAAGTACCTCGGCATGTCGCCATGGAACTGCCCTGCGCTATTCAGCATTCTCTCCTACATCGAATACGCACACGGCATCTATCACGTGCAAGGCGGCCTCTCTAACATTTCCATGGGCATGGCGAAGGCATTTGAGGAAAAAGGCGGAAAAATCATGCTCAATACTGAGGTGAAGGAAATTAAATACAAAGGTGACCGCGCAGCATGCATCACACTCGCCGACGGTGATACTATGGATTGTGATGACCTCATTGTGAATGCCGACTACGCGCATGCGCGAACAACAATATTTGGCGAGAAGAATGAGGACCGTGAAAACCTACTGAAAAAGAAATACTCATGTTCCACCTTCATGCTCTATCTCGGGCTGGACAAGCTCTATGAGAATGAGCCTCACCACCACGTGCTTTTCGCGAATGATTACCATCAGAACCTGCGCGACATCCAAGACGAGAAGGTCGTGTCTGATGACATGTCGATCTACATCAGGAACTCCAGCGTTACTGACCCAACAGTAGCTCCCGATGGACATTCTCAAATATACATCCTAGTTCCCACCATCAATACACGTAACGGTAACCCGTGGGAGAAAGACCAACAGGCTTACCGTGACAAGATACTCGATCGTATTGAAGAGCGCACCGGCATGAAAGATCTTAGAGAACACATTGTCGAAGAGCGCTGTATCACGCCCAAGGGCTGGGAGGACGCCGATATCTTCATCGGTGCCACGTTCAACCTCGCTCACACCATGAGCCAGATGCTTTACCTGCGACCACAAAACAAACTCAAAGGCTTTGATAATGTCTATCTTGTTGGCGGCGGAACTCACCCCGGCAGTGGTCTTCCTACCATTTATGAAAGTGCCCGCATCTCAGCCAACTTGATTTGCGAGTCATACGGCAAGCAACGTGACCGGGTGGACTTTGCCACGGACGTGCTCAATACCGCTGTCTAACATGTTGATGTGATGCTTAGACATGGCCTATTTGTTCCCCTGCTTGTGCTGTGCCTTATTTCCCAAGGCTGTAGCAGGGAGGCCAAGGCTGTCACCAAAACAACCAAACCAAAGCATGAGCTATACCTCGAATGGCACAACAAATGCTTGGAAGGAAAAACGAAAGAAATCGACGCCCAAATCGACCAATTCGAAGCTCAGTTAGAAGTAGACGAAAACGATCACTTGGCACGTGCCTATCTTGGTAGCGCCTGCGCCCTGCGTGCCAAAGCCAGCTTCTGGGGGCCAAGTAAATTGAAGTTTCTTAACCGTGGAAAAAAGCTGATGGATGAGGCAGTGAATTCAGCCCCGGGCAACCCCCGCGTGCGTATGATACGCGCCATCGGTTACTACAAAGTTCCCAAGCGATTCGGTAAACGCGCCATCTCTGTCTCTGATTTTGAAAAAATAATCCAAGCGGCTACGAAAGGAACACACGGACTAGAGATCAACGAACGACAGGCTATTCTCTACTACGCATCGCTAGCCTTCGAGGAAGAGGAACATAAAGATGCTGCTAAAGTCAAAAAGCTCTGTCATCAGCTTGCGCCGGACTCTAAGTATGGCAAGTTGACGACGAAATGATTTATCAACTCGAGCGAGAGCAACATCTCAATTGCAGTCTGGACCAGGCATGGGAGTTTTTCTCCACACCAAGAAACCTTGATCGTCTGACACCCGACTCCGTTGGCTTCAAGATCACCCACTGCAGCTCGGAAACGATGCATGAGGGCCAGATCATCGGCTACAAAGTCAAGGTCGCGCCACTGGTGTGGCTAACCTGGCTGACCGAGATCACCCATGTTGATCACAAAAAATCATTCATTGATGACCAGCGCATCGGCCCCTACAAAGTGTGGCATCATACACATCGTTTCGAACAACGTGATGGAGGTGTGGTGATGACCGACCAAGTCACTTACGTCATGCCATTTGGTATCTTCGGTAAAATTGCTCACGCACTCTTCGTGAAAAACAAGCTCGCACACATCTTTGATGAGCGAGAGCGACTGTGCGGTGCTGTTTTCAGCGCATGAAGCGCTTCAGCATGTTGATCTTATCATCATAGGGTGGCTTGAGCTCTAACATTTCAGGTGCCCAGGTAGGACGTTTGAAAACAGCACGCTCGTAGGTAAACGCCTCGACCCCTGCTTTGCCACGGTATCTGCCGTAACCACTGTCCCCCACTCCGCCGAACGGCACATTGAGGTTAGAGCCTTGTTTCATGGTATCATTGATACAGACACCACCGGAGCGGACATCGCGCATCAGGCGGTCATGCGCCTCCTTG
>JBGCEU010000066.1:0-24707 GCA_045106535.1 Akkermansiaceae bacterium | reverse complement strand
GCTGCCGCTGTTTTTTCCGACGAAGGAAAAGCCCAGGTCTCCGCACTCATCGAGCACTACATGGGCAATGCCGCCCTGCTCAGAAAGGCATGCCAAGACTGCGGCCTAACAGTCTTTGGCGGAGAGAATGCCCCCTACGTCTGGGTGCAATGCCCAGAGGGAACCGACTCATGGGGCATGTTCGATAAGATGCTTGAGGAAGCCCAAGTCGTCATCACCCCCGGTGCCGGATTCGGCGCTGCAGGCGAAGGCTACTTCCGCATCTCCTCCTTCAACACCCGCGAAAACGTCGAGGAAGTCTGCCGCCGTATTGCTGCGCTCTAACGTAGAAGCGGTTTTCAACCGCTTGCTAGCAGACAAGAGCTTGAAAAGCTCTTCTACTATCCCAAAAAACACCCCGCCGGATTCCTCCAGCGGGGTGTTTTTCTATAAATGATAAACGGTATCCTAGAACCAAGCCTTCTTTTTGGTCACGTAGGTATCCACGAACTCTTGATCGGATTTGGTAAGGTAAATGATTCCCTCAATCAGACCTACGATTGACGTACCCATAAGTCCAAAAATTGTAATGCAGCCTACGATTGGAATCCATGAAGTTATGAGGCTAACACTGCCAACGATAGCAAGAATAGTTCCTTCTTGCTGGTATCCTAGGACAAATTTGTGGGCACCCACCCAACCTAGAAAAATACCAAGTAATCCTGCCAGCAATTTCTTATCCGCCCCCGGTATTTGCACACCAGGTTGGGCTTGAGGCTGTTGTGGTGGAGCTTCCGCTGCTGGTGCCTCGGGAGGAGGTGGCTGCTCGTTGTTTTCTGCGGGTGGTTGTTGTTGATCGTCTGACATAACTGTTTTATAGCATTTCTCTGTTACCCCCCGCAAGCAACAATCACGCCACTTTTTAGATAATCCAAATTCGCAGCATGAAGCCTTACGTTAAAATAGCAGAGACCACCACCCCCGAGGGTGAGCCACTGGAGCTGATCGAGCACGACGGCACCTTCATGATCTGTTCGAACGGCGAGCAGCTCATGACCAGCTTCTCGCATGGCTCGGAAGAAACACTTGCCGAACTCGCCTGCGCACCTTTCAAGCCAGTGAACCAGCCACGGTTTCTCGTCGGTGGCCTCGGCATGGGCTACACACTCGCCGCAGCCACACGCAGCGTGGTGAAGAAACGCGCTCACTTCACCGTTGCCGAGCTTACTCCGGCGATTGTCGATTGGAACCGCTCACACCTCGCGCACCTCAATCCAGGACTACTGGATGACGACCGCATAAGCATCAAGCTCCAGCCGGTGCAGAAACTCATCCGGCAGGCAAACGGCGACTATCACGCGATATTGTTAGATGTCGATAACGGCCCGTCCGCCTTCCACGGTAAAAACAATGACTCCCTCTACACTCTCAAGGGGCTTCGCGAAATCCAGCACGCGCTGAAAGGTGGCGGCATCCTTGCTATATGGTCTGCGCGCAGTGACAAGGCATTCACCAAGACTTTACGTAAGGCAGGCTTTGATGTCAGTGAAAACGCCGTAGCTGCTGCACACAAAGGCACCAAGCGCCGCACCCACACGATCTGGCTGGCGCGAAAGAAACTCTACTAAGACTTGTCTCTTTTTGAATTTCTCCTAGTTCTTACAACCATGCAGCGCCTCTTACTACTCGCACTCATCGGCATTGGATCAGCATCAGCCAATGCCGAGGAATATACCGTCGCCGAAAAGCCGTTTCACACCGAAACTAAACTCAATGCGATTTTCCTTCCCACAAAATCGGTCGCTATCTCAATCAAGCCGGAAGTGTGGACAGACTATACTATTACCATGCTCGCTTCTCAGGGTGCCGTGGTCAAAAAAGGCGACACTTTGATCGGCATCGAGACCAAACAGATCGACAAACAGATCGCCGAAGCGGAAAAATCCAGAGCCTCTGCAGCTCTTACTCTTGCAGCAGCCAAGCATGAGCTCGCGCAGCTTGAGATCACAACACCACAGAGCCTAGAGGCACTCGAACGCGGCGAGAAACAAGCCGCCGAGGAATTAAAATGGTACACTGAGATCGGCCACGCCAAGCAGATCGAGGAAACAAAACGCAGCGTAACATCCGCCCAACTCAGGCTCGATTACCAGAAAGAAGAGCTGAAACAACTGCTCAAGATGTACGGCGAGGACCAGAAGACCGAGGAAACCGAAGAAATCATTCTCAAGCGCACACGAAACTTTGTTGATCAGGCCGAGTTCAGCCTGAAGTCAGCCAAAATCGAGGCCGATTGGGCACTGGGTACATTGATCCCTCGTAAGCTCAAAGCCATGAAGCGCACCGCGCGTGACGCAAAGCTCGCCAATACCAGCGCCAAGGAAAAGCTGCCACGCGAGCTCAAGCTGAAGCAACTCGCCGTCGCCAAGGCAGAGCGTGACGATAAGAAAAGTATCGAGAATCTCGCCAAGCTGAAAGCAGATCGCAGCCTGATGAAGATAACCGCACCCGCCAATGGCGTGGTCTACTACGGCAGCATGGATCACGGCCGCTGGAACTCCGCTGCTGCTGTTAAAGCACTCAAAATTGGAGGCAAGCTCCCAGCAAAAACAACACTCATGACCTTCGTCCCCGCAGGTGCCACACTCGAACTCGCTGCATTTGCTGCAGAAGCCAATTTGTCCACGCTCGCAACCGATGCCAAGGGTTTCGCGATTACTAGCCTGAACCCTTACCGCAACATTCCGGTGAGTATTTCTAAACTTGCAGCCTATCCAGAAACAGATGGCACCTACGCAGTGATGCTGAGTCCCACGCTGAACAAAACAGAAAAAATCGTCCCCGGCATGAAGGCAACAATCAAAATCAACGCTCAGAAAATCGACAAAGCACTGACCGTGCCAGCCAATTACCTCACAAACCAGCCGGACGGATCTTACACAGTCAAGCTCAAGCTAGCCGATGGCAAATCCGAAGACCGCAAAGTAGCTATCGGAGCATCCAACAAAGATACTGTCGTGATCACCAAAGGACTGGAAAAAGGTCAGGTGATCATGAAGTAATTTTTTAATTCAAAACACTAAGATAGTGCTTCGCGCTTTTATCATCACCGGTCTTCTTACCACGGCTGCTTTCCCCCAAGATGGAAAGGTAGAGCTCAAACCGGATATTGATGCTGCCATTACGCGTGGTGTCGACTTCCTCGTCCAGCACCAGAATAAGGACGGCTCATTTGGTAATGCCACACGCACCAAGGGGCTCAACATTTATGCCCCCTTACCTGACGCCCACCAGGCATTTCACATGGGTAGCTCTTCGCTCGCATTACATGGTTTGTTAGAAAGCCGTGATATGCGCCCTTCAACGCTCAAAGCGATTATAAACGGTGAGAAATGGCTACTAGCAAACTTACCTGAAACCAGAAACTTCAATCGAGGTGCTACCTACAACGTCTGGGCTCATGCCTACGGACTACGTGCTCTAACCTCGCTCTACCGTCATTACGAAGATCCAGCGAAGCGCAGCGAGTATAAACGACAGGCCAAGCTACAAATCGCCAAACTTGTTAGTCAGGAAGACATCAGCCGTGGCTGGGGTTACTATGACATGGACGATATTAAAACGGCGAAACCATCCGGCCTGATCATGAGCTTCACCACCGCCACAATCATGCTCGCAATGCATGATGCCGCCGCAACGATGAGCATCGAACTCCCAGAAAAAATCATGCAGCGGGGTGTGAAGAGCCTTCAGATGATGCGTAACCCAGACTTCACCTACGCATACTCTCTTGGTCATCGCTGGAGGCCCCGAGGGCTCATTAACCGACCCGCCGGATCACTTGGTCGCTCACAAGTCTGTAATGCTGCCCTCAGAAAATTTGGCGACCAAGCAGTCACTAACGAGGTCATCCGCACCTGGCTGAAGCGCCTGTTTGAGCGCCAAGGCTGGCTCGATATTGGACGGAAACGACCTATCCCCCACGAAGCGCCAGCTGCCGTTGCGGGCTATTTTTACTACTACGGCCATTACTATGCCTCCGAGTGCATTCACCTTCTTCCAGAAAACGAACGTGGGCCATGGAAACAGAAACTAGCTACCCTCATGATCTCGAAGCAGGAAAAGAACGGCTCGTGGTGGGATTTCCCCCTGTATAATTACCACTACGCTTATGGAACTGGCTACACGCTGACGATTCTCTCCAGGTGTCGTTAATGGCAAATCGATATTTGACATGGACACCCAATTTGGTAACATTTGTTAAATATCAATCACGCCATATGAAAAATCCATTCAGTTTCACTCAGCCTAAGTCGTTCTTAAAGTTACTATTTCCTGCTATTATCGCTTTAGCGCACACCTCTTGTGATTCTGACAGTGGCGGTGACAGCGATAACGATGATTTTGCTGATGCTGAGTCAGGCTTGAGGCTACCGGTGGTTCTGCAAGCAGGTGACGAAATTACGATCGATCCCGAGGGACAGGAAGCCATCCTTGATGATGAGGGTAATCCGGTTCTTGATGGCGATGACAATCCCACATTTAACAATGATACATTTAGTATCATGATCGATAGCTCAAGCCAATTTACTCTTGGTGAAACAGCATTTAGAATCGATGAATATATTCCTGCAGCCAGTCAGAATGCATTTTTTATCAACAATGCATTCGCAACTGTAGATCAGCGAGTCGATCTCTTTAATGCGCGTATCGTCGAATTGCTAACTGACTTCAGTAGCCAGCTTCGCACATTAGTTTTTGCAAGGAACAATGCGGATGAAGAAATCACCCAAGCTGATCTGCAAGTTTTGGTTGATGAAATCAATGAAACTTCTCCTGATGCTCTTCCACTCGTAATGCTGGATCCTGGCAGAGGTGCTATCATGTTAATTCTAGGCTTTGATTTCAGATTCCAAATCACATCTGGCAGTGAAAGCTTTGAGACCGGCATTTTCACAGGAACCTACGAAGAAACACGCAAAGTATACCCCATTTTCCTTGCCAATGCAGTAGAGAGAGAGGTTCTCAGCCTGCGCCTGCTTCCCGAGCACCGAGTCCCACGCGTTGACCTGGATGACATCATTGCTGTGGACGGAATCGACGGCTCCTTCATCTATAACCTCTCAGCTGTCGCACCGCCAGCTGATGACTGATAATCGCATCGGGTAGCGTTTAACTCAACAGCTTAGGTTTATCCTAGGAACGATCTTTTACCGTGATAGGTGAATTCTGGATCGTGCAGCATATATTCGATATGTGCTTTGGTTAGCTCGCCCATCGTTTCGCATTCGTTGAAACGATCGGTTTCGTGGATGCGCCTGAGTTCGTCACGCAGTGTTAGGACGTGCTCCTTAGGCGATAATTCCTCCCTCGCCATTGAGGCGAGCAGTGCCTGGAGCCGGCGTCTTTCCGCGCGTGCACGGCGTGCCATCTGGGTGCGTTCCTCCTCGGCATACTGGGCGATTGTTTTCCGGTTCATCTCACGGAAGCTCAGCCGGGTGACGTCGCGGTTTGAAGAGAAGCGATATGCCATATAGATTTTAGCACCACCCTGATAGGACTGCTGATCAAAATCAATCGGCCTCACACGGTACTGCACCTCCTCGAAATCGGGGGTGACATCAACAACATAGTTGACTGACCTCATATCCCCTAACAGGCGAATGAAGCAGCGCTCGTTGAATTTCACAAACTCCTTGGCTATTCTTACGCGATTTAGATCCGCCATCGGCAGGTAGTCATGGCTAAATACATCGCCAGGCAAACCGGCAATGTGTTCTTCAATCAGCGTATTCCCACGGATCATATAGTTAATCCTGTTAGGCGATAAAATATGCTCTAGCTCTAGGCCATAAATGCGTGAAGCATCCGCATTTTTCACATAATAATAATCCGAGTTATCGTTGTACTTGTTGGTGATCCGAATACGGAACGGGCGTGAGTTTCCAAACTCGCCAAAGTCGATGCGATCCACAATCAGGTGTTCGTGATGAGCCGTCTCGCCGCCCACCTTCAGTTCGGAATAGATTTGGGTCAGCTGAGGACGTAGCTCCATCATAACCTCCGGTGGATACATCACCGTGAGCCAGAGCGTTTCTTTACCGCTGGGATCTTCATAAGGAATCGATCCAGTAAACCTTAATAGCTCGTCATAAACCAGAGGGATATCTGAATAGCGTCCAAAGTGATATAGATACTGCCCCAGCCACTGACTGACTGGGTAGTGCTGCTTTCGACGGGAAATGATTGGCATAAGCTTAATGTCATCCTGACAGGATGTGCGCCAAACATCAAACTCGGAAATCGTCTAGGAATGCACATCACGCATTCTCTTGACGCCACCCCCGCGAAACACCTATTCTCAGTGCATCACTGGCTTCGCGACAATCCGCGAATCCAATTATTGTAACTATCCAATCACCAACCCAATAACACTGTGGACCTAAAGGAAATTCGTAAAATCGTCGAGCTGATGAACGAGCATGAGCTGAGTTATTTCCACCTTGAGGAAGAAGGTGTTAACCTAAAGCTTAAGAAAGGTGCCGACATTGTGCAAGTAGCCCAAGCTGCCATGCCAGCTGCAGCTGCCGCTCCTGCCGCCGCCGCACCAGCTGCAGCCGATGCACCTGCCGCAGAACCCGCTGGCAACGAGATCACAGCTCCGATGGTGGGCACATTTTACGCAGCTCCCTCGCCCGATGCTTCTGCATTCGTAAAAGTAGGTGACACCATCAGCGAAGGGCAGACGATTTGCATCATCGAGGCGATGAAGGTCATGAACGAGATCAAGGCGGAGACCTCTGGCACTGTTACCGCTATTGTTGCCAAGGACGGTGAGCCCGTCCAGTTTGGCGATGCTCTCTATCGCGTGCAGTGATTGTTCTGTGATTCGGTTATTCTGTATATCGGTTATTCCGGCGCAGGCTCACTCACCAATCCCATTTCCCAATGTTCAATAAAGTACTTGTCGCCAACCGGGGGGAGATTGCCCTCCGTGTCATCCGCGCCTGCCGTGAACTCGGCGTTGAATCCGTCGCCGTCTACTCTGAGGCCGACATCGATTCCATGCACGTCCAGCTTGCAGACGAAGCCGTCTGTATCGGGCCTGGCCCCAGTAAGGACAGCTACCTGAAACCAGATCGTATCATCGCGGCTGCCGAGATTACTGGAGCTGAGGCGATTCATCCGGGCTATGGTTTCCTTTCTGAAAACGCGCGCTTTGTAGAAATTTGCGACAGCTGTAACATCAAGTTCATCGGGCCATCTGCGGATGTCATCCGGCGTATGGGTGACAAGAATACTGCGCGTGCGTCAGCCGTTGAATTCGGTGTTCCGATTACTCCAGGTTCAGACGGCATCCTAAATTCCGCAGAGCATGGACTGGAACTCGCCAGAGAGATCGGATTTCCCGTCATGATCAAGGCGACCGCCGGTGGTGGTGGCCGTGGCATGAGACCATGCTACGAAGAGGAGGAATTCATTTCACTCTATGATGCAGCGAGCAAGGAAGCTATTGCCTGTTTCGGCAACGGAGAGTGCTATCTAGAGAAACTTGTGCTCAAACCTCACCACGTGGAAATGCAGGTAATCGGCGACTCGCACGGGAACTACATCCAGCTCGGCGAGCGCGACTGCTCGATGCAGCGGCGTAACCAGAAAATTATCGAGGAATGCCCGTCCCCACTCATTTCTGAAGAAATGCGCCAAGAGATGGCGGCGGCGTCCGTTAACCTGATCACATCCATCGACTATCAAAACGCCGGCACCATCGAATACCTTGTCGATGAGAAGGCTGAAAACTTCTACTTCATGGAAATGAACACCCGTATTCAGGTGGAGCATCCCGTAACCGAGGAAGTAATGGGTTGCGAGCTCATCAAGGAGCAGATCCGCGTAGCAGCAGGAGAGCCGCTCTCCGAGCACGTGCTACATACCAATCCCCGTGGACATGCCATTGAGTGCCGCATCAATGCGGAGGACCCCTACAATAATTTTGCTCCCAGCCCCGGTAAGATCGAGCTTTGGTACACACCTGGCGGCAAGGGCGTAAGGGTAGACACTCACGTCTACGCCGGCTATACCGTACCACCGTACTACGACTCAATGATTGCCAAGCTGATCGTGACAGGTGCCACTCGCTCAATAGCGATTGATCGTATGAAACGCGCGCTATCTGAATTTAAAATTGAGGGCATCAATACAACGATCCCCTTCCAGCAGGAAATCATGGAGCACCCAGACTTCGTCAATGGCACCTATGGCATTGAGTGGGTAGGTGACTACATGAAGGAAAAGGGGTATTGATAAGAAGTGCGGGATTGTAACCGCAACAAATCCTCACGCGTAATTACGGACGGATTTTCTTAGAAAAATCCGGATTCCCGACAGCCGTATTCGCAGCTTTGTTGATTACCGCTTTTTCACGAAGTTCCTCAAACGACAGCCCGTAAGTTTCGAGCATACCTTGCTCGTATAGATACTCATCCAATCTGCCATTAAAAAGTAGTCTTGAGTCCCAAGGGACTCTCTCTGATCTAGGCCGCTGAGCTCGTAAACTCGTGGTACAATTTGCCCTAATAACATTGTAAAATCTAGGATCCTCAGCGAGTTCATTCTGAATTTCCAGCGAGGCAAGAAACATCTCACGGATCTTATCGGGTGTGCCATCAATCGTGTAGCGGCGCACTGTTTCCTCCCTCACCATGGTGCGTAACGGGATACAGTCGTCCTCTGTGATAAACATATACTGCAGCTCAAACATTTTATACAGCCCTCCAAAGGGCGTGAATTCCTCACCGACTTCTCGTCGCGTTTCCACAGATAGACAGATTCGCCCATCGTCACCAAAATCGAATGACAAGATGGGATGAGCCAAAATATCACCATAGAAATTCGACTGAAAATAATCCAGCCCTTGGAGCTTTGAGAGGTGAACCGTTCGGCTTTCCCAACGTTCGTCAAACTCGTCGCGTTCGTAATGTCTGAAATTACGCACATTATAGAGCGTCACAACATCGCCATTCACGCTCGCATAACCCGTACGGCCATACTCAGGCTCCCAATTTTTATCGTTCGATGGTTGAATCATCAGGTACGGAACAAGAACAATAAACAGACCTGCCGACCACCAAATCAGGCGTATTTCCCATGGTTTGATTTTGAAATAAACCGTCACTATTGCAGCCGACCACATCAAACCTAACATCATATTGACAATCCCTGCTTGCTGAAAAGGGGCGTGATAATAGATAACACCAACAAGGTAAAGAAACAGTAATGCTGCAAGTAGCCAGAGCACCACACTTTTAGTTTTTTGCAGCAACCTGATCCAATCAAATTGAGCAACAGGCTTTGGATGTGGTAGATCGGGCATTAATAAAAGGAGCTTAGTTCGACTTCAGATGAAGGCGCAGGATTCGTCTTAGTTCCTTAATTGCATTAGGGTGCTCATGAGCCGAGTGGTGTGCTGGCACAATAAGCTCAGACTGCGCCCCATCAAGGTGAGAGCTATGATATTCAACGACGCCATCAGAGCTGTTAGGCGTGTCGCCACGTCCACGATCACCCATGATCGAGTGATACTTAATATGCTTGTAGATTGGGCTCTCGCTGAGAATTTTAAGCGGTGCGCTACGTGACCTAAGTATCGTGAGGCTGTTGGTGGGATTTTCTGCTCCAAGAAGTGCACGTCCAAAATCAGTGAGGGCTGATGCTGCCTCGGGGACTTTTAAAATCAGCATTTTTTCGGGCAGCTTGATAAGCGATGACAATAGCCTCACTAAATAGATATCCGCTTTTCGGCTCCCTCGGTGTGGGGTAGCAATGAAAACAACGCGCTTCAGGAAGCTCGGCTTTGGTCCTTTGAGCAGGTAATTTAAGTCCCTCAGGGCGTCAGCTTTTAACTCTGGAAGAGTCATGTTCGACCTAAATATTTTTTTCGATATTCCTCCATCAATTTTGCGCACCTGGGCGCTTGTTAGTAACCCGCCAAGACTGTGTCCCACAATGACCATCTGGTTTGCATTCCCTGCATACCCATGCTTCCGATAATATTTGTTAATACCATTGATACGGCGCTTTAACTCTGCACTTGAAACCCTAAGTGGTAATCCTGTCGGATAATAAAATGCGAGAAACTGGTATTTTTTCCTGACAACTGGATCTTCATTGAGCTCATTAATTACATCACGCCATGTAGCGGGGTCTGAGTTCAGCCCGTGCACGAGCACCACGGGTATTCTTTTGGGGTCAAGAGGCGCTAGCGAGTAAATGCCCACTTTGTCAGAAAACTGCACTGGCTCAAATACCCCCAGGAATGCCAGAACGCCCTCTCTTTGAGTGCTACTATCCTCATGTAATGAGACAGCAAGAGGCGCGGTTAGATTTTTACTAAGCACTCTTTTTTTTCCCCAGAAATGAATGTGCTCCGTAATTGTAGGATCCAGCAAACGAATCTTAGCTGTGAGCTGGTTCGCTCCAGAAGAAAATTCTAAAAGCCCACTCAATGGATAACTGTATCCACTCAATGGTGAGTTATAGGGTAAGCGTGTGCTATGCTTTCGGGACAACGATTTTTTTCCCAATCGAGCCACAAGAGGTGCTCCAACCCCGGTAGTTTTAACATCGGTTCTCCATCCAGAATACTTGAGCATATCGCATGGAATAATATCATCATAGTTATCTACACCGTACCCATAGCTATCTTTTGCCTTGGCATCAAGGTTTACAGTCAGCCCCCTCCACTTAAACGACTGTGGGATCGGCTCACCACGTTCAGATTGTTCTGCCAATAGATCTATCACCTGTCCTACTGCATGATTATACAGTGGTAAGAGAGATTTTTCACGAGCTTGGTCAACGCGGTATGCTGCATGCAGGTATTTGGAGATTGCCTCAGTTGGTGACTTATCTTCGAGTTTGTTAGCATCACGGATTAGTTGGTAAATAGCCGCATAATGGACTGATTCGTTAGAAGAACCAGTCAGTTTTGCTACCGGTTTGTTGAGTTCCTTAACACCTAACCCTCCGCAATTACTAAGCAATAGAGTCAGACCCAATGAGCATATGAGTTTGTGTATCAACATTGTTAGCAGCGATAGTAGTTTTAAATTGGCCTCATTACAGTATTTTATTTCCAAACACCCATATCTAACATCTGTTTTTCCGCCTGTGGCTCCCAGCCTCGATTCGCAATGGGTGATGCAGGGGATGGATGAAGAATTTTACCCGTTCTGAACTCACGATCTGGAAAATATTCTTTGACGGCTTCGAGGAGCTTTTTCTCGGCATAGGCACCGACTCCAATCAGCCACTCTGGCTGAAGGGCATCAATCACAGCGGCAAGGTGCTCGCGACATGCTTTTTCCACAGGTTCCATCTCAGACTTGGGCAACTTATCCGGCGTGATGTTTTTCCCAGTCTCCCCCATCCAAACAAGCGGGCAGTAGTTAGATACATAATGATCTTTAAAAAAGTCATCCGCTTCCGGAAATTTCTCTGCGAAAAGCCCCCATAGACGACGCCCGCTGACCTCAGACCGTTCACAATCAAATCCTTCGATAGGACGTTTCGGGTGTTCGTTTTCTGGTTTGTCCACAGCGGTGGAAATACCCATCCAGTCGCGCACGGCAGGAATTTCTCCAAACGGCACACCGGTTTGCGCCATCCCCCACGGGCCCGGGTTCATACCGAGGAGAAGCACCTTTTTCCTGCCGCTGCCATACTTTTCCAGATACAGTTCATGGCTACGCTGCGCATATTCTGTCGGCAGATACACATGACTCACCGGATCGGCAAATTGCAGCGGCTTAAGCTCGGAGGTTAATTGACGGGATGCTGTGATCAATGACACGTCGGACATGACTTGATCTCGCACGGAAACTCATGAACTTCAAACTTCAAACTTCGGTCATATTGATTACACTGCCACCTCACCCGATGTCCATGAGTGCTGATCTTGTCTATTCCTACGCCTATTTGTTGTGCGTGGCTGCCTTCGTATGCGCCCTATTGATCTATGGCCTCATGCGAAAAAATTCACCTGAACTAGCTTGGCACCGACACGGCAAGGTGAGCACTAGCCAGTTTAACCAGGTCGATAAGTTTGGTATTGCTCTGATCTTGCTCATCTTTGGAGCAATCATGGTAATGGCTCAAGCACCACCTGAACTGGATGCAGACGGGGAAGCCAAGGCGGTCAAAGTCACCCCAATGATCATGATTGTTGGCATGATTTCACAACAGCTTGTGTTTGTGTTTATCGTGATGGCACTGATGATGTTCAGAGGCACAAACTTTGTTGAACTGTTTGGCCTACGCTGGAAAAAGGCACGGTATCTAGTTCTCATAGCACCTGTCGGAGTGATCCTCGTCTACGTTTTTGGATTCGCTCTGATTATTCTTGGATACAACGAGTGGTTACAACAAACTTTTGGTAACGATTCAAAACTGCAGGAAACAGTGCGGGTTTACCAAGAAATTCATGCCGTTACGATTCGGATCATGATGGCGTTTGCAGTCGTTATTCTAGCGCCTATTTGTGAAGAGATCTTATTCCGAGGATATATTTATGCAGCTACTAAGCGGTTTACAGATCGCTTCTTTGCATGCCTATTTTCCTCACTGCTATTTAGTGTCGTTCACTACAACATTAATGCACTGCTCCCTCTCCTTTTCCTAGCGGTTATACTAGCTATCGCATATGAGCTGACAGGATCACTGTGGGCACCCATATCAATCCACGCCCTATTTAACGCATCGACCCTGATCAATTTGGAAATGGGCAACGTCCCTGGAAGCTGACTTCATGAAATATCTATTTATCTCATTTCTAGCCTGCATGCTCTGTTGCTGCGGTGAAAAAAAACAACCCTCTACATCTTCCGAAAAAAAACAGGAAGAAACGACTACTAACAGCCCAAGCGCCGAAAATCTCAACGCATCGCTGAAAGGTCACCCCAAGCCTAACGCTATCTCGAGCCGTTGCATGGAGTGCCACAAGGAAATCCATCACCACTGGCAGAAGTCACACCACGGACAGGCCAACCGTTTGTTAGACATGACGATGGATAGTGCCCCGTTTGCTAACAAGTCACTACAGACACCCTCCGAGAAATGGACGTTTTCCAAGGACACCAAAGAACTCACCATTACCGCAAATGGGGAAAAACACGAAGTCGGTATGGTCATCGGGGTGGAGCCGCTGATTCAGTATCTCACTGCCGCAAGTGATGGCAGATGGCAGTCGCCGAATGCTGCCTGGGATCCATCAAAAAAGGAATGGTTTGATATTTTTAACGGCGACGCGCGAACCAAAGCCGACTGGGGACACTGGACAAACCGCGGTATGACGTGGAACACCCAGTGTGCGTGGTGCCACATGACTGATTACCGTAAAAATTACGATGAGGAGACCGATTCCTATAAGTCCCATTGGAAGGAAATGGGCATCGGCTGCACGCAGTGCCACGGTAATCTTGCCGAGCATGCCGACGAGAAATCCGGTTGCCTGATCGACATGGCGGCACATAAGGATCTGAAAAAAAACCACCCAAATGGAGTGCTTGAGAACTGCGCTACTTGCCACAGCAGACGTGCGGAGTTCGATGATAAATTCCACATTGGTGACAAGTTTGGTGACCACTATCAGCTCCAGCTGCCGACACTTCCAAACCTCTACTACCCTGACGGGCAGATCCGCGACGAGGTTTACGTCTGGACATCCCTACGCACCAGCAACATGGGTCACAAGGGCGTGGGCTGCATGGATTGCCATGACCCACACACCACCAAGCTGAAGCTACCGCTCACGAACAATGCGCTTTGTATGTCTTGCCACTCCGGAGGCAGTAACGGGCGTATCAGCGGTGCCACAATCATCGATCCATCGACTCACACGCATCATTTTGGAATAGGTAAACACAATGATGTCGGCTCTGGCCACTCATGTGTGGACTGCCACATGACGCACACGACATACATGGGGCGTGATCCGCGCCGCGACCATGGATTCCACGTTCCCGACCCGGCTTTGACCAAGGAACTCGGCATCCCGAATGCGTGTAATAAGTGCCACACTGAAAAAGATGTCGACTGGGCGGCGAAATGGACCAAGGACTGGTATGGTGAGAAAATGCACAGCCCTGAGCGTAAGCGGCAACGCGCTCGCACCCGCGCCATTGCAAATGCCTACACCGGAGACCCGCGCTCGATCGACAAATTACTCGAAGCTCACAAGAACGAACAGAATCCCTACTGGCAGGCAACATTGCTCCAGATCATGCAACCGTGGGCGAATGATCCCCGTGTTCAGCACTTGGGTCGAGCCGGTGTCCACAGTAAGGAGTCCATCGTCCGCGCGTCCGCCTGTATGCTGTTAGAATTCAGCAGTGAGAACGGCCCATGGCTAGAGCCCATGCTCAAGGATCCTGTTAAAGAAGTGCGTATGGCTGCCTCTTGGGCGTGGCGACGTAATATATCCTCGCGCTCAGATGTTTACAAAAAACTCGCCGATACAATCCGCTTCGGCGCCGACCAGCCAGCCGGAGCACTGCGCCTGGCACAGCTTGCCAATGATGCCAATGATCTTGAAAAAGCCGAAGAGTGGGCAAAACGCGCCATGGAGCTAGATAAGACATCACCGGGAACTCACGAGTTTTACGCCATTTTGTTAGGCCGGATGGAACGGCCCAAAGAAGCCCTCACCCAACTCGAAACCGCCCGCAAACTTGCGCCACAAAATGCCAGATACCCTTACCTCATGGCACTCACTTATGCGGAACTCAATCAAAAGGATAAAACCGAGGAACTACTCCGTGTCTCACTGAAACTCGACGCTAACAACCCACGCGCATGGTATAACCTCGGGCTTCTTCTCGCAGGACAAAACAAACTCAACGAGGCCATCAACTGCATCCGTAATGCTGAGCAACTTGACCAAAATAACGCCGACTACCCATATGCTCGCGCCACATTGCACCTACGAAAAGGGCAAAAAATGGAAGCCTTCGAGGCGTGCCGCACCGTGCTTGGCATTGACCGCAACCACCGTAACGCCATGCAGCTGTTAAGACAAATCGGGAACCCGCAACAGAAGTAATCATGACCAAAGCTCTCAAACCTCATAGTCTAGGAGGGCAGCTTCGATACTGGTCGATTCACTGTGGCCTCACAGCCCTTCCAAGCTTTTGCATCGCACTGACTTTTTTCAATTCCCCGCTTAATATAGCTGCGATGCTCTGCGGCATCGCCACTTTCATCATTGGCTACACAGCAATCACAGCCACGCCCATCTATGGAAAACTACACGACGGCCTCATTGGAAAATCAGTTAGACTTGGCACTCGTATCCGTATGATCATTTCGCTAATAGGGCTACCATTTCTCATACCAATCCTCGGCTATGACTTCAACGGATCAGGCGAACCGCCGACGAGCGCGTTTTTTACAGTCGATTTCTGGTTCGGGTACGCAGCCGTGATCCTAACAGCTATTGGAGGAGAAGCTCTTGGAATGAATTTTAGTGGCTTGGAAGGAAGGGATAATATAGGCGCAGACTTTGCTTTCACCTACCTCACGACTATCGTTGAGGGTCTACTTATCTCTATCTCCTTGGTATTGATTTCCTTCTTCGCTCTCATTATTCTGAACGGGAAACAAAACCGGAAGATCTACCAGCAAGCTCAGAGGCCACCCGGAATGTGAGCTAGGGCGCCGAGTGGCTTAAGATTACTCCACCCGGATACTCACTGATTTTCCGTGGGCATCGAGGCCTTCTACGCGGGCGAAAGTTTCCACGGTCGGAAGGGATTTCTTCAACGCCTTTTGGTCCATGCGCACAATGCTCGCCCGGCGTTGGAACTGATCAGCACGTAGCCCTGAGAATGATTTCCCGGAGCCACCGGTAGGCAGCGTGTGGCTTGGGCCAGCGACAAAGTCACCGACGGCAACCGCTGCCAGCGGGCCGACGTAAATCGCACCTGCATTACGAATTTTATCCAGCCACTTTTCCTCGTCTTCAACCACGAGCGACAAGTGCTCGGGCGCGAAATCATTACAAATATCCACTGCCTCCTGCAGTGTCTTGGTAAGTAGGCAGAAAGTTCCTTTTTTCAGCACTTCACGGATGTATTTCTCACGACTCAACGTGGGTGCTTGTTTTTCGATCTCTTTTTGCACCTGACCTAACAATCGCTTCGAGTTGGTTGCAAATCCTACCACACTATCACCAGCGTGCTCGGCTTGTGCCAGCATATCTGCGGCGATGAATTTGGGGTTCGCTGACTTATCGGCAACGATCAGCACCTCACTTGGCCCGGGCAGAAGATCGATACTAACAGCACCAACAAGCTGGCGTTTTGCTTCGACGACAAAGACATTACCGGGACCAAATATTTTTTCCACGGGAGCCACTGTTTTAGTTCCCAGCGCCATCGCGGCAATGGCCTGAGCACCACCGACCTTAATGATCTCTGTAGCACCACTTTCGACGAGTGCGTAGAGTAGTGACGGGTTGATTTTCCCATTCGCGCCCGCTGGTGTTGCGGCAAGAATCTCTGGAACCTCAGCCGCCTGCGCGAATGCAGCCGTCATCAGTGCAGAGGAAACTAACGGAGCTTTGCCACCGGGAACGTAAACACCCACTCGGTCATAAGGCGTAAATCTCTCCCCCACCTCGACGCCCTCGCGGTTTTTAGCCTTCCAATTCTTGCGCATGCTCCGCTTCGCAAACGCATGGATGTTACGCTTGCTGGCAGCGACTGCTTTTTTGACATCTTCATCAACTGCCGCGTAGGCCTCGTCAATTTCCTTTTGGCTTACAAATAATGATTTGGCCGAGAGCCTTAGCCCGTCAAATTTTTCAGTATACTCAAAGACTGCCGCGTTTCCCCGCTTCTGCACGTCAGTAATGATCGAGGAAACAATTCCCTCTACCTTGTTACCAGCCGCACCTGGAACGGCACGACGGTTAAGTTTTTTGACGAAGCGCGCGTATCCCGCGTCCTTGTGGCTGAGCACTTTCATGGTCTGCACATACACCCAGACCTAGGAATCTGCAAGCGTCTGGAAGTAAAGGTAGTCACAATCAACAACTCCTCACTCGATTCAGGAGGCCTTTGCGATGGCAACCACATCTTCCTGCTTGGAAACAACGACCCCTCCTGGCTGCTCCAAGGTAATGACAAATGCTTTTGGATCAGTAACGACAAGTGGATTCCGTATTGGGATGACAGCTGTATTTTGTCCTTTTGGAATATCGAAAACACCTCCGTCGACAGGCTTTTCATCACGGTTCGGGTCTACAATCCACAACTGATACTGTTTTTTACCTGGATCATTAATTGGAAGGTTAGTTAGGGTCATATAGCCCTGCTGAAGCTCATCACTCCAGATAACTTTTCCTTTCATTTTGGCATATGCGTCAGTGCCACCAAAATCCATCTGAACTAGATCACCGGCTTTTGCGATAATAGCGTCGCGTGCTTCTACAGGAGAAGGTTTAGCTGCGACCACAGGGTATGGCTTTCCTGAAACCGGCTCATTGTTTTTGGTAAAGATCTGAGCAACTAGTAGAATAGCGAACAGAGCTGCTATCGCCCACGAGATTTGCGGTGTTTGAAGGGCTTGCTTCCATGCGGCAAATTGCACAACAGTTTCTGTGCTGGACTCAGGGACTGTGAACTCAGATATATCTTCCTGCAGCTGACTTAGTAATTTCTCAGAAAGCTCGCTATTTCCACCTTGAGAGAACTCTGCCTCAATCGCAGCGGCTGCTATTTCCAGCGCTGGGTCGACTTGGCAGCGAGGATCTTTGGAAAGATTTTCCCACTCCTGTATCTCTTCGGCATCAAGATCGCCTAAGATACGTCCGGCCTCAAGCTCTTCGAAGCGTAGTAGTATATCTTGATTACTCATGATGTAGCTGCATTTGATGGTTGGGCTGCGCCAAGATGTTGCAGCTTGTTTCGTGCCTCAATTAGACCACGCCGTAAGCGGGTCTTGACGGTTCCTAAGGGAAGACCTGTTTTTTCCGCTATCTCGGGATGGGTCATTCCTTGTTCAAAGTGAAAAGCAAAAATCTTTTGGGTTTCGTCAGGTAACTCCTTAATCACAGCGCGAACGTCCTCACCCTTGGAACTCACCATGCTTGGTGGGTCACTGGTTAGCTGAGGTAGTGATTCCGCATCTGGTAATGGTTCTAGTTGTGGTCGACGACTTTCTTTTCGGGCATAGTCAATGGCACGCCGTCTTGCAAGCATTCCAATGAATGTGCTTTCGGTTGCTATTGCGGGGTCGTAGCGCTTTGCCGATTTCCAAAGCTCAAGAAATGTTTCTTGGACAACATCTTCTGCGGACGAATGATCTCTGACGTATCGTTTGGCTATCGTCCAGACAAGCCCGCTGTATTTTTTAATACAATGCTCCATGGCGCGTTCGATTCCCAGAGCTACTTTCTGTAGAATGCCATCGTCTGATTCTTCTGGGGGATTACTTGCCACGGATGGTAATGAATAGAGCTCTGACTGGAATAACTGTCAACCTCTGATGCTGAAGGTCAGATCAACATCAGAGGTTGAGACAATGGTTATACAAGTTATTTTGATGGAGGCATAATGACGGCGTCAATGACATGGATGACTCCGTTGGAGCATTTGATGTCGGCCTTAACCACTTTGGCACTGCCGTTGAGTGTGAGTGCCTCACCTTTGACAGCTAAAGTGATGGCTTTTTTGTTTAATGCCGTGGCCTTATCAAGCTTGACTGCTGCTGGGGACATCACTTTACCTGCGACAACATGGTAAGTGAGAATGTTGACGAGCTTATCCTTGTTTTCTGGTTTAAGTAGCATCTCAAGCGTCTCTTTCGGAAGCTTGGCAAATGCCTCATCAGTAGGGGCAAAAACAGTGAATGGCCCCTCTCCTTTCATGGTCTCAACGAGGCCAGCTGCTTTTAATGCGGCAGCCAGTGTGTTGAAGGAGCCAGCTGCGACAGCTGTGTCAACGATGTCTTTTTTTGCATTTTTATGATGGTCTGCAATGACTGGTGTAGTGAGTACGGCGAGACCTAATAGGATACTAGTGGCGATAGTTTTCATCTTTGTGTAGTTGGTTTTGACTTAGTTTTTTTGAAACCCCGTTTGGGCTTACAAAATAGTCTTCGCCTAGAACTCAAACTTGGATTCAAGAATTGAAACTTTTTTTAGATTCACTCCATACTGGAGAAAATAACAACGTTTCTCAATCGAAACCCTGAGAGAAACTTCATGAGCCCCACCCTATCAATCGCCCTCACAGCGTGTGGACGCATTGTCTACCTTTGAAGGTTAGAATTTAAGATAGGGCATCACGCTCTTCATCCGTCAAGGTGAACACGAAGTGCACGTCACCTATTTCCAACTCTGTACCATCCGTTAAGATAACATCAGAGACGCGCTCGCCATTATGTTTAATGCCATTGGTAGCGCCATTGTTGAACAT
This sequence comes from Akkermansiaceae bacterium, assembly GCA_045106535.1. Classification (GTDB taxonomy): domain Bacteria; phylum Verrucomicrobiota; class Verrucomicrobiia; order Verrucomicrobiales; family Akkermansiaceae; genus Oceaniferula. The sequence goes on along the minus strand of JBGCEU010000066.1, from coordinate 5,253 downwards.
CATATAACCTTTCTCCCGACGCTCGATCAGACAATGCACCTTAGATACCGAACGGTGAGAAACGGGGATATCGTTCCGGCTGCTACGGCCGATGAGTAACTTGGTTCGCTTAAGATCAAACTGGTAAGCTTGGCTCGCTTCTCCCGGCTCGGTGATACTGATTCTTGGCATAAATGAAATTGGTTTATTTTAGCTGATACCCATAAGTATTACGGATACCCATAATAAAGTAAATGATTAAAATATTTATGCTGGCTCAAACAGCTAAATCAACTAACAGTTGAGGTATGAAGTTTTTCCAACACCTCTTTGTGACCGCAATCCTGTTTAATTCGGTCGCCATTGCAAAAACCATGGATGTAAAAGATATCGTTTTCGATGAAGGTATCTGGGACATGAAGCTGTCTGAATTTGCTAAAAAACACAAATCGAACGGCTTTGTTTATATGTCCTCATACAAAAAAGCGCTGCGTTCGTCTGGCAAGGGATTAAAATTCATGGATGGCAAGGCGGGCGAGGTCGTCCTTCGTTCTGAAAGCGGTAAGATCGCTTCAATTAGTATTTCACTATATAACAAAGGTGATGATGGGGCTATGGGCTATTCGGCATTCACCTCGAAATTCAATTCCACAATCACAAAAATCAATGAGGAAACAGAAGTCAGGCCTCGAGATACAAGCAAAAGTGGCACAGTAAAGCTAGAGAGAAGGCTGTGGATGTGGAAAAACAGCGCTATTCTCTTAGAAAAAAGCTACAGCACTGATTACAAAAAAAACAATGTGCCTGAGTTCATGCGAATTCGGATGAAACCCAGAAACGCTAAATCGTCGGGTATGGCTAATCGCTCGTCGCTTTCTAGTAATGTCGTTAAAGATCGCGAAACAGGTGACGTCTTCATCAAAAATGTGCCGATGATTGATCAGGGGCAAAAAGGATACTGCGCAGTTGCTTCAGCCGCTAGGGTTTACCGTTATTATGGCATAGATATCGATCAGCATGAACTTGCTCAAATTGCGAACACAGGACCCCATACCGGAACATCTCTCGGAGAAATGGTTGCCTCATTAAAGAAAGTAACTCGTCATGTAAAATCACGCGTTTTGGTTCTCTACGAATACCCCAAAGGCTCAGCCGATAAGGATCCCTCCATGGATGATAGCTACCAAGATTGGGATCGGATGATCAGGAATTACAATTTAGGGCTCAAAGAGTATGCTCGCGATATCAAGAAATATAATAGAGCTGCTAAGAAACAGAATAAAAAGACTTTTGCTGACGACTACGATACCGGGGTTGTGCACATGAGCCAATTCGCCCGCGAATGCGACACAGCTATTTACCGCGAGGTTATGACGGAAAAGTCGAGCTACTCGCGCTTTAATAATAAGATCAAGGAATACATCGACCAAGGCCTCCCTGTAGGCTGGTGCCTGCAGCTTGGTATGTTCAAAGAGGGTAAAATGCCACAAATGTTTGGTGGCCACATGCGTCTCATTATTGGCTACAATACCAAAAAGAAAGAGCTTATCTACACCGACTCATGGGGTGCCGGGCACGAAAAAAAGCGGATGCCTACCGCTGACGCATTTTGCATGACAACTTCGATTCTAGTGCTACCGCCAACGAAATAACGAGTCACTGAGATTGATTCTCGGCTCGGTTTTACGGACAATTTCTTTTTTTAGTAGCTGTGCTGATCCAGAGGAGGGGACTGAAAATCTTCACTAGACTCGAATGATACATTATTTCTGTGGAATACGATAAGGACAGGGTGCTCGTCATCGGTGGCGGAGTGATTGGATTCTGCTCTGCCTACCATCTGCTGAGAGCAGGCCGGGCGGTGACCATCATCGACAGCCCGACATCCGAGCACACGTCATGCTCGTATGGAAACGCCGGTATGGTTGTGCCCAGTCATTTTATCCCCCTTGCGGCACCCGGCATGGTCAGTAAGGGGCTAAAGATGCTCGCGAATCCAGAGGGGCCTTTCTACATTCGACCACGCATTAACATGGAACTCACGCGGTGGTGTAAGCTTTTTATGAAGCACTGCACCACAAAACACACGATGGATAGCCGTGCATTACTGCGTGACATGAATTTAGAGAGCCGAAAGCTCTTTTTGGAAATGGCAGGTGACACAGGCTCAAAAGTCATCGAACGTGGATTGCTTAGCCTTTGTGTGTCCGACAAAGCTCTTCACGAAGAAGCTGAAGTGGCCGCGATGGCGAACGAAATAGGCATTAGCGCCGAACTCTGCGGGCCAGAGCGACTCGCCGAGCTCGACCCGGATATCGAGATGACCGTGCGCGGAGGTATCTGGTTCAAACAAGACTGCCACATGGATCCCACCGATTTCATGAAAGGCCTCCGAAGAGAAGTGTTAGGTATGGGTGCGGAAGTGATCAGTGACACCAAAATAACGGCTTTAAAAAAAGGTAGTAACGCCACAGTCACGCTCAAAGGCATCAGCACACCACCTGATTTACAAATCGTGCTAGCGTGCGGTGCATGGTCCTCCGAGCTAATGAAGTCGCTCGGGCTACGTATGCCAATGCAGGCAGGAAAAGGATACTCGCTATCACTCAAAGAACCTCGTCAGCAGCCCAGGCTGTGTTCCATCCTCGCCGAAGCAAAAGTAGCCGTCACCCCGATGAACGAGCAACTACGTTTCGCAGGAACCATGGAAATCTGCGGCAACGATCTGAGCATCAATCAGCGGCGCGTGAATGGCATCATTAAGTCCGTTGAGCAGTATTTTCCTGCCTACGATCCATCAGCTTTTACAGCTGCCAAACCCTGGGCTGGACTGCGCCCCTGCTCACCGGATGGATTGCCATATATCGGTCGCGTCGCGGGGTATTCTAACCTCACGGTAGCCAGCGGCCATTCGATGATGGGACTGAGCCTAGGGCCGGTTACCGGCAAGCTCGTCAGCTCTATCCTAACAGGATCTGAAACACCCGATATCCGAAGGCTCGACCCGCTACGTTTCGGCTAGGCAGGCGCGTGTTCACACCCTCCGCCGCTCACGGTAGGCCTTCGGCGTAATTCCGGTGGTCTGTTTGAATTGCCGGGTAAATGCCGACTGGTCTGAATATCCACAGTCTAGGGCAATAGATGCTATGGATTTACCCGTGGTAAAAAGAAGATGACAGGCGGTATCAATGCGTGCGCGAGTGATACACTGACCTGCCGACATCTGATAGAGAGCACGAATCCGTTGATCGAGCTGATAAACAGAGAGCCCAGCCACCTTAGCGAGATCCGTCAGTCTAAGTGGCTCGGAAATATGCTCACGGATATGCTCCATGACTTTAGCGATCGATGCCATACCTTCATTTTCAGTCTGGCTATTCAAATCGCGAGATATCCCCACAATCCCGATTATTTTCCCAGCTTTATCTAACAAAGGCTCCTTGTAGGTCAGGCACCAACCCTCTTTACCGTCGGTATAAAGTGTGAGCTCCAATTCCGCGGTGATACTTTTCGCCGTTTTGAGCACTTGTCTATCCTGTTCGGCATAGCTAACAGCTAACTGCTCCGAATAGACATCCATGACAGTTTTACCAATGATATCTTCTTTCGAACCAATGCCACAGCGGTCAACAAGAGCTTGGTTCGCACAGACATACCTGCCGTGATGGTCTTTGACAAAAAATGTCGTATCCTGCACGTTATCGAAAAGCTTTTCTGTGACAAGCGGTCTATCCAGCCGCTGCAAAAAGGCATCTCTTATGTCACTGGCTGAGCTCATGGGCGTATGCTGATATGGTGGCAAGCCTTGCGCTTTTCCACTAGACCCCTATGCTAGGATTCTCTTTACTTATGTGCAACACAGATTTCTGTCAGATTAAAATAATCGATTCCCACACGGGTGGCGAACCAACCCGGGTGGTTACTGATCTACCCAGCGAAGTCACGGGATTGGACACAGGTAGCATGATGGAGCGGCGTCTCCTTATGGCGGAAAATTACGATTGGATCCGCACATCATGCCTGCTCGAGCCGCGTGGTCATGATGCCATGGTCGGTGTCCTACTCTGCGAACCCGTCAATCCCGACTGCGCTGCCGGAGTCATCTTTTTTAACAACGTCGGGTACCTCAGCAGCTGCATCCACGGCACCATTGGAGTGACGGTCACTCTCGCCCACATGGGAAAAATTTCCACTGGTAAGCATCGCATCGAAACCCCCATCGGCGAGGTCATTGCTGAGCTGCATGATGATGGCAGCGTGACAGTCACGAATGTCCCCAGCTACCGCTATCAGAAAAATGTTAGTGTCGATGTGCCCGGCTACGGCACCGTCACTGGCGACGTCGCGTGGGGCGGCAACTGGTTTTTTCTGACCGAGAATTACGAGGATAAGATTGCTTATGAAAATATCGCACCGCTGACCGCGTTCAGCTCTGCAGTGGCTCAAGCATTGGCGGATCAAAACATTGTTGGAGACGACGGTGCCGCTGTCGATCACATTGAGGTCTTTGGCGCACCCACGCCCGGGGTTTCAGACAGCCGTAGCTTTGTGCTCTGCCCCGGGCTTGCCTATGATCGCTCACCGTGCGGCACGGGCACCAGCGCTAAGCTTGCCTGCCTGCACGCCGATGGGAAACTGGCACCCAGCCAAGTGTGGCGACAAGCCAGTGTGCTGGACACTGTTTTTGAAGGACGTGTAAAACCACTTGAAAATGACCAAGTAACACCGATGATCACCGGCACAGCCTTCGTGAACGGCGAGGCTACTATCATCATCCAAAACCCCGACCCTTTTAAACACGGCATCAAAGCCACCTAACAACTCAACTATTATGACAACACTCCAAGGAAAATCCATCATCGGCGCATCACGCGGACAAGGCAGCGAATCAGCTGGGCAAAGCAATAATCCAGCCACCAACGAAACCCTCGAACCCAATTACACCGCAGCTACTGACGAGGAACTTCAGCATGCTGTTTCACTCGCGGACGACGCCTTCCAGTCCTTCCGTCAGACATCCGGCGCTGACAAAGCCAAACTCTTACGCACCATCGCGGAAAACATCGAAGGCTCGATCGAAGACCTAGTCGCCCGCATGCCACTAGAAACCGGGCTACCGGAAATGCGTGTCCGTGGCGAGGCAGGCCGCACCTGTGGCCAGCTCCGTATGTTTGCAAACCTTGTTGAGGAAGGCTCATGGGTCGATGCCCGTATCGACCGCGCACAGCCCGACCGCGAACCTCTGCCAAAAGTAGACACCCGCAGCATGCTTCG
>JBGCEU010000065.1:0-31093 GCA_045106535.1 Akkermansiaceae bacterium | reverse complement strand
CTTACCAGAATCTCCGATGGTAAAAAGCATTCCACCGAAGACTGATCCTGCAACGAGTAGGTTCTTATCACCGCTCTTGTCCTCTCCTTCTCGTATCTCTTTTCCGTATAACTTCATGAGTTCAGCTCGAGTGGCACCGATGCCAATGCCTCGGGCAGATTTCCCTTTTGATTTGCCAAAAATGGTGACCGACTCGACGAGTTTTTTGGCTTTTGGTGAACCGCCACCCATCTTGAGTTCAATGCCCAGATCCTTTGCAGTCCAATCTTGGACTGTCAGTCCAGTGGCTCCCTCAAAATTTGTCTCACCGTAAGTGATTTTGCTGGTTATGATTTTACGAACCGCTGCCTCCGTCATCCCCAATGAGATACCACCAAGACTCTCTTTTGATAGCCACTCATCACCTCCGGACTCCGTTTCTGGAACTGTGCCGAAGTTCATCTCTGTCGTTTGCCATTTGTTCAATTTGAGATCAAACGACCAAAGTCTCAGAGTAGCTCCCGGCGTATCAGTGCCACGCCCATATAATGTGCCGGTCACCGCAGGCGATGGTTGAGCGGTATCGCTAGGAGGATAGAAAGCAACCAAGGGATTAGTATGCAATTTCAAGGTCTCCCCAGCTCCACCTTCTCCAACCGGATGGATTGATCCAGTAAACGTAATTCTCGTGTGCGGCTTCTGTCTGTCGTCCTCGTCTCCCAGTATTTCCAACGCTCCATTTACAAATTTCTGCTTGGGAGAAATTTCAGTGAAAATGAGCCGGTAGGTATTTTTAAGACCGCCGTTATCGAGAACCACTTTTCCCGCTGATAGCGGGGTGATTAATGCTAGGCCAAGTAGGATAGCCCAGGTGAAAATGGCGAAAGATACATTGTTTAGAGTTTTCATATGTGAATTAGTTATTAGTCACTTTAAAGAAGGCGAAAGAGAATATTATTTACCATTCAAATTTTACTCCGTCACTGATAAAAGAAAGCATATGAGCAACGACCCATTACACGGCATCACTCTAGAGCGCATGCTCACGGATCTGGTCGATAATTACGGCTGGGATGATCTTGCTTTCCGAATCAGGATCAACTGTTTCAGTAATGATCCCTCGATCAAATCCAGTCTGAAGTTCCTCAGAAAAACCGATTGGGCACGAAATAAGGTAGAGATACTCTACAAGCAGTTTTTAGGGCTTAAAGATCCAGAGCGCAGGATCTAATAATTGTTAGTTTCGGTAAGATACTTACGGTAAAGGCGCGCAGCTGTCTCGCAATCTCCAGCCTGATACGCAGCTTCTGCCCAATAGCGCAGCGCCTTATTGTGACACCTGTTAGGATTGTCCCACATAGCGGGATATTTTTTGTAACAAGTCTCAAACGACAGCATCGCCTCCTTCCACTTATCTTGCTTCATCTCAGACCAACCTTTCTTGAAATACACTGGCCCGAATTTGGCTACCATCGGCGAACCACACCTCGTCAAATAGGGCGCCATTTGCCTCTCATACTCGGCCTCAGCTTTCGCCCACTGCTTAGCTTTCAGGGCTTTGTCTGCCTCACTAAAATTCAGCCCCTGAGCGAGTGCTATCGTGGGCAACAATAGAAGCATCATAAAAATTGAAGAGCTCATGCAGCCACTTCTTTTCCATCGAATTGCCATTCCGGATACAAAACGACCAGATCGGTATGATTCTTAGATACTAGTTAGACGGGCATTACCGAATGCCTTGTTAGGGCTTAAGAGGCGTATCAAGAACCTAGTTGACCCAAAAATTACGCCATTTCCTCAAAAATGGTCGCCTCTCTTACTTCACCATCGAAATTTGTCTGCCAGTAGCTCCCAGTCTCTACATGCAGACAAGTCAAATAACCACCCCGGCCTACGTCGGTATCGATGCAGATTGCATGGCCGAGATTAGCCGGGACATGAGATTTCTGTGCTGTGTGACCACAGATCATCACCTTGCCAGACATATGAGGTTTGGGTGTTCCAAATTTTTTATGTACGATAGTGAACGGTAGCTGTTGATCGAGCGGAACATCATGTTCCAAGTTCGCGTGGACAAAAATGTGCGTGTCAGTCTCTAGATAGGGTCGGCATTTCCTGAGGAACTCCCAGTGAGATTCAGGAATATTTTCGAATCCTTCAGGACCATATGATTCCAGAGTCTCTGGGCCGCCCCATACGCTGAGCCAGTGATCGCGGTCAGTGAGATCCATTTCCGAAAGGAAAAATTTTTCCTCGTGGTTACCAGAAAGGAAGGTGATATCGAAATCCTGCTGCTGGAGGCCGATAAGAAAATCGATCACACCTTTGCAGTCCGGCCCACGATCGATGTAGTCCCCCATGAAGATGATGCGATCTTCAGGTTGAGGATCAATGACTTTCCAGAGGTGCTTAAGCGGGGCGAGGCAACCGTGAATATCTCCAATAGCGAGTGTTCTCATGTCGCTCAGAGATTAACCACGAATGCCTTGTGACAGCACGGATTTTTTTAGTCCGTGCAGTTGTTTGACAATCTCACAGTTACTTGCGGCGCCTAATAAAGACATAAGCGGACAAGCCTACTAATGACATCAGAAATGTCGATGGCTCTGGGACGACCTGCACATCAAACCGGAGCGTCGGTAAATCGCTTGATAGCTGATCACTCCAGCCTGCTCCAAAGCGCACTGTCACACTATTAGCTGTAGAACCCACATCAGGATCTACGGGACGAGACGCACCAGAAGGGTTGGCTGGGCTTGCAAAAAATGTGGCATAAGTACTGTCATTCTCGTTAAAAACAACACTAGCTATACTGACAGGCTGTCCGGTACTCGTTTTGAAATCAAGATCTGACAAAGTCAGAATAAAATCAAAATCAGCGCCTGGACCCAGGGTATTGATATCGAAACTATTTTCATCAACCCATTTGATGGTGAAGCTGGTATCTAAATCCCGCTCGATCGAATCAGCGGTAAAACTCAGAGGACCGAAGCCAAAACCATCTACGGAACCCTGCGCCTGATAATCATCACCGATGATTGTTGCAGGCTGCTGTGCCACAGTCGGTAATGCCGTCATCATAAGGAAACAAAGTATTTTTTTCATCATATGCAAGGAGTGTTGTGTTTGTAAGGATTGAAATGTTGAACGAATACGCTCAACACGTAATAAAACGTGTTTGATACCAAATCAGATATCAACAAAATCTATTCCATTAAAATCTAACACAACTTAACAGATCAATCTACAGACCACTATATATCTAGTTTCTTCACTACCAAGTCGTGAAAGAAAATCACCCCAGACACCTACTAAAAATTTCAATTTATCCGAACATTTACACAGGAACCATAATTTCGAGGCTCTTCAGACATGAGCACTTGCATCTTCGTATATGAGGACTAGTTTCAAAACGTTATGAGTAAAATCGTCCCACTAATCAGTTCAGGAACCGCCGGCCCATTGGGCGTGCTCCACCTTCCTCGCCTTTGGCTTAAAGCATCCCTCGAAAACGCAGGTAAAATTGCAGATGGCTACCCCGGTTGTGGCCAAGGATATGATCAGATGGTGCTTGATGGCCTAGGTCTCGATCGCGATGCCTTTCTCGCATTTATCGCCACCAAACCGACTTACATTCAGTGTGAGCAGTGGGTGCAGGCAAATGGCACCAAGGTAGATCCAGCGTCTATTCAAGAGCTCAACGCAGCGATTGCTGGCTACATCCACACCGATGAAACGCGCCAGAGTATCCTTAATACAGCTGGCCTTCCAGACGGCGAGCCGCGCGATGCAGTCAACCTTAACAATCTCGACGACTGGGATGAATTTCACGCTGCTGAGTTAAACTAACAGCCTCTAAAAAATAATCATTAAAACCCGGGGATGCCTCATGGCTCCTCGGGTTTTTTTATGTTAGGGTGAACGATTCGAGCCTATCGAAAAAAAATATTGAGTGAAATTTGCAACTTCTATTCACGGCTCGTGTTTCACTCCCTACGAAACAACCAGAAACACCATCATGAAAAAAACACTCACTCACCTAACAACAATCATCGCGCTTTGCGCAACACCTACACTCGTCGCCGCCGGCCCTAAGGGACACGGTAACGGAAAAAAGGGACACAACCACCGCAAGGCGAATGTCACAGAACGTATCGCAGATAACGCCGCTGCTAGAGAAGAAGCACTACTCGACAAGATAGATACTCACGCCTGGAAAAAAGATCCAGAAGCACGTGACCACCGTTCTTCAAACCTTAGGGATTATACTAACTACTCCTTCAGAAGAATCGTTAGACTACTTACCATGGGTGCCCTTGAAGAGGCCGATGGTAGAAAATTGAAAAACAGTCACACAGCGATTGTGACCGCTGCAAAAGCCGCCAACAAGGACGGACTTGACGATACTGAGAAAAGCGAAATACGCACTAAGCTCAATACACTAAACGACGAGATTAATGCGTCGATCAAAGAGCCAGAACAAGACGACAAGCGGACACCCATCGTCAACCGCGCACAGCACCGCTTCGAGGAGCTTATTGAATTTGGTGTCCGCTCAGGACGCCTCAGCACACTGGAAGCCTCAAGTCTCCGCCGCAAAGTCAAAAGGCTGGAAGCGACTGAGAACCGCCTAAAGGCAGGTGACCTTTCAAGCAATGAGCGCGAACGACTCATGAAAGAAGTGGTCGAGCTAAACCGTGACATCAAAAAGGAATTACGCGACTAACAAGCCCGTCACTTCCTCCAAATTTTTATCAATGCCACCGGATCAATCCGGTGGCTTTTTTATGAAGATAGTAGCCACCACTCGTCGAACTACTCTGTTCAGCTAAGAAGCTTTTTCCATACGTCACCATGGACATCAGTCAGGCGAATGTCGCGCCCGCTCCAGCGGTGAGTGAGCTTCTCATGATTGATACCAAGTTGGTGAAGGGCGGTTGCCCAAAGGTCGTAAACAGTAGCGGGAGAGTCTACAGCTCTATAGCCTAGCTCATCGGTGGCACCAAGAATCCGCCCGCCTGCCAATCCCCCACCCGCAAGCCATAAGCTAAATCCGTAGGGATTATGATCCCGTCCCTTACTTCCTTGTGAAAACGGAGTGCGTCCAAACTCTCCGGTAAATACGACAAGTGTATCATCGAGCATTCCCCGCTGCTTAAGATCGGTTAGCAAGGCGGCAATCGGTTGATCCACCTGTTTTGCCATGAGGGTATGACCCTTTTTAAGATCTCCATGTTGATCCCATGGGTTGGGGTTGTTCCCCCCACCAATGCCATGGCTACAGCACGACAGCTCAACAAAACGCACACCGCGTTCGACGAGACGACGCGCCATCAGGCACTGTCGAGCGTATTCAGCATGCTTCGGGTCTTTGTTGTTAATTCCATAGAGATCCTTAGTCGCGGCCGTTTCCTTGGTGATATCCGTCAACTCAGGAACAGCCTGCTGCATGAGGTATGCGGTCTCGGCATTTTTGATTGAATCATGCACCGCATCACGTGCGGCCGTGCGATCAGCAAATTTACGGTCAAGCTGATGGATAAAGTCGAGTGACCGTCGCTGCTCCTCCTTGCGTCGAGCTGGTGTAATGTGCGGAACCGCTTGATTGTTAGAAATGTTGAAGATTGATCCTTGGGTGCTGGCAGGCAGAAAACCATTACCAAATAGGCTAACTCCTCCATGTGGAGTGGCGGCATTCTTTGATTGCAGAATTACATAACCCGGAAGGTTGGGGTTATTTGTGCCACAACCGTAATTAATCCATGCACCAGCGCTTGGGTATCCTAACAACGGGAAGCCTGTGTGCATGAAAAAGTTCCCTTGAGCGTGTTCACTGAATTTTGCAGTCATCGAGCGAACGATGGCTAGATCATCGGCCTTTTGAGCGATGTGCGGAAACATATCAGTCATTTCGATACCCGACTCTCCATAGCGGGAAATTTTCCACGGACTCCCCATGATATTACCGTTATTATCGAATTGCGTCCGCTCAACAGGAACTGGCATTGGCTTGCCGTGATGTTTTGTAAGCAATGGTTTGGGGTCAAATGAATCAACATGAGAAAACCCGCCCGACATATAGAGAAAAATGACCGATTTAGCACGTGGTGTGTGGTGCAGACTCGGTGCTAGTGGCGCAGCACCCGAAACCCTGTTCACGAGACTTGATAACGTGAAACCACTCAACCCAGCTGAGGCAAGCTTCATGAAGGCGCGACGATTTTGTGATTCAATGGACATAAATAAATTCCTTGGTGTTGATGAGAGCATGCGCGAGACGTCTCCACGCATCAGCTGTAATCGTGGAATCCGTTTTGTTTTTTTGCTGATTCGATCTATCGGTCAGGAATTTCAAAGATGCACTCAGTTCGTCGACTGTTGGCTGTCGTGAATAGGCCTCTTCATACATGCGAGAAATCTTCTTTTCATGGGTATCAAATTTAGCATTCGATGTGATGCGCCGAGCCCAGCGTTCCGCACTTCGGTTCGCGGTCGACCCATTGAGTAGTATCAATGCCTGCCCAGGAACATTTGTTAGATCGCGCGCGCCGACCGTTGTTGTAGGCACAGGAAAGTTATAAGTTGTGAGAAACGGATCGAGTCGATTGCGGATGACTGGCTTATAGATTACGCGTTTGCCTATTTTTGCATCCGCTACGAAGTGCAGCGTGTCATGAATGGCTTCAGCTTCCAATCGCCGGGGCGGGTAATAGGAAAGCAAACGGTTACTCGGGTCTTTCTCTCTGCTGATCTCTGAGGAGGTGCTTGCCGTGCGAAAAGTGCGGCTGAGCACCATTTCACGGATGCTTTGTTTGAGTGACCAACCTGAGGAGAGCAAGGAAAGAGCGAGATGATCAAGTAAGGCTGGGTGACTTGGTTTTGCGCCGAGGCGACCAAAATTATCTGTTGAAGCGACTAGGCCTTTACCAAAGACGTGATGCCAGAGACGGTTGACGATAACGCGTGATGTCAGTGGGTTTTCTTTGCGCAGGATATCCTCAGCAAGCTCGAGCCGACCACTCGTGTCCTCAGGGTAATCCTTGCCCGGAAAGAGTTCCAAAAAACGTCGCCTCACAGGGTCCGACTCTTTTTTAGTATCCCCCCTTGTTAAGAGAGGTTGATCCCATATTTCGGCGTCCATCACACTGGCTACACGGCGCGGAATAGGTATCTCCTTTTCTAACTTACGATGATCTTCGATTTGCTTGCGTAGGGTTTCTGGAAGTGAAGTGATTTCGTGGTTTAATATCCCGCGGCGCAACGCTGCATCTAACAACATTGCTTGTTCATTGTTCACCCCAGCACCTCGCCAAACTTCAATCGCCTTGATAAGACCATCGCGGTAGGCTTTCAGCAACTCATCGCGACTCGCAATGGCTTCGTTTTCAGGATGCCATGATGCCAGCGGCGCTCCGATTTCCTTTGGCCCCACATCACCAGAAAGAATTTCAGTTAACCCAAACCAAGATCGCTCGCCAGACTGGCGGAATGTGTTGTCGGGGCCGGTCGAGATCTGATGATAACCTATTTCGCCGTTCCAGTAGTTATATTTGCCGATTTTAATCCACGACATAGTATCTCTGAATTTGGGGCTGGGGTGCAGCCCCTGACTGAGTGTGTAGCTTCGCACCGCAAAGCGTGCGGTGGCTCCTTTACCAACACCTCGGATGACATTCTGTTTTCCCTTTGCTGTATGGAAAATGGTATTGAGTGAAGCGCTATGCTTGTCGGATATTAGGTGGGAATATACTCCCGCTGGATAAATACCGGTGATGGCGTTCTTTCCTTCTGCAGAGAGCGCGAACGCGCCTGCCGGACTAACGGCATTCTTCATACCATTCCCCGTGCTAAACCACTTATCGACAGAGTCAGGATCGCTGAAATCAAGATGAAATGTGGCCTGATCACGTGCCTGCTTGTTATGGGCAAGTCGTCCACTGTGTGCTTTAGTTTGGGCTACCAACAGCCGTTGAAGCTTTTCGGCAGAGAGCTGTGAACCACTCGCCCACGCTGCAAAGGGATCAGTATCTGGCAGTTTTTCAAATTTGTTATTCTCGATGCGTTTAACTGCAGAGTCCATGTCATCGAGCCAGTATTCTGCTAATGCCTTGCGTATGGCAGACTTGGATTTTTTGATCTCAGCTCGATTGATTTCTTGGCGCGAAGGACTATCGACATTTCGCACCGTGGGTCGACTGCTCACCATGATGCCATAGAAACGATAGAAGTCTTTTTGGCTGATCGGATCGAACTTATGATTATGACAGCGCGCGCACGAAACAGTAAGCCCAAGCATTGCTTTCGAAATAACATCGACCTGATTATCAGTGAAAGTGACCTGTTCCTCATAAGCATTGGTAACACCAAACCCGTGGGGCACCATACGCAGTTGTGCTGGACCGATCGCGGACTCGTTAATACCCAACTTTTTATTAATTCGAGGCTTAGGCAGCAGGTCACCAGCAAGATGCTCACGGATCAATTGATCGTAGGGAACATCTTCATTCAATGCTCGTATAATGTAGTCGCGGTAAACCCGAGCATAGGGCACGACAGGGTCACCTTCACTACCGTGACTTTCTGCGAAACGATACCAGTCCATCCAGTGCCTCGCCCAGCGTTCTCCAAAGCGAGACGACGCGAGCAGCTTATCGACCATGGCAACATAAGCATCTTCGCTAGGATTGGCAGCGAATGCCTGAACCGCCTCAGGGGTCGGAGGCAGGCCCGTTAGGATGAGGTGCAATCGTCTGGCAAGCGTCGCAGGATTCGCTTCAGGCTGTGCTGCAAGCTCCTCTTTTTTAATCCGATCAGCGACGTAACGGTCAATAGCATGCGCGTTCCAATCTTTGTCGTCGGATGGTAGTGGAGTTGTTTTTTGCAGGGGCTGAAATGACCACCACTCAGATCGTTTGTCGCGTACGGTAGGCCAGTCGACCTGAGATTCGAGATCCTTCTTGGTTGGTTTTTTAATGCGTGGATCAGGCGCCCCCATACGAATCCACTCTTCGAACTGTCGAATCGTGAGAGCCGATAACTTTGGTGCCTTACTCGGCATAGCCTCATAATCTTCTGCGTGGGAAATCGCCCCAATCAGAGTGCTCTCCTCGGGTTTACCGGCAACAATAACGCCGGATTCAATCATGGCATCTTTCCAATCCAGAGCAATATCGCCCTTCATTTTATCCACACTGTTGTGGCACTCGTAGCAAGACTCGGCTAGCACAGGTCGGATTTTTTTTTCAAAGAACTCAAGCTCGTGAGGTTTCAAATCATGCGCCTCCTTGGCTATTCCCAGATAACTGGAGAGAAAAAAAATAAATAAGGCCTGTGTAACCAAAAAAGTCCGCATTCCCATTCCAATGTTTACGTCAAATCAGCGGAAGTCTTTGCAAACAAGTTCACTTGTTGACACGTAAAGCAATATAAGACGACTAAGCCTTAGGCTTAATCTGGAAATACAGGATGATCAGTGAGGTTTTTTCTGGCTGCGCTGCTCACTTCGACCCACTTTCCAAATCATGAAAAACATTCTTATCTGGTCTAGCATTTTTATCTGTCTGTTATGCGCTGGCTGCACTGAAGTCGTCGCAGATGGCGACGACCTTGTTCTAAAGAGCAAATTTTATGTCGCTGTGCTTTTTCCGTTGATTGGCATCCTTCTGATAACCATCGGAATCTGGGCATGCATTCGTGTTCTACCTGAAGTGTGGAAAAGCGAGATGGACTTACGATGGAAGGGCAAAAGATCGAAAATCGTTATAATCCCCGTTGCCGGGTTGCTGTTTCTTTTAGGCACGATTCCAAGAATGCAATATCGGGTCGTGGTGGGGCCTGATTCCGTTGAGTTCCGCGAGCTAGGCAAGAAGGGGAAGTATGACCTCGAGGCCATCCGGAGTGTAAGTGTCATTGAACCAGTTGCTACCGGTAAACAGCGTCGGCTTCATGTGGTCGTTCACCCGCTAGAGGAGTTCTACATTAACGAATCAGAAATTGGGACCGAGAGCTTCGAAAAAATGATGAAGGCTTTTGCAGATTTAATGGGCAAAAATCTACGCTGATAGGAGAGCCTAGTCGAGACGCTTCGGATTGCTGATCAGTTCACTCATCTCAAAGCCGTGGAACTCCATCCTCTTAACGCCTTTGGAGAAATCGGCAGGCGTAGACTTCGCATCCTTTGAGAGTAGCCAGAGGAACTTGAGATTCGGGCTGCCGACGATGGCACGTGTATGCGCATCATTGAGATCAAGAACCCAGTAATCTCCAGCGAAGAGTGAGGCTGGAAATTTAGTGAAGCGAACCTCAAGCTTAGCCTCGCCATTAGGTGTTTTTCCTACAGGTGTCGCTGCACCCATGATCGAAGTCCTTTTCCCACTCTCCTTAAGCCCCTGATTATACACCGAGATCTTACCGTCCGGCAGCACGCCGTAAGTAGCTGTCGCGGCAACTACACCACGCTCAAAGAAGTTCGGCAGACGAGCAATCTCGTGCCATTTTCCAGCATATTTCTCAGCACTAAAATTTTTGACAGTTGGTAGTGAATTATTGGCACCTTGCTTACTTGAGCAGGAAGCAAGGAAAAACAAAAGTGTTAGGATGGCGGCGAGTTGTTTCATGTAGCCACTCATACCCCAGATTTCCCGGAGCAACAACCAGTCACTTACTCTTAAATTTGAGCTCTACGCTCTCGAGGATCGGCTTCGATTTATTCTCCGTTGTATCCGTGAGTTTGATTTCGAACTGGAAACCATACCCCTCAGGTAGAGATGATAGATCAAGTGAGGCCGGCGTTTTTTTAATCTGCTTCGAGAAGCCTTTAATGTAATCATAGCTCTCCTTGACCTGCTGCCAGTCTGTCCATTTGTCGGTCTTACCATCGTTGTCAGTGTCCACCCCGACGCGGACCTCAGCTTTTTCCACCCAAGGGCCGGGGCTTGTGTAATCGGTCGATTGCTGAGTAGCCAGATAGAAACGACCCTCGGCAAAACAAACATCAGGATCGGGATGGCCTTTGCCAATGTTATCACACCAGGTAAATGGCTCATCGATACTTGAGCTGGTGAACCATCCTACGCTCATTTCGTGACCACCAGCTGGATCGTAGTCGCCAAAAAGGTAATACTGACCCCCGATGCTGATGGCTGCCCAGTCGCCGTAAGCTTCTTGCTCGGGTTTGTGTATATTATATTCCGCGACGCTGGTTTTGTAGTTCTTGGGATCTTCCTTTACCCAATGCGGGTGTTTGTAGGTGCCTATTTTCCCAGTGGGTTTGGTGCGGTTATCAACAGCGGGTTTTTGCTCGACAAAACCGCTGATGCCATCTGGGCTGACAAAGTGACCAGCGAGCGGGGAATCCCATGAACGTTTATTGGCGCTGATCGGGCTCCAGTCTTCTATGATGCAGTGCATCCTGCCATCAAGACCACGAATGAAACCCGCGTCAGAACCATGTGATGGATCTTTAACAGCCATGCCTTTGTTTTCTCCCGGCTCACCATCTGTTAGATCACTGTCCACATAGACGTGAGGGTCTTGATCGTTGGGAAAATCATAGTAGATCAGCACTTTGTCACCAATCATTTCGGCACTAGTCACCCACTTGGAAAAACTTTCTGTCACTGGGCCATGGTGTACCCAGTTTTTCATATCCCTGCTCTGCCACGCGTGGTAACCACCCTTGCTGGGCTTTAAGCCTCCTGGAGCGTTGTATTGATTGGAAAATTTAGTGGTCATCAGTGGGATGTCGAAACCTTCAAGCGTGGCTTTTTGCGCAACAAAATCAGCAGGCTTCTTATGGGCTTTCTTGTTTTTCTTACCTTTCCGTCCGCCACCATACTTGCCGAACATCCAGTAATTATCAGGCCCCATGGTTAACAAAACAGGCGCGTCATTTAGATTTTGTGGCCCAAGGTTATTGATCGGGTTCCAGTTCTGCCAGATAGGCGACTGGGTGAGTGTAACCGAACTAACAGATCGTTTCTCAGGAAAAATCTTCATGGTGCTCTTAAAGCTACCGGTCTTGCCTGTGGGAGAAACGGCACCTTCACTGACGTTGATACCTTGTTTCTCCGCAGTCGCTTTTTCCCAATCTGCCTGAGAATCCACCACCCAAGATGGTGGGTTCTCATCTGCAACAGCAAATGAGTAAGTCACTGATATAAGAAAAAGCGTGAGTGTTATAGTCCGTTTCATAGCTGGTGTTGTTTAGCATTACCTAGCGATGCCTGCCATGAGTAAATTTTGCCAATTCAGGGGATCAATTGCGATAATTTATCCTACCTAGTCTGAGTGCAACTAAGCGATCAAATCATGGATCACGTGACCATGCACATCGGTTAGGCGGAAATCACGGCCTTGGTATCTTGATGTCAATTTTTTGTGATCAATGCCGAGCAGGTGAAGGATGGTCGCGTTAAGGTCGTGGATGTGCATCGTCCCGGGAATCAGCTTTTCCTTGGTCGGCTGTGGCTTGAGCGTGTTTCCATCGGCATCAACGATGTTGTAGCCATAGTCGTCGGTTTGACCGTAGGTGATCCCCGGCTTGACACCCCCACCTGCCATCCAAGTGGTGAAACAACGTGGATGGTGATCGCGACCGTAGTTATCCTTCGTTAACTTACCCTGGCAGTACGCGGTGCGGCCGAATTCCCCGCCCCACACCACCAAGGTGTCATCGAGCATTCCTTTTCGTTTGAGATCTTTGATCAAACCGGCGCATGCCTGATCGATATCGCGGCATTGGTCTTCGTGCTCACCGACAAGATTATTATGAGCATCCCAGCCGCGGTGGAAAATCTGGATATTGCGCACGCCACGCTCGGCGAGTCGGCGGGCGTTAAGGCAACAGGCTGCGAAAGTTCCCGGCGTGCGGGCGTCTTCGCCATAGAGTTTATACGTGTCTTCACCCTCCTTGGAAAGATCCATGAGCTCGGGCACCGATGCCTGCATCCGGTATGCCAGCTCGTGCTGCTTGATACGCTCGAGAATCTCGGGATCACCAAATCGGCTGTGGTGAGAATTATTTAAGGTGCTGAGAGCATCTAACTGCGCGCGACGTTCACTGCGCGAAACTCCATCGGGATTACTGAGGTAGAGCACTGGGTCACCTTGACTACGTAATAGAACACCCTGATGCTCCGAGGAGAGAAAACCACTACCCCAAAGCCTACCAAACAAGCTCTGCTCAGCACGTTTGGTCTTAGCGTGCATGACAACATAGCCGGGAAGGTTTTCATTTCCACTGCCGAGTCCATAGCTCAGCCATGAGCCGAGGCTGGGTCTGCCTGGAATCTGGCTACCAGTTTGGATGTAAGTGATCGCCGGATCGTGATTAATCGCCTCGGTAAACGTACTGTGAACAACGCAGAGGTCTTTCACAACCTTAGCCGTGTGCGGAAGAAGAGAGCTCACGTAAACTCCGCGGTCGTTGTTATCATACTTGGTAAACTCATACTTACTCGGGCAGACAGGTAGCGATTTCTGCTTGGAGGTCATGCCCGTGATCCTCTGTCCGTCGCGGATTTCCTCCGGTAGATCCTTGCCAAACATCTCGCGCATCTTGGGTTTGTAGTCCCACATATCATGGTGGCTCGGGCCGCCACTCATGAAAAGGTAGATCACACGCTTCGCCTTTGCCTTGTGATGCAACCCGCCATTAAACTCGGGCTTCCCTTTATCACTTGATGCCATCAATTCAGGGCCAAACATCTGAGCCATCGCTGCGGTGCCGAGACCGAGCGCAGTGCGTCCAAAAAGCTGACGACGCGTCATATTCAGCCCGTCCTCGTGAAGCATGTTTTGAAAATCCATAAGTTTGTTAGTTTAGAAAATTGTTAGTAGAGAGTGATGACCGCATCACTGGCGAGCACCGTGGTTACAAGCTGGGTCCAGGCAGCCAGATCCGCGACGGGCAGCTTTGGGTTCGGCTCATGCATCCCAGTTTTAAGAAGTGCGCGAGCGTCTTTTTCTGAATTCAAAAAACGCTGACGGCTTAGCTTGAGCAGCTTTTCGCACGCTACACGCTCATCCGCAGTTGGTTTCCGGCATGTAAGCAGCTGGTAGAGCTGATCCAAGCGTGACGCATCGGTCTTACTTTCTGTTAGTATACGCTCTGCCAACGCGCGAGAGGCCTCCACTCGCTGGGTCTCGTTAAACATGCCTAACGACTGTAAAGCGGTATTACTACGCGTTCGCCCAACGCAACTCGACTCACGACTTGGAGCATCAAAAAGAGTCATCATGGGATGCGGGCTCGTTCGTTTCCAATAAACATAGAGGCTGCGTCGATAGACACGTTGATCAGCATCCGGCTTGTAATTTTTTGTATTACTAGCCGGATGCATTAATGCCGACCAAAGCCCTTTTGGCTGTGGTGGCTTCACCCCGGCACCCCCCATCGTGGGATCGAGCAGGCGGCTTGCCCAGAGGCTGGTATCACGCAGCACCTCAGCATCGAGGCGAAAACTTGGGCCACGCGCGTAGAGTCGATTTTCCGGGTCGGTCACATCCTTGCGCCAGCTGGAGTCCTGCCTGAACGTCTTACTGGTGAGCATGAGTTCGAGCATGTGCTGCACGTCCCATCCACTTTCCTGAAACTCGATAGCGAGGCTATCAAGCAGCTCGGGATGGGTCGGGTGCTCACCCTGTAAGCCAAAGTCCTCCGGGGTTCGCACGAGTCCGTAGCCAAACACACTCTGCCAAATCCGATTAACGATGACGCGCGACATCAGTGGGTTCTCACTCGACACCAACCACTGGGACAGACCTAGGCGATTGGCTGGAGCCCCCTTCGGCCAGGCACCCATGACCTTCGGCACTGCGGGTTCCAAGGGTTCACCAGTCGGCTCACTGTACTCACCACGGTGGAGCAGTTTGGTCACGCGTGGCTTTACAAGCTCCTTTGCGATGAGCGAGGTGGTGAATGTTTTTTTCAGAGCCGTGTATTCGGCAGTTAGTTTGATAGCTTGCTTATGAATCGGCAGCTTTGCGTACTTACCTTTTGGATCAGCCAGACTAGCCAACTTGTCTGCGGAGGCTGCTGCCAACAGTTTATCGCGACGCTGGTTGAGCTTCTCCCATTGTTCCCAACCTTGCTGATCTACCGGAACCTTGATAGTCGGTGCGTAATCATATTTATTCCCATCAAGTGGCTTTTCCGCTGTATTGTTAAAGAACGCATACATCTGAAAATAATCCGTATGCGTGATCGGGTCATACTTATGCGTGTGGCAGCGGGCGCAGCCCATTGACATACCTAACATAACCGTGCCAAACATCTCGGTGCGATCAAAGCTATTCTTTGCCTGAAACTCTGCGGGAATGGCACCACCTTCAGCAGTGGATGGGTTCATACGCACAAAGCCAGTCGCCACAAGCTGGCTAGGTGTGGGGTCGGGAAGCAAGTCGCCCGCGAGTTGCTCTTTGATAAATTGATCAAAGGGCATGTTCGCATTGAATGCCCTAACAACCCAATCACGATATGGAAAAATTCCGCGTTTATTATCCAGATGCAGACCATGTGTATCACCGTAGCGCACCGCATCGAGCCAGTAGCGTGCCTGATGCTCGCCGTAGCGCGGGCTTTTCATCAGTTGCGATAAATATTTCGCGTATGCACCTTGAGATTTATCGGCGATAAAAACCTCAAGCTGTTCCGGCTCAGGAGGCAAACCAGTAAGTACAAATGCCGCACGTCTTGCTAGGGTGCGACGATCAGCCGTAGGGGCTGGCATGTGCCCGTTGTTTTTTAGTTCAGCATGGATCAAATGATCAATTCCTTTCTCCGGTGTAAAACCTTTTGCCTTTTTAGGTAAAACAAACGCCCAGTGCTCAGCATATTTTCCGCCCTCTAACACCCACTTCTTAAGAATTGCCTTATCGGCTGCCGTGAGTTGTTTTTCAGCATCATCCGGCGGCATTGGGTCATCTTTGTCGTGAATTCGATAGATCAACTCACTTTTGGCAAGGTTCTTCAAATCGATCGCAAAGTATCCGCCGAGGTCTGCCGTAGCACCCTCGAAGGAATCCAGACGCACCTCATCCTTATCCGCATCCGGACCGTGGCAGGTGAAGCATTTGTCCGATAGGATCGGTAAAACCTGACGGGCAAAATCAACGGGCTCCGCTGAGAGCTGTAGCGTGCTCAAAGCTATTACGAGCAAGCATATGCTACGTGAGTGAGTGAGATTCATCATAATACGAGATCTAGGCGGTAATTATTTGGCAACATGCGACCTAACATATTCACCCTTGGAATGATGTGGCGTAATCGGCCAGTCATCGCTACGGAATGGATAAGCGGGCAGTTCGGTTCCGTTCATAAGACCACCGATCGGCAGGTTGGAAAAGGCATATCTGACTGCGACTGGATTCTTCACCGCATCACTCCAGACCGTCACTTCACCGCGTCCGGCACGAGCGCGTGCGTGGTGGAAAACCTTATCTTCGCCTGCGATATAAAAACCAACATCGACATCTTTATCCAAGCGTAGGCCATCGGCACCGTCTTTTTCAAAAGTTACCACGCACTTCCCCTCTTTAACCTCCATGCCTTTATAGATCGGCCCTAGCCAACTGATTGGGCGGTTACGGCTATCTTTCACTTGGTAAACCTCGGCAAGCGCCCAGCGAGCGCTACGCTCCCCCAGTGGTCTCTTGTGCCGTGGATGAATGTTTCCATCGGAGTTGGCATCGAAGCTAACCATTAGCCCAGTGTTAGATGTCCTGCGCCAAACATCGAACTGCACCTCGCGGATGACATTACAGTGGTGGTTCATATCATAGCTCATGCTACGGCGAGTTGACCATCCAGCGATCTGGATGATGCCGAAATGAAGGTTAGCATCGCCAAATGATTTGCGGAAGGTGTTAATGACGGCAGGTAACGTCTTGGGGTAAGGCTTCCACGACTCACCAAAGGAATTATTTTCCCCCTGATAGAAAAGCACGCCGCGGAGGGAGTATCCTGATAACGGAGCGATCAGACCGTTGACCATACCGGCCGGCTGGTGAGCACTAACAGGGTCGGTTTTGATTCTTGGCTTACCAGGTTTACGTTCACCCGGTTTGATGGACTTGACTTTCGCCTCCCAGTCGGCGAGCGCCTTTTGGTGATCTTTCCTTGCCCCTTCTTCACCGCCGTTGTCATCCCATGCTTTTTGCGCCGCTGCTGTTTCTGCGAAATAAGCCTTCATCGCATCGATTTTTTCTAACATACCACGTTCTGCCCAGTGCTGAGCCATGGTTCCGCCCCAGGAAGTATCGATTAGGCCAACTGGAACCTTGAGAATACGGTGAAGCCGTTTGCCGAAGTAGTAACCCACAGCTGTGCACTGCGCGAGGTCATCACCCTGGCATTTTTTCCAGTATCCTTCGCCACCTTTCTGAGCAGGCAGGTAGTCGGCCTGCGGGTAAGTGTTCGCCACTTTCGGAATACGCAGGAAACGAATGGCAGGGTAATCACCCGAAGCCAATTCGAGGTCGGCATCGCGGCTGCTGTTTAGTTTCCTCTCCATGTTGCTCTGGCCACCACAGAGCCAGACCTCGCCGACCAAGACATCCTTGACCGACAGATTTTCGCCACCCGAAGTGATTGCCATCACACGATCATCGAAACTCGCCTTCAGAGCTGGCAGCAATACTTGCCAAGCGCCTTTGGCATCGACTTTGCCCTTAACGGTCTGCCCTGCAAACGTGACCTCCACAGCCTCGCCAGCTTTCCCCCACCCCCACACGCGCACCGGCTTGTCGCGCTGAAGCACCATGCCATCGCTGAACACATTCGCCATGGTCAATCGATCCACAGACCGATCGGGGCGCTGAGGAAATGAAACAAAGCCATCAGCGGAAACCATCCCTGCCATGCCAAGAGACAGCGACAGGCAAACCATCATCAATTTATTCATCATACGAGTATTCATAGAGATAGGCTTGTTTACGGATCAAAACGGATAGTTCTTGCCGCGATTGGGGTTCTATCTTCCGTCAACAATACTATCCAGCTTGGCTCTCATTGGTTCCTCAGCCCATGCTGCGCTCTGGACACCTGCCGAGATCACCACTGCAATGTGACCTTTTCGAAATGAGGCCAAGACGACAACCCTAACAAAGCGGCAACCTCAGCGAGGAGACGCTACCGGTGACCACGCCCTGATCAGCCCTTGAGCAGGCCCATCGCTTTGGTACTGCTGCCGAATTTTTCAAGATCAACGTTATGCTTGTGCAGGAGATCGAGGTAGAGGTTGCACAGCGGGGTCGGTTTCTCGAGAACGGTGTGCGACTGGTGTCGGTAGCCACCGCCTGCAACGATGGTTGGCAGGTTGTTGCAGGTGTGGTTTGAGGCATCGCCAAAGTTACTGCCTATGACCACGGTAGTGTTGTCGAGCAAGGTGGTGTCTCCTTCCTTGATTTGGTCGAGATCGGTGAGGAAGTCGTTCAGGCGTCGGGAGATTTCCATTTCGATCCGGCTGAGCTTAGCGAGCATGTCCTTTTTCCCAGAGTGGTGCGACAGCGTATGCCAGCCACCGGTGGCACCCGGCACGCTGATGGCTCCGTAGATCCAGTCGAGCGAAAGCGTAATGACGCGGGTGGAGTCGGTTTGGAAAGCGAGTTTTGATAACTCAAGCAGGTTTTCAATCTTGGTCGAGAAGGCATACTCCTGGTCGGTGCTGAGAGTATTAGGGACTTCTGGCTTCTTAGTTTTGAGCCAGAATTCTTCGTGCTTAAGCTGAGCTTCGAGCTCGGCGATCACCGTTCGATACGACTCGATTTTTTCCTGATTGCCGCCGCGCTGCTGCAGCTGTTTCATATCGCGATAGAGACACTGGACGACGTGCTGGTCGTTCTTGATCTGGTTTTTCTTGGCACTCAGGTCTTCCTCGCCGAAGAGTTTATCGAAAATCGCCTTCTCATCATGCATCGGCGGGATGGCAACACCGCGGTCGTTCCATGAACACCCCCAGCCCCTATCGTAGATACTGAAGGGCAAGTAAGGAAAGCGGGTGTCGCCGCCCATGTGTCGCGCAAGGATTTGATCGACGGAGATGGTGTTAATGAAATTCGTCGCCTCGGGGGCGGGTGCCCCGGTGAGGAAGGATTTTTCCGAGTCGTGGTTACTCGTTTCCATTCCAGGATGATACAGATTCTGAAACACCGTCATCTTATCGGCGACCTTCATATCCTTAAGATACTGCGAGGTGGAGAAGTCACCCCGTTTGCTTGGAAAGAAATTAGGTTCATAAAAACCCAACGAGTTGCAGATGAAGATGACTCGCTTCGGCGGGACGGCTGACTTTGGTTTTGCGGCGGCACGCAGGTCGAGCGAGTGCATCGCCAACGGCAGTGCGGCACCGAATTTCAGAAACTCTCTACGGTTGTAATGCTTCATTGTTCTTGCTGGGTGAGTGAGTAGGTCAGGACTTCGGTCACCAGGGTTTTCATGTTATCGTTTCCAGGTTGTTTATCGATGAAGTCCCAGAGGTGGAGACGGTGGTTTAGATTTGGTTTGTAGCCGTTTGCATACTCGAAGAATTTCTTGGCAAAATTGTAGGCGATCTTGCGTTGGTTCGACAGCAGGTATTTTTTCAGTCCAAAGATATCATCGAATGTGTGTTGATCAATATCACCAGAGGCGTCGACCTTGGCTCCGGTTTTGAAATACCCCTTTAATCGATACTGAAACGTCCCACTGTGTGGCTGCTTCACCTTGTATTGAGTGCGCCATTCGCCGGTGGCATCGAAGCTCTCCAAGGCAAATCCATACGGGTCGATGCTTTTGTGGCAGGCGTAACATGACTTCTTGCTTTTGTGCTGATCGATCTGTTCGCGTAGCGTCTTCGCCTCCTTGCCGTGTTCGGGCTCGAGGCCTGGGACACTTTCCGGTGGTGGCGAGAGTGGTGTGCCGATGATGTTTTTCGAGATCCAGGCACCGCGTAAGATCGGTGAGGTGTCAAATCCGTCGGTCGTTACCTTGAGCACACTTGCCATGGTGAGAAGTCCACCGCGCGGCACGTCTGCCGGGAATGTCACCTTACGCAGATGTTGGCCGGTGATGCCCCCTATGCCGTAGTGCTGGGCGAGGCGTTGGTTGAGGAAGGAGAAGTCGGAGTCGATGAGCTTACCGGCAGGAAGATTGTTGGTGATGAGGTGGTGAAGGTAGGTTCTTGTCTCGATCGGCAGGTAGTGGTTGAGCAGATCATCGTATTCCGGGTAGAGCTTGAGCGACGGAGTGACCTTGTTCAGCAAGCGCAGATTCAGCCACTGGTCACTGAGCGCGCGGATCATGCGCTGGCTGCGGTCGTCGGCAAGCATGCGGTGGATTTCGGCACGCAGGGTGTCGCCATTAAGTTGATCGGATTTCGCGAGACTAAGGAGTTTTTCATCAGGCACCGACAGCCAGAGCACTCTGGCTAGGTCGGCGGCCTTGGCAAATGATAGATTGGCATGCTCACCGGGCGCCATGAGGAATCGGTGCGAGCAGATGATGGCTTTCATTCCAACCTTGGCGGCTTGGACGAAATCGCCCTGCTCTTTCAGGCTATCCAGGCTGACTCTGAGGTAGGGAGCAAGTTCATCATCGCTGAGCTGGGTGACGAATGCTTTTTCGGCGAAGCGTTTAATCACCGACTTCATCGCATCGGGCAAACTGGCATTGACGACCACCTTGGCTTTTTGTGACTCGTTGGATTTTTGAATCATCACATCCAGCTTACCAATGGACGCGAGTGATTTACCATCCAGCGAAACGGCATCTGTGACGAGGAATTTGATGAAGCGCTTGGATGTTTTGTTAGGAAACATGATCGGCTGCTCGTTCGCCAGCCTGACATCGAGTCCTCCTTGCATGATTTTTTTGCTCCATGATTTTCCGTCATCGGAGAAATAGATTTCGTAGGCTTTGACCAGCCCGTTGCCGTTGCCCGGTTTATCATTCGACCAGGTGGCAAATGAGAGTCCGTGAATTTCCGCTCCGTTCGGGTTCTCAAAGACTACGTAGTGCGGTGGCTTCGCAAGCGTCGGGGTGTAACGCGTGTGCCAGAATGTTTTATGCGACCCGTCCTGCATCTTTTCCTTCTCCATCCCCTTCTGGAAACTGCTCACCGTGACCTTGCCTCCGATTTTCTGGAGATTGGTTTGGAAGCTAGTAGCCTCCTTCGAGGTTCGGGATGCTGCGCTCACCGGAAGCCCTGTAAAAATCGTGTTGTAGGACTTCGGCGGCCATTGGTCGAGAATCGGGCCACGTGCCTTGAGCTGCTTGATGTAGCCACCTTGCTTGGTATTTCTTTTACGGAACGTGTGCTTCGAGTAGCAGTGCACCGAGACGCTTTCGCCGGGACGGAGAAAGGCACGGATGGTGTGCGACTTGAGTTCTTTCCCAGAGAGCGAGATCACACCAACGAGTCGCTGGGGCTGCGGACGGTCGTCGGCGTAATAGTATTTCCCCGCATACACTTGCAGGGTGACGTCCTCGGGAAACTCGGCGACTTTCGCCGCATCGAATGTCAGCTCATACCACCCTGCCGTTGGTGGATCAAAACCTTCGTAGAAGAACGAGTAACTATTGCCATTGTTCGCCCGGGTCCATGAGAACAGAGTGCCCTCCTTGTACGGTCGGTGATAGATGTTGTAGGTCTCGTGACTGTCGCGGACATTATTCGTCACCCAGCGTTTTTCCACGGGAAATCCATCTGCGGGAAAAGCATGATCGAGCATTTCATCGGCGACGGCAAAATACGATCCTAGCATCTCTCGGCTGAGCTGAATGTTCCGATTGGAGTCAAAATCATGGGTGCCGCGGTCCTCGGGAATCTTGCTGACGAGATCAAGATCAACTCCTAACAAATCATTCACCGAGTGGACAAATTCGTGCCGACTGATCCGGCGAAATGGTTTCGGTTGAATCCGCTGCTTCAGCTTTCCTTTCTGTTTCCGTGTGGCCAACCATTCCAGAACGGTTCTCTTTTCCTGTGCATCCGGTTGCTCCTCCTTGGCGGGCGGCATTTTCCCCGTGAGCACGTTCTCAAACATCAGGGTGCCATCCCCTTGCCCTTCCTCGAGAAATCCCTCAAGATCAAAGCCGCCTTTCTCCGAGCCGTCGCCATGACAATCGAAGCAATAGTGCTCCAGCACCTCGGCAGCCTGTTGCTGCCGCACGAAAGCGGGGTTACCGAAGGCTAGCGAGCCTACGGCAACTAAAAAACAAGACGAAATGATAATACGGCGCATTCTCTATCCTAGTTGCTGAATCCGTTGCGATGCACTTACCGCAGCGGCCTTGACCTGCTCCCCCAGTTCCTTGAACCGGCTCTTCGGCAGACGTTTGGCGGGGCCCGTGACCCAGATGGCTCCGACCACTCCTTCGAACTCACTCATGACTGGAGCGGCGATGCAGTGGATGCCTTCGTCGCTCTCGGCGTGGTCGACCGAGTAACCTTGGGAAAGGATTCGGTCACATTCCTTTTTAAGACCTGATTTGGTAGTGATCGTTTTTGGGGTACAGGCTTCGAGCTTGAGTTGAGAAATAACCTGATCACGTTGCTTATCAGGAAAATGGGCTAATAGAAGCTTCCCGGGGGCATTGTTATACAGCGGGAAACGCAATCCAAGATCCACCACAATCCGCAGCGGCTGTGTTCCTTCCACCTGCTCGATGATGGTGCCTTCCGTGCCACTGAGCACGCCGAGCTGGACCGTCTCGGACGTTTCGTCACGCAGCGCCACCATCGCCGGACGTGCCAGGGCCGCCAGACTCATGCCACCAAGCCTTGGTGTGGCAAGCTTCAACCACTGACCGGTGAGCTGAAACGCCCTAGTCTCCAGATGGCGTGACAGATAGCCTCGTGCCAACAGAGTCTGGGTGATACGGAAAATCGCATTTTTAGGAGCCTCAAGTTGTTGACTGAGCTCCGAGAGAGTGAGTCCGGATGGTGTATCACTGAGCAGCTCTAGGATATCGAGTGAGCGGTCGAGAGCTGGGACTGACCCCGGTGATTCGTCTCTGGCAGTGAACAATGCATTTGAATTTGTCATGGTGAATTATGTGGTCTGATTACGTTTCTACACTGGGAAAACTTTCTATATTAAGAATTAAGAACCGCCTCCGAAGGTGGAGGCGGTTCAGATGATGTGGGTTTTCCGATACCGGATTATTTGCGGCGACGGAGAATCAGGGCGAGCCCACCGAGACCGAGTAGAGCAGTGGTGGTGGGTTCGGGGACGGCGTCGACTGAGATGTTGTCAATTTCGCCTTCAAAGTTGCCGCTGTTCAAGGGGCCGTCCGGACCGATGCGAAGACGAACGACACCCGTGCCGTCTCCGACGTAGGCAAGCGTGCCGGTCAGTCCGCCGTCGAGGTTGTGATTGCCTGCACCCCATTCGCCCGGGGTGAAGGTGTTCGATGCCAATACGGTGTTGTCAAAGCGCAGCACCTCGACGAGCAGGCTGTCAACGGCTTCCGTCTTCTGGCTCAACTGCGCATAGACGCCCGTGCCGTAATCGAAGGTCACCTCATAGCTGGTGCCCGAGTCGTTCGCGGCGATCCCAGCGGACTGCGTGATCACGTTGTCCTGGTAGAACATGATGGCCCAGTCGGACGAGCCGAGGTCGACCGCGTGCATGGTGCCTGCGCCCGAGTTTGACCAACCGGCGACGCTGCCAGAGTGGGCAACATTCAATCCCGTGTCGCTTTGGGTGTTGTTCTGATTGCCGGCATAGCTGTTGAAATCTTCGGTGAAGATCGTTGCCGCCCCAGCCGGGCCGCCCAGGCAGGCAAGCATTCCAGAGGCGCAAACGGCAAGGTGTCTGTTTCTGTTGGTATTATTCATAACGCGTCATTCATAACACCCTATAGTTCTATTTCTAGAACATTTTTTATATATAGAACTTTATATTGTGCTGGTTAGCGGGTAGCTTTGGTGAAGGTGCATACACAAAAAACCACCCTCGGAATCAGGTGGGGTGGTTAATTTGAAAGAATGTTTGGATCGTCACGAGCACACCAAAGGCATGACTCGTTTCGGTTTGGGTCACCCGCACATCCAGCCCATAAGCGATCGCCTTCTAGTATGTATCTCTTCAGCACATCAAATCCTCCTTCGGTATTCGTATACCCCCCAGTAAAACAGAACCTCCAAGGTCTAAAAAACAGTCGGTTAGTTCAACAATACCCAGCCCATCGCTAGCAATTTCTCTACCACAAATAGCGCATCCTTACCGCTACCGTTCATGCTTTTAATTTTTAAGGTCATGTGCTGACGAAACCCCCGGCTTCTCATCACATAAGCCTGCATACGCTTGCTGACATCACTACCGGTTTCAGCATAAGCGTAAATAATACGATCACTATCTGGAGTTTCTAGTTTAAAGCACGTCCACTTACTGCGATCACGGAACTGGCCTACGTGATAATCACCGGGACGAACGAATACCCTTACATGGGCATACTTGGCTTTTCCAGATACCAGGTCATCCCAACTCGTAGAACAATAACGGGCATAACAGTCCCAATCTACCTTTGCTCCATCATTCGTCTGAACCACGACTAACATGCGGAACCCCCCGTCCTCAAAGGCTGCCACATATGCACTCATCGCAGTGCCATTCAACTCACTATGCCCCACGTGCTTAACAATTTTTGCCGGATGGTTCCGTGCCTGCTCCGGGTAATTTGATAGGTGTTTTTTCATGCGTTCAGGATCGCGCACGTAAGCCAAACGCTTTCTTTCATCAGTCTCAGCGACAAAAGCGTAAGCCACTTCCTCGGCATTGAGCATGCGTTCGCCCAGGCCATCCTCCCCCACTGGGGCTGCGTTCACTGTTCGGTCTGGATCACCCCCAACTAACATCATTCCACCCCACACCAGTAAAACGAAAAAGAATATCCCACCAACAGCAAGCATCGAGTAGAAAGCCCAGCGAAACCACTTAGCACTGAATCTAAATTTCACCTCAGCTCGAGAATCCTCTTCTAAAAGAACATCCTCTCGCTTCAACTCGGTGGTTATGCGTTCGACACCATCACTATCGATTACTCTCCGTTCATGTGCCATTGTGATACCTCCTATCGCAAGCGAACCCCTTTTCCATTTAGGAAATATGTTTGGGTATTATTCAC
The DNA here is from genome assembly GCA_045106535.1 of Akkermansiaceae bacterium. Taxonomy (GTDB): domain Bacteria; phylum Verrucomicrobiota; class Verrucomicrobiia; order Verrucomicrobiales; family Akkermansiaceae; genus Oceaniferula. Next base: position 6,006 of record JBGCEU010000065.1, on the reverse strand, counting down.
TGTATACTTCAACTACGTATATAATCGTATTAACATGGCAATACTGTATGTGATCCCTGACATCAATCAGGCGCTTGATGAATTATTTTCACTAGCGCCTTCTTCGGAATATTCCAAGCATACCGAGGAGACCCAACAGGCATGTGGAGGGTTCGGGTACGGATGCTACACGAAATCCTTGAGTGCTGATCTCTGCCGTGGGGAGCGTATCACCCCGCCAATTGTTGTCGGCAAATACAGCTTGTCGTGTCCAATCAGAACCGCGATATGCTCTCCGTTCCGTACTGCTATCATTGGGCTGAGTGCCAGCAGACTCCAACCACTCATTGGCATTTCCGTTGAGTGCCATGACGCCAAAGGGGCTAAGTCCTCCTGCGTTTGTGATGTCAGCTGGCCCAGGAAGACCGGCGCCGACATATACGGCGGTTTCCGGTGTTGTACCACCAGCGACTTCGGTAGGTGCTGAGTCACTCCCTGTGGCGTAGTTCCAGTACTGAGCTGCCGAGGGATCATAGTATGCCGCCCGGTACCACTCATCATCAGACGGCAAGAAATAATATGCATTACTATTGCGGAATTTATTCGAAGAATCATAGCCTGAATCACTCACACTCCACAGTGTAATGTTTTCATTAGCATCTACGTTACCTGCGAATTTATAAGCTGGTGCATGACCTTTACTAACGTTGAGCCAATTCACGAAGCGCGCTGCTTCATTCCAGCTAATACCGGTTGCCGGCATGTCTGGGCGATTGGGAGTGCCTATCGCAGCACCTAAGTCGTAAATGCTAATCTGTGGACCACCGCCAGAGGCATTATAGGATTCGACCATTTGCCGACTTACTTCATTCACACCCATTCGAAAATTGGATGGAACCGCACCATATCCTGTATCATCGGCAACATTACCCGCAGTGATGACCGCGAAATTCATGTTAAACTGATTGCCGACATTACCAAAGGTGTCAGCACTCGATTCTGAAGCCCATGGTAACCAGAGAAGAAAAATTGCAACCAGCATACAGGTGCTAGAAACTCGCTTATTTTGTGAGGTGGTCGAGAGCATCGGGTGAAGAGTGGGTGGTAGGTTTTCGCTGAAAGAGAAAGAGTTGTATTCAGAGTTATACTTATAGGTTACTAAACAACTGATCGCTTGAATGGTAATACGTCGGATTGTTATAACATTAACGTCGGATTGTTATAACATTAGCAGCTCATCAGCTACTATCGTTGTATCGTAGCCCCCCAACTGCGCCTGCCAATAAAATTCTTCTCAACGACCGCTATTAAACAGGCTCGAATATAACCAGCAGCATCGTTGACTATGGATCTTGCTGATCAATTACCGTGCCGAATTTGATATCAGTAATGCGCCCAAAAAAAAATCGGTTAGGGACCCTTGATAGGCAGAGGAAACAAAACCTTATGTTTCTTGATGTTGCCGATGCGGGAACCCTCATTAAAGACGTTTATTTCCCTGCGGGTTGGCCGCAGCACCACGGTGGAAGCCGTGAGTATTCTCCACTTTTTGTGCTCAGGATGATAAAAATCATATATGATGGGAATATTTGTGGGCTTTGTTAGATTTGGGGCTTTATAAATATTCACTTTCTTGGGAGCAACGTTCACCCGGGTTTCACCTAGGCGAACTCGAATGTGTGTATTGCTGAGATTAATGAACATTCGGTCTCCTCCTTTGAAGCCGGCAAGATCCTGAACCATCGCAGTAAAAAGAAGATCGCCCTTGGGCTCTGGGAGCGGCATCAGGATGATCAGCGCCTTAGTTACTGTCTCTGGAATTTTGGCTTCTGCTAGAATCAGATATTTTATTTTCTCGGGGTCTTTGGGGTCTGGAACCTCACGGACGATACGAATAGCGCCGCCCTCGGCAATTTTTACAGGGTCACTCGCCATGTATCTTGGTATCTCAAGCTCAGTCAGATTCTTGCCGCTCATGACCTTGCAGGGATTCTCAAACCCTTTCGGCAAGGATGTACATGCAAACCAAACGGCGCGACCAGGCTTTCGAGGCTTGCCGTCATCATTATCTGATTGCCCCGCCAAAGGCAGAACCCCGAATAACAGCAGACAGATACAGGAGAGCGTTTTTCTCATGGTGGTTACAGATACGGTAGAGAAATAGATCACCTGTCGTTAGATCTCGGTTCCGCTCAACCAGCGGAAGCTAACAATTTTAAATTTCCTACCGAAACGTCGATTAAGAGGTGACAGCGCAGTGTTATCGATACTGGAAAAATCACCATTTGAATCGACCTCACGTGCCGGAACCTCTGGATCGTCACTGCCATCTGCATACTCGGGCATGCGCTGGACGATCGCCTCACACCAGGCACGGGCAATAATAATACCGTTTGAATCAACCGAGTCACCATAGGCACGGATACGAAAAGTATCGTCACGAACCGCTAGGGTATTAGCGATTGGTTTGAGCAAGTCCGACTGGATGACATATCCGGGAATACCAGCGAAGCGTGAGCCAACCGCCGCCTCTGGTGTTTTAAAAGCATGATTCCCCAGATTACTTTCCACGAGCATGTAGTCAGACTGTGCCTTAAAGGGATAGTTGATGGAGCCGGAGTCGGGGCTTGCGTCATCATAATCGATCGCGGATTGCAAGGCACCCATGGTTCCCAGATCATCATCAGACAAGCGCCGATTAATGAATTCAGAAAAGTTCAGGAATGGACCACGGAGTTTCACTTGTTTGACACATTCCTCGGCGAGTTTACGCAGTTGGTCATCATCCAGGAAACGCACACCAGACCATGCCTGCATTCCATCGTCACGGGTGATACCAAACTCAGGATCAGTCGATTCCTTATTCGTGGTGGCCGTGGTGAAACGTGACAGGGCGATACGCTTACCCGAGGGAATATCCACAGGACGCAATGTTCCACCGCCATCTCGATATACAACCTTGCGCTCCCTGATACCGGCAAAGAGAGCATGCCACGCATCCACCGAGGTGCTGTTAACATTGAACATTCCATCCACCATCAAGTGTGCAGCCGCCTTCAGATAACCATCGGCAGAATCTAATTCACCTTTGACTTCATTGGATGAACGACCAGCGAGGTAAGGCACATATCGCGAATTAGCCAGTTCCTCACCGTCGGCAAGTTTCTGTAAGTTATCATTTAGACTTACGCTAGCAGATGCACCTGGCCTAGACTGGTCAGCGAGTGAAGAGACGAAGTAATCATCCCAAAGGGAATCATTCAGCAAGAATACATGATCCCAATAGTCGCAGTAAGCCTTCGTATCTGTTGCTGTGTGCCCTTGGGAAGCATCATTGCGATTACGCAGTTCCATACTTACCGAATTATTAAAGAACTGGTATACCTCATCGCGAGGAATCATGGGGTGGATAAAGGAATTCCCTATTCCAGGTCCGGTCACACCACTTTGGTAGGCCGTGGCCTTCGCTTGTGCCAAGTACATTGAACGACCTTCCAAATTGTCTGCCCTGCCTCTCGGATGAAAACCTTTTTTCCATTCGGGGTTCAAGACACTGAGTTCCACCCAACCAGGATCAATACGCATGCCAGAAAAACCAGCAAGACTGCTAATCGGAGCGGAAGGAAGTTCCAGACCTGGAACAGCAGTGACACGCTCCTCGGAACTCATCATCGCACTCCGACCAATATGCTGAATAATGTCATCAACATCTTTTCCAGCCCCAAGAAGAGACCCAAATCTAAATTCATATGGGGAGTCGATTCTTTGCGTATGTCCTATTTTATCATCGTCTGACATGTAGAGACCTTTGCCGACATAGTATGGCGGTGCCTGAATCCAGTTTCGACAACGCCAGTCTTGTTCCCAGTTAATAGAGTTGTAGCTATGGTCTTGTATTCCTTTGGGCACCAGCTGCATGTAACCAATAGGCAATAGGTCCCCATCAAATATCCAAGGGGATGGATTGCTAGGTGGAGTGATGGATGCAAAATACTGAGATGTATTCATCCAATCGACATGCTGATTAAACCGGAAGGATGATCTTGGATGAGGTTCACCAGTAGGTGACCAAAATCGGTAGGTCACAAAAGACGCAGGAGTATTTCCGTGCTGGTAATTAAACATGTGGTACATCTTGTGGCCGAAAGTAATGGTAAAGCTCGGCTTATCTGACGTCGTAAAATCTTGGTTGGGGATGCCTGAGGCATAAGGCAGACCGCCAAAAGATTGGGGGTCGAATCCGGGGGGCATTGGAAATAGATAGTCGCCGCCAATGGTTTCTCCTTTCGCAGAAAAGATTCTGAATTCACCGGGCTTGAAAACGATGTCACCGCCATCGTAAGATATAATTTTCGCCATCTCGTCATTAAACCTCATCATGATATCGTCCGTGATCAGAGTATTACCCTTGAAAAATCGGCCTCTCATCGGCTGGCACTGCTCCAAATAAAAACGTGAGGATAGCGTAGCGCTGGGCACGCGCATTTCCACGTTATACGGGTTCCAGTAAACCAGAACAGGCGACATCACATAGCGCAGCCTATGTTTATTCGGGTCTCTGCCGGGAACAGTCTTCAGGCTGAGAATATATGTTAGATGGCTCATCACCGGAAACCGCGTGTAGGAATCTTGGCCTTCCCAAGCGGATGTATATGTTCCGATGTTGCAGTCTGTGTAAGGCTTCCCTCCATCCCATACCAGTCCGGGTGTACCCGCTGTGCCGCCCTCGTTCGAGCGGTCTGGCTGTACCTCGTTGGGAGCCCTTGCGTCGCTGTCCTGACGGTACATCCGGTAAAAGTGCCTCATACGCGTCCACGGTGCAAAATGACGTTCTGGAAGCACGGCTTTGTTAGAAATTTCAGAACTCATCGGGCGGATCGACGGCTCACGGATATCACCTGGGTCGAAACGATATGGATCAGGAAGGAACGCTTTCCCTTTTTCAAAAAGCAAACTGAGATCTTTTTTAAGGCTACCCGTCCGCACACTTGTTAGGACACCTTGGCTTGCTCCAGTGAGATTAAAAAAATGTTTCCCCATGATGCTGTCATCAACACCAGCGAGGTTCAGAGTTCGGCGTGTTATGATCTTTTCACTAAGGCTGCCATCGGAATCGATGCCTTCCAGCCCGGGTATAACACCTACGCCAACCTCCGCTGTATCTCCTTGGGCGGTTTCCCATTCACTGCTGCTCAGTGAACGCGGCTGTTTAGCAAGATCGATCCTTGCCTTGTGGTTCTCTGGCCCAATCCACCAGGCCTGCGATCCAATTTTTTTTCTATTGGCTCCTTCTCCACTGAAAATAGGTATCTGATATGCTCGTGTTACGTCCTGCGGTTGACTTTGGGCCGCATCAGCGAGAGTGCCTTCTCCGACAAGTATCACGGAATTAGAATCATCTAAACCAGCAGCACTCATAGGCGCATTAATATTATCGATCTGATTATCTGGCAGAGAAACGAGCCAGCGGCGGAACATGTTCGCACGTTTATCCGTATAGGTATCCTGAATTTTCAAGGTGCCTCCACCGTCGGGCAGGGTATAATTGGCATTGAGCCAGTTTCCCCAGGAATTATAGCTAGCTAACCAGCGCGCTTGGCCTACTCCATCGATCACTTCACTATCCTTGTTTTGATCAAAAATGGCAGCCTCGGCACTGACCCTCATGTCTGGCCCCATTTCCTTTTGTAGCTCCCCCAGCGCAATCATGAGTGCCACTCTTGCATTCGCTTGAGCCTCAGCTTGGGCGGAACTCTGCAAACCTTCCCGAGTGGTCAGCGTCGACAACGTGAGCATGCTTAGCGCGATCATTACCAACAGGATCATCACCGAAATCGTCGCAATAAGAGCAAAGCCCTTGGGTGATCGATTGCAAGGCAAGCCGTGATGGGAAGCTTTCGGATTCCTCAGCCATGGGTATTTGTGTGTGATCATGAGTTATATTGGGGCATACAAGGCATGTATTATGTATTTGCAGAGAAAATCACTCAAGTCAAATTTTGATAATTCGGATAGATTAAATTTAAC
>JBGCEU010000064.1:0-4270 GCA_045106535.1 Akkermansiaceae bacterium | reverse complement strand
GGTTTCATGCCCGGAGAGGAGCGGTTGCTGGCACAATTCGGGGTTGGTCAGGGAACGGTGCGTGCGGCACTGCGGCAGTTGGAAAACGAGGGTTTGCTGGTCGCCGAAGGTCAGGGGCGCAGGCGCAAGATCGTATTGCCTGAGAAACTGGATGCTCCCGCACTGCAGGTGAAAATTCTACTCTATGAGCGTTCCGATTCCTTCAGTCACTACCATGTGGATATCCTGCACCGTCTACTGGAGGCCGGGCATGTCGCTAGTTTTGCTAGGAAGAGTCTTATCGACTTGGGGATGGATGTGAAACGTGTTGCCAACTACACCAGCAAGATGTCTGCGGATGCCTGGGTGGTCACCGCCGGTTCCCGTGATCTACTTCAATGGTTTGCACAGCAGCAGACCCCTGCCTTTGCGCTAGCCGGGCGCCGACAAGGAGTTCAAATCGCCGCAACCGGACCCGATAAAAAACCGGCACTGCGCAACGCGGTGCGCAGATTGATTACGCTCGGACATCGCCGCATTGTGATGCTGGCGCGTGAGATCCGCCGCAAACCCAAGCCGGGCGGATTCGAGCAGACTTTTCTGGACGAACTCACGGCACAGGGGATTCCGTGCGGCGACTACAACCTACCCCACTGGGACGATAACGAGGAGGGATTCCACCGTTGCCTGGACAGGCTCTTCAGCCACACTCCACCCACCGCGCTCATCGTCGGGGAAATGCCACTTTTCATCGCGGCGCGCGAACATCTTGCACAAATGGGCATACTGGCACCAAGGGACGTGTCGATGGTTTGTGATGACCCGCACCCGGCATTCGACTGGTGTCGCCCCTCGATTGCACACATCCATTGGGACAGCACTCACTGGAGTCGGCGCATCGTGCAATGGGCGGATAACGTAGCACTCGGAAAAAAACACCGGCGGCAATCCTTCACCAAGGCAACCTTTATCGACGGTAGAACCATCGGGCCGGTGCCAGATTAAATATACCACTCCTGCACAATAAAAAAAGCCACCGCGTGGTGATCACGCGGCGGCTTTGGGTAAATCTTAAATGTTAGTGACGCTATCTACGACGGCGCAGGATTAGCGCGAGACCACCGAGACCCAGCAGGGCTGTAGAGGATGGTTCTGGGACTACATCGATTTCCATTCCGTTATACCCGAACCAGCCTCCTGTGCCGCCGCCGGCGGTAGGCGTCCCCTGAACCATCTGGAGAATGATGTCATCAGTGCCATTCGAAACCACCTCGAATGTAATGACGTTCGGATTAAAGGACGAGGCATTACCAGTGCCTTGGGCGAAATTGCCAACGAATTGTCCAAAACTGGCGCTGTCCGCATCCTGCACGTTGAGGTCAAAGTCGCCGGGGTTGGGTGAGCTTAGCAAATGGTGGGTCGTGATTTGGTAGGTGCCGGCTAAAAGACCTGATATGTTGACATTGACCGTCTGGCTGTCGTCATTCCGGAACAACATGTCGTTATACATCGCGTCCAGAGTGGTACCTGGAAAATCAGTAACCGTCGCGCCGCCGTTGTCAGAAAGCCGATTGAACTCAAGACCTGAAAGACTCACGGTGATATTACCGGCAGCTAAGTCTGTATATCCGGAAAAGATTCCGCTTGCGGTGGTAGCATCGGCTGTTCCGCCAAGCCCTTCCCAGCCGGCTTGCGTTCCTGCATCTGCGGAAAAATCGATTTGAAGAGCTGCCCCCTGCGCTGCGGTTAGGCAGTAGAGGCTTGCGATGATGAGTGTGTGGGTCGTTTTCATGATTTGTTTTCTTTGTTTGTTACACCAGTTCGAATAACCGATACGGCGTTTCTAGACTTCTCCAATTGGAAAACAAATATTATTGGTCTCGACAAATTGACCCTAAAGGGGTCATTTATATGACTTGTGAAAACTCATTTTATATCGGTCGCAGAGCAAGTTGCCCAGGCCATACGAGAAGGCTTGGAAGAGGGGCGCTGGAAAAATACAGTGCCGGGCAGGAATCGTCTGGCAGCTGAACTCGGGGTTAACCATAAGACGGTTCAGAGAGCGCTCAACCAGCTGGAGGGCGAGGGGCTTCTGAAATCCCGAGGCCCAGGCAGGGATAGGCTGATCGTTGGTCGTGGTCAGTCTGCTCCAAAAGCCCTGCGAGTGACGATCCTGGCCTACGGAAAAAGTGACTTTATAACCGCCAACTTACTGAGGATCATCCACCGCCTTCAGGAAGCGGGGCACATAGCATCTTTTGCCAATAAGACACTCACGGGTATGGGCATGGATGCAAAGCGGGTAGCACAGTTTGCCAAAAAAACGGAGGCCGATGCCTGGGTGGTAGTGGCGGGCTCGTTCGAGGTAATGGAATGGTTTGCCAGTCAGAAAACTCCGGCCTTTGCACTGTATGGTCGCGCGTCTACCTTTCCGCTCGCAAGTATAGCACCCAAGAAGGCGAATGTATTGGTTGAACTGATCGATCGGTTGGTAGATCTGGGACATCGGAGTATTGTGATGGTTACACAAGAGGGGCGCAGAAAGCCGGATCCAGGTTTCTTCGAGAAGCTTTTCCTCGAATGTCTTGAGCAGCGAGGTATACCGACGAGTTCCTATAATCTGCCTGACTGGGGCAATAGCCCTGAGGAGTTGCACAAGATGTTGAATTCCCTTTTTGAATATACTCCGCCTACGGCTCTAATCGTCGACGAGCCATCCATATGTGTCGGGTTCTTGCAGAGTTTGTCCCGGTTGGGGATCACGGCTCCTGATGATGTTTCGCTGGCTTGCATGGATCAAAGCGAGCTTCTTGATTGGTGTGAGCCAAGCATCACCCATATCAGTTGGGATCCTAAATCAATCGTCAATCGCGTGGTCAAATGGGCTGATAATGTGAGCCATGGCAAAGAAGATCGGAGAAAAAGCACCAGCAAATCCAAGCTCGTTCTGGGCGGCACGATTGGGCCGGCACGGAAAGTGACGGGATAGTGCCGCCTGTGAATTGGATTTTTACTAGCTCGTTTACGGCTATTTTTTTTTGCTCCGAGCCATCCCACCAGGCATCGGGCTGTTTTGGTTACAGTGGGGCACAAAAAAGCCGCCGCATGGGTAATCACGCGGCGGCTTTGGAAAATGTATAACTACTTGTCGTTACTTACGGCGGCGCAGGATTAGCGCGAGACCACCGAGGCCTAGTAGCGCAGTGGTGGATGGCTCTGGGACGACTTCACCAGAGATGGCGAAGTTATCCACGCGGAGTCGCCGAGTTGTTGCAGGTGGTATGCCTGAATAGTCAGCAGCCCAGCTGAACGTGGCTGACTCGCCTGCAGCTAGGGTGAGATCCGACACAATATTGGAGAGGTTGTAATCGATGCCCTCAGTCGCTGTAGTGCCCAGGCTGATGCTCTCGTTTACACCGTCAGCATCACTCAAATCGCCTGATACGTAGGTGATTGTCAATTGGTCAGGTGAGTCGTTAGTATCACGTTTTTTCCACCAGTGAAGTTGCTCAAGGTTCAGGTCATTCGTGCCTGTGTTTATGATCTGGATGGTGAGTAGTGCTGATCCAGCATCAAAGATGCCGACTGTGTCATCATTTGTAGATTCGGCAGCTGGCAGGAAGGCCTGTGTGCCCCATAAAGGGGAAAGTGTTTGCAATGGTACACCGCTGTTACCTGGGCCTGTGAGGAGAACATTGACAGCGCCAACGACGCTCGCATCCTGTTTGGGTGCGTTGTATGCATTTTCACCATCGAAGCCGCCTAGCAAGACAGCGCCATGAGTGGAGTTCACACCCAGAAGGGCTGCTGCTAAAATTGTATGTTTGATCTTCATCACTATGTTAGTTTGTTGTTATTGGCTTGGTACAAAAAATGTTGAACGATGATGAAACCACCAAATGCCCAAATAATTATCAATGATATTATCTATTATTGAACATTGCAAATATTCCAGATTTTACAGGCGACTTGTGTTTTTTGGCCTCACTCGGTCAACTTTTGATTGAATAGCCCACTCAGGGTTTACTTTTGATGCTCCGACCCATCCCACCAGACGTCTAGTTTCTTGCTCAGTGCTGTGACTTTTTCTGGATGTTTCCCTGCGAGGTTTTTCAACTCGTGGGGATCATCCATCAGATTGTAGAGCTCGGGTTTGCCTTCGGGATTGTTTTTTTTGCCGTTACGGATGCTGCCGTATTTTGGTGGTGGGAAGTTGTTGTGATTGTGGATGATGAGTTTCCAGTCGCCGTGGATAATGTAGCGGGATTCGAGGTTGGCAGCGCGTTTGTCG
>JBGCEU010000063.1:0-29103 GCA_045106535.1 Akkermansiaceae bacterium | reverse complement strand
GGTGGTATAATCGTCGGGGGAGAAGACACGCGCTCAATCGGGCACTTCGAGTTCGATGCCTCGGCACTACCCTCGACGATTAACTCGGCATCACTGCAGCTTTTTTTACCTAACAATGGTTTTGGTGACGATGCATTTAACTCCAGCCAGACCATCGAGGTAAGATCAACCGACTTTGACCGCACTAGCTCACCCGGATTTTACGATCAGGTTCATCCACCACAATTTGTGGGCTCTGACGCTCTCGCTCAGGTTACCATCACATCAGCAAACGCCGGCACAACAGTGTCGTTTGATTTTAATGCCGCCGGCTTGGTGTATCTTCAGAACGCCGCATCGGGCACTGATACAGCCTTCAATCTCGCGACCTACCTCACTGCACATACGTATCCTAACAGACCCTTGCTGATGAACCCGAGTGTCCCTGAGTTGAGGTATTTAGGCTCGGTGTTTGAGAATACTGGCGGACAACAGGCGGCGCTGGTGGTCAATCAAATACCGGAACCGAGCACCCTATTGACACTGCTTCTTGGTTCGGCGGCGTTGCTAGTCCGTCGCACTCGGAAGGCGTGATAATGACTTATGTCCTAGGCATCATGATAGCATGCGCCGAGGCGGTTCAGGTTTCTTTTTTTCGAACAAGGCGCCGGGTGCTCAGAGGTGCCGATTGCCGGCCAGCGGAAAACCAGGCATGTTTCTCGACGAAGTTCAACTTATCGAGTCGGGGCAAGATTTGCTCCATGAATTTGAGTACCGTGTTCGATTTGTGTTTGTTTGCTATTGATGATTTGGCATTCTTAAGAGAGGTCAGTCTGAAAAAAGGCATGATAAAATATATCATCTACTCTGTCCGCTCTTCTAGAGTTTTTTAGATTTGACGTGATTGATCATATTTCTAACATTTACTTTGATATGAAGATCCTCACACGGCTCTTTCGCTCCACATTGGCTACTCTCGCTATTTGGGCTCCGGTCCATGGCGAATCAGATACCAAGACCATTTTCGACTTACCGCTCAAGTCTGGCGTCACCGTGAATTCTGAGGCGATTAAAGACCTCCTACCCGCCTCAGTGTTTCAAGTTCGGAAATCAATGACTTCTTCTGAAGTGGCCAAAATCCTTTCCGATTTCAAAATTCAGCCTTTGTCGAGACATCCTGTCGTCAGAAAATGGCTAATGGGCGTGACTCCTAGAAGCGCCTACCTTGAAAACTTGAATGTGCATTGGGAAGACAGGCGTATCTGTAAGCTTGAACTCTATGCTAATCGGCTACCTCCATCCGAGGGTCAACTGAAACGCTGGGTTTCCGAACTTCAGCGGTGCCTAGGAGAGCCGCACATGGCATTTCACAAGTTAAACTTTGGTCGTGAAAATCCACGAACATTGATTCTGGAATGGAAAAACAAGCCTGAAACTTTCCGATTGAGCATGGAAGCTAATTCAAAAAAAGTGAGTTTGAAATTTAGCTACTATCCAGGACCGAACAATCCAGCCATACCTCGAATCAACCGAATTCCACCCAAGCCAATCCAATTTGAATCTCTAGAGAATCTTCTCAGTGAATTCATCGACAAGATCGACCTTTTACCTTCAGGAAACGGTCCGCACCCAGCCTTACAGGTGCCAAAAAGTGAGGCCGCACTGCTCAAAGCCTATAGCGAAGCAAACTACGCCTCAGCTTTAGACACCCGGGATGCCGAACAATATTGGAGACCCTACACAAAACGGATTACTCGAAGCCTGAACGATCACTATTCGGACAAAAAGAAGCCCGCCCTATTTAAATACCTTGTTCAGATCACCGAAGGAAAAGTTCAGGGTCTGCGCTCAGGAGAACATATGGTTGGTGCCGCCCACTTCTTGGCGAGCCACGACGATTCAGAGGTTATCGACTTCCTCTTCCGAGGAATGAAAGTAGAGCTACCATCAGGTGTAAGGCACGCGTGCGCCAAGGGAATTGCACGGAAATGTACAGGAAAACTGCTAGATCAGGTTCTTGCTATGCTTCTGAAGCCTGATCGGAATGCCGACGCCATTGACGTCCTCCTTGGGTTCAGTAGCCAACGCCAGCTGGACGAGCTCAAGTCAAAGGCTCCAAGTCTGGACGCCTCACTCCACGAGCAAGTTGGAGCTGTCATCAGTATGCTCAGTCGGAGAGAACTCAGCAAGTAGTCGGTTCGCCACCCTACCGGAAAAATGTGGACGGGGGTCGAGAAAGTAGTCAGGCAGAAAGACACATCATCTGCGAATCAGAGCGCGCGTGCTCTAACAACCAACGCGGTTTTTTAAACAACTATTAGGACACGCACATACAACATTTGCGAAAAGGAAATATGCTACTTAAATGCACCACTTCTATCTACTCCTGGTGATCAATACCCGTGCAAATCAATATCCTCGCTATGGATCATTTTGACGCGTTTTCCCATTTTTTTCTGAATCACTCTGAAGTGATGCATTTCATCTGGAGAAACCAATGAGATGGCATCGCCCGGAGAACCAGCCCGGCCTGTCCTGCCAATACGGTGAGTGTAGTCCTTGGGTGAACGAGGGAGCTGATAGTTTATCACACAGGGGAGAAAACTGATATCTATGCCCCGGGCTAACAGATCAGTAGCAACTAACACACGCAACTTACCGGATTTAAAATCATTCAAGTTTTCCCGCCGAGCCATCTGGCTCATTTTCGAATGAACGGCTGCCGAATCTATCTTATTTTTCCAAAGCTTGTTAGTCACATTATCTACCATGCGAGTGGATGAGGCAAATACGAGAACCTGCTGTAAGTTTTTATGTTTGATAAGATAGCGAAGTAAGGGGCCTTTTTTTTCGTCAGGAACAAAATAGCCAATCTGATTGATGAGTTCGACAGCATCTTCACCGCCATCGTCGCTCCCCGTTCCGGACGACTCAGCGAGGATCTTTTCATCAGAAATTTTGATCACCATCGGATCATTGAGTATTAATTGTTGTATAGAGTTCAAGTCATCACTGAGAGTAGCAGAAAACAGGAGGTTTTGCCGATTGCTCGGCAACAAGGAAAGAATGTGATCAACTTCCTCCTTAAACCCAAGGTTGAGCATTTTGTCAGCTTCATCTAGCACAAGTGTAGATACAGAGGACAGCTTGACAGCATTCTTTGTGACAAGGTCAATGAGTCGGCCAGGGGTGCAGACGATGATATCAGCATTTCCAACAGCTTGCATCTGTGGGTTAATCGAGACACCACCGTGAATGGCAAGGCATCGATACTTATCTTCGAGCACCGGGAGGTAGTCTACAATAACACCATGAACTTGCAGGGCGAGCTCACGCGTTGGAACCAGGACGAGAACAGCTGGCTCACGATAGCCAGAGGAATCGTCTTTAGACAGACGTTGCAGATTATGCAGAATAGGTAACACATAACTTGCGGTTTTACCCGAACCTGTCTTGGCAATACCAAGGATGTCACGTCGTTCTAGTACCGAAGGGATGGCTTTTTCTTGGATCGGAGTAGGAACAGAGATGCCCCGTGCATCCAAAGCATTGATCAAAGAAGTAGGTAAACCAAGAGATGAGAATGACATGGGTCAAATAGTAGACACTTATAAAAGGGTCATCAGCAAAGGTAAAGGCAATCCAGTGAGGCGCAGAAAGATATTATCCGGCCTGGCAATAGGTCTGGAATCTTTAATCCGCCATAGCTAGACTAGCTGCCCTCTGGCAGAAATTCAACAGCTCTTGTTTCTGACTAGTATTCCTCGCCACCGGAGAAACCAACGCACCCCCCTAGCTGGATGGCTCTGGCTCAACTTCCTGCTTATTGTTACTTGACAGGAGTGTATGGGGTTATTTACTATCACAACCTCTTAAATACCATGTTTCCTATGAATAAGCATCTAATTATTACGTATACTATCGCATTGATCTTATTTCACCCTTCAGCTTTCGCAGCTACCGCCGTAGGTGTGGATGCAGGTAGCGATGGATTTACAGGTTGGACTGAGAATAACACTTCTGGCGATTCAGGTCTTAATGGGCGCTTTCTTGGAGTATCTGGAACAACTATGGATACAAGTGGGAATTCTTGGGGGTTCTATGCGAACTCAGGGCAGACTGCTTCCAGTTACTATGATCTGAGTTCTGCTCTCGTCGCAGGAGATACGGTTTCCATTCAGTTATCATTGGGGTTCATCAATTCTGGTGGAGTAGTAGGGATCGGATTCCAGAATAGTGCAGGTGTAAATCGGTTCGAAACCTATTATCGAGGTGGAGACGCCACGGATGCATTTAAAATTAATGATGCAGGTGGCGAAGAGAATGTTACAGGCGTGACGACAGCCTATAGCAGCAGTAACTGGATCAATGATAGTGCTAGCCAAACCATTTTGTTCACACAAGGAGCAGGCAACACCTATGATTTATCTTTCAACGGGACAAGTATAACCAACTTAGGATTAAATCTGACCAACAGTGATATAAGCCGGATTCGTATTTTTAATTTTAATGCTGGCAACGGTAATAACTTCAACCAGTATGCCAACAACCTGACGGTTACGCCCGTGCCGGAACCATCTACGGCGGCACTGTTTTTATTGGCAGGTGGAGGTCTCATGGCCTTTTCTCGCCGCCGTAAATAATTTGTAGTAAGACTCATTTGAAAAGCTACCCGTATGAAAATGCGGGTAGCTTCTTTTGTTTATGGCTACAATGGAATCAGTAACTGTCTTTCATACTAAGCCATTCTCGATGGGAGCTTAATCAGCCACAGTCGTCAGAGAGCCGACTCCCCGACCCTTTCTTATCTCTAGGAAGTTAAACTGCCTTCTGTTACCTCAGCCAATGGATTGAAGGCGAGGAGCTAATATTACATAGTTAAACACACGATAAATAGCAGAAGCTAGAGCTACTAACGGCGCAAGTATTCCCATCCACATTCTTCTGCGGACACCAGATAATTACGGGCACGGGTATTTCATCTATAAATATGTCCCAATAATTTTTCCGCATAATCTCACCGCATCTCCGTCTATGTGTAGAATATTTATTTTAGGGACTCCATAACCTAGTAGTATCTATTTATAACAAATAGCCACTTTACTTTGCTGAAAGCAATTTCTATCAACACATTGAACCTCATCGACTGTCTTATCATGAAATCATTATCTAACTACTCACTTACAGCGCCGCTAGCTATTGTTTCAGGTGTTTTATTCTGCATGGTTCCAGCAAAAAAAATAAGTGCACAAACAATTCCGATACCCAGAAAATCTCTAACTGGTGCAGCACTCGGTAGCAATATCGGCAGTGGCTTGGGTGGTGCTCTTGGTGGAATTCAGAAAATGCGGCAGGCAGTCGGAAATTTCAATGTGAGAATTTCCACAGCCAGGAAAGAGTATTTCAATCGGTATCCAGACAAATCTGGATTCCCGGAAGCGGCTCGGCAATTCGATGAAATTCTATTTCAAAAAGACATCAATATCCTGATGTTGATGCTTATCACTGATTCCCAGAAAAAGATGTTTGGCGATAGTGCTCATACAGATCTAGTCCTCAAGTTAGGAGGCGGACAAATCAAAAACTGGGACGGAGGTATCAGAAAAAACGCGAGAAGTTCTTTCTCAAGATTCTATAAAAAAATAGCATCAGAAACCATCGACAAACCTCAGAATCTACTTCGTGATCCGCTTACCTTATCGAAGGCATTTGTGGCCGCAGAACAGGAGTATCGTGATTACCTCGATATGCGAAATTTCGGAGAATTCCGCGCTGCTGAAAGGGGGAACGACTACTTCAAGAGCGAGAGGTCTTACATTCAATACCTCCTACGCCACAATACCGCTCTGGGTAAAATGGACGACAAGGGATTGATGGAAGTTTATGGCGTATTCGTGGAAATCTTTGGTGAGTCCGCTTTACTATCTGGCGGGAAAAAACTGCTGGGAGCCAATCTCGCATACAACGCCCTACCGAAAGATCACGAGGCTCATGGGTTAACTTATGGCAACTCAATGAATGGTGCAGATAAGCTTGTGCAGTATCTCTCGAAAGATTGCACAGCAGAATCATTCCTGCTCGCTCATATGTGCACAAGTTACGATCAATTTGGGCTGAAAGTGGGTAAGCTGAGCACAGAAGCTATCATGAGTAAGTATGGCGCAGTGCAAGTAACTATCACCGTAAATATGCTGAGGAGCCTAGCCATTGATCCGCGAACTGACTACATCGCCAGCGGGGAATATAAAAACATGAGCTACCGACATGCGCTCAGGAAAGCTTTACCACTGGAAAATGATCCAGGAATCGCACTCTGGCAAAAAAGAAAAGAAGATAGAAAGCGTGAACACGAGCAAGCCAAAGCAGAAAAAAATCGTGAATTAGAAGCCCAGCGCATGAAGGACGTTGAGAAAAACGGCCGCGAGCAATACGACGCATTTCGCTGGGCATTTGCGGAGCTACACACAATGGATATGACAGAATCGAAACGGCCATATAGGCTCTATGAGTTAGAAGTAATAGCTGGGTTTTGGAACCACTTCGTTAAACACGGGAGATCAAACAATATTAGGGGAGAAACCTACAAAAAATTCCAATATTTCATCAGTAATCTGCCAAACCAACATCGCAAGAAATTCAGAGACCTACTTCATTTTCTGAGATTAGACCGCCCACAATATCATGGTCGCATCAAGGCACTGGAGATTGAGCACCTTCAACGTGAGCCGCACAAACGCATCACTCATAATACCACCGCCATCTTTCGTCACTCGCCTGACCGCTACCGTATCAGTCATGTACTACGCGATAGAGCAAGAGCATTGGAGACAAGGTATAAAATGTATGTCAGCGCGTCGAAAAGCGGTAAGCTTCGATTGAATGATCAGATAATGAGCCTAAGAAAAGAAGTGGAAAGCCTTGAGATGAGGCTAGCTAAGTTCGACCAGGCAGCTGGGCGTAAGCCAATGCCCTCGCTCCTTAAAGCAATCGACAAAAAGAACCCGTCATTAGAAACTCCCCCCGAGGTAAAGACAGTTCGTAATTCTATTGAAAGGACGGAAAAGAAAGCCGAAACAGAATTGCCTAATAATGATGAACTCGGTGCTGCACAGCTAAAAGCATTCAGAGAGGCTCTCATTATTGTGCGCGCCGCAGATCAGGCTCGATTGAAGGAAATAAATACGGAACGCAAAGACGTAGGTCTGAACGAACTCCCGAAGTGGAATGAAAACACAGAATTACTTCATCTCACTGCCGGTTTCTGGAGCCAGCAGGATAAAAGAAATACTATTTCTGCACTAGCAGCGATCAATATCGTAGATAGAGACACGCACAGAAAACTACGCAAATTATTAGACTTTATCATGCACAGAGGAAGACTCGAAAAAACTGCAACATCTATCTCTGTAATTCAGGAAAAGGAAATCGCTAGTGGGTCAGATGCCGAAAACCAATTACTTGTTCTGATAGCCTCGCGAGATTTGCTGAACCTGATTCGCAAACGAAACTATTCGAACGAAAAAGTAATGAAACAAGAATTGCGTCTGGCACTTGCTAAGCAGGATCAGAAAAGCAAAGAATCCACTCTTAATAGAATCAGGAAAAGCTTAGAGCGAGCCCGCGAAGATCAGAAAAAACTGCAAAAACAGATCGTCGATCTAAAAGTAGCAATACAGTCAAACCAAGAGCAAGGTAAAGAAGCTAAACCAGCCAAAGGCGGTATTAGAGAGAGGCTACGTTAATTTTATCACAAGCCTATTTCAGGAATGGTTGCTACATAAAAACATATCTTCCAGCCAGATTGTAAGCCCGAATTTTCATCCTCTAATGAACTATCTCAAGACAGGTAAAATATCATTCCGTCAGTGACATATCATCGCTGGTGAAGAACTTTTTATCAGGTCCAGCAGAGCTTACTTTCATTAGCTTGCCAGAATATGCGTGGAACCGATAAGGAGTGCCCCAGCGGTCGAGTAGTTCTTTTTTCGCAGAAATGGCAGGATGATCACTCTGAATACTGGCTGCGCCCTTAGTGTTTTTTCCTGCCAAAGCCGCCGTGATTTCATCGTTCAGGCCGACAGGATTAGACCCTAAAGCGCTACGATGACTGCGTAGTATGCTATGAATCAAACTGAGATCGTCCTCAGGTGAGGTATCGGCCGAGTGTAATGACTCCGCAGCCGAGGCAGATGGCAATCGGGTGATCACATCAGGAAAGGATGCTGGCCGAGGCGGACTTGGGCGAGCCGTGTCTGGCTGTGAGGCCGTGGTAGCATCATTGGCTGGGTGAGCAGCTGGCCCACTTCCATGTTCATTCTCTATGGCACGATTGAGAGTAAACAGGGTGTATCCGATGATGATTATCAGAGTCAGAAAGATGAATGGAAGATACCTGCGCACGTTAGATCGGCTTACAAGAAGCCAAGATTAGCTGATGAGACACTCAGGGGGTCGTCAAATCGCGGCAGGTTGGGAAAGATCGCTTCCGTTGAGTTCGAATCCACTCCAAACCAATCTGCAAGAACAGCCGCGTATTGATCAACGGAAGTATCCGGTATCAAGCGCCCGCGACTACTATGCGAATCAATTGAGCCGGGTGTGTCGCCGGTTTTCAATGGTGGATAGTGTCCGTAGATATCACCGCCTTTTACAGCGCCGCCCATGACAAGAGCATTGGCTCCCCACGCGTGATCCGAGCCATCCGCTAATGTGGTGCCGTTAGGTGTGAGTGTGCGCGAAAAATCCGAAGAGGAAAAGGTAACCACGTCATTAAACGCGTCCAAGAGTGGATCCTTGAGTGTGTCACGGAAAGCTAAAAGAGCCTCTGATAGTTCAGACATGAGATTGGCATGATCACTGATCATCGTCTGGTGTGTGTCATAACCACCTACCTGAACAAAAAAGATCTGTCGGTTGTTACCTAGTGGATTACACCCCGCAATCAGCTGAGCGACCATTTTTAACTGATCTCCCAGTTTGGTGTCGGCATTGGCGAAGTATTTATCAAAATCTACTCCTGTTCCGCTAGCAGCTGTCAAAGCGGCTCCTACGATACCTTCACTATCGCGTGCACGCTCGACAATTTTGTTATACTGATCTTCTAACAAATTTTCATGGGTGAGCTTCATGATGTTTTCAAAAGCCTTCAGTCGACGACCAGCCGTGGAGTTTATGTATCCGGAAGTTGGCTCTCCTGGCGTATTGTATGCGCTGGCGTAATTCGTACCATAGCCTGATAGCGAGACAGCACCCCCGGTGTTAACCATGTATTGGGTGACGCCTCCCGCAGTCCCGACTTGAAAGGAGTTAATGCCCGCGAGGGAGATGGACATCGAGACCTTGTTGCTGGTGTTGTAGGAGGCATTGAGCAGCTCGGCCACGCGGCCGCCCCAGCCAGTGGAAAACGGTTTGTCTGCAATTGATGATTGCCACTGAGTTTGTTGATCCGAGTGTGAAAACAGTTGGGGCGGTACAGGCACCGTCTTGTTGACATAGTCAGCGCGTGATGGAATCGGATAAGCGAGGGTGCCAACATTACTGACAAAAGCCAAGTCACCTGCGTTAAACATCGTGGCGAGAGGTTTAGCATTGGGATGGACACCCAATGGTGGAAATTCTGAACCATAGTATTTTTCAAACGCTTTGGTAGGTGTGTCGGCTTCTTGGGTAGGAATATCGAGTGTGTGAAGCATTGTGCGATCTAGCGCGAGAATACCACGTGCGGCTTCATAGTCAGCACGTGCCTGATCGCTTGTAGGGTCTCCCATAGGAAGCAGCATGTTGTGTGAGTCATTACCTCCTGCGAGGAACAGACACACAAGAGCCTTATAGTCCGTGCCGCTATCACCTGCCGCCATAGCGGCCGTCATCAGCCGCATCTGTGCAAGGGCGTTAACAAGTCCCGTAACACCCAGTGAAGCACAGGCTGACTGGCGCATGAAGTCGCGGCGTGATTGTCGTTCTTCTTTTTGGTGCTGTTTCATATGTGCAAACGAATGGAAGGTTATTTTTGAATCAAGGCGTAAGGAGAGGCTGTGATAAGATAAGCCGCTTCTCTCAGTCTACCTTTGAGAACAGAGGCTTGGTCAGTATCATTATCATTATCGTCCCAGTAGGTATTATAGTTAGAAACGGCATCGATGATCATGTCCCGCGGATTATCTGGTCGGACGACTTCAGAAATGTAGCCCGCTGAGTATTCAGCCTTAAGTCGGCCTGCACAGAGAAGAAGATCCAGATGATCGACCAGGGAAACGCAGGCGGCAACTATACTGGCACGATTATCAAACGTAGTGTCAGCGGAACTAACCTTGCCGTCTCCACTTGTGTCCATGATTGAGAGATATGCCTGGCCCATGGCTGATGCGCCAGTTGTGTCTATCGTTGCGTGATCATCGTCGTCACCATACTGATAAGGATTGTAAATAGGGTGCGGATTATCGTTGGCGTCATGGGCTTTTTGATTGGGCAGGGAAGAAGTCGAGAGACCTCTATTACTGTATAGCAGCGAGTAATGGTAATTAATGTTAGTGATCACAGAAATCTCATTCGCGATCTGGAACTCGGGCGTTCTAAGTCCGGCATTCGCCAGTGGACCTACCACAGTGTAATCAGGCAGAAACCAGTTAAATACCGTAGGAGCTGCCAGCGGCTCCTGTCCAAGCCCCGATTCTGTATTAGTGAGCCGCAACCGCGTGGTGTTTGCTGGAAACTTAGAAAGATCAGCCGTGAAACGACTCAAGTTACTGGGTGAGTAGGCATAGGAAGAGAGATCAGCGATGGATGTGTCAGCTGGATCAATATCGGCAAGAGGCAGCAAGCTAGAGGCTCCCAAGGCGCGTGATAATGCTACAAAATGAACGATAGGTTCTTTTTTCTTACCGTAAGTGATTGGCGTTGTGGCATTTTGTGAACGCGCTTCGTGATCGAGTATAATAGCTTTTACCACCGAGCCTAACTGGCCATTGGATGCTTTCCATGCTTGGGTGACTCGGTAGATATATCCGGCAGATGGGTTGGATGTAACCAGGCGCTGGATAAGGCGTCGGCATATAAATGGTGCGGTATTAGGGTGATTGGCTAGATGGCTCATCACCGCATCCAAATCACTTTCACCATCACCGCCAGCATCAATTGTCAATCCCAAGGTAGGGATGATTTTTTCTCCTGTATCATGGAAAGAAGCAAAATTTTTCATCCGGATTGACCATTGAGCTTGGTAGTAGCGAGAACCATTTCCGTAGGAAAAATTAGTATTATCGACCACAGTATCCGATTGGGATGGCGAGTTGAGTTTTGCAAACGACCACCCGGTAAAGACACGTGACATAGCACTGATATCATCCTGAAGATAGGTGGGGTCTGGTAGTCCTTGTGCGTTCAGTTTGACGGATCCATCTTCGTGCAAGTTCACCAGCCCAATTGAGAAAAGCTGCATCACTTCACGGGCGTAGTTCTCATCAGGTGAGACGATGACATTACCCATGCCGTCAGTGATTTCCTTCGAGTTGCGCAGGTGGGAGAGATACTGCCCCATGATTGGGTGGGTAGACACACCTTCTAATAGATCTCGGTAACTTTCAAATGCATCGTTTTTGAGCATGTCATAGTAATGTGCGTGCCCATAGTGCCTGCTATCCACGATGCCATCACCTTCAGAAGTTACAAATATCTCACTGAGAGCAAATGCCATTCGCTGGCGCAGCTGGTCTGGTGCATGTGTTGCTAACAGCCACCACCCACGCCTACGGTTTGAGTCGCCTGGATTGTAGTTTGCCCTGTAGTCAGGCGAGCTTGGAATTGACGAAAGATATATTTGTTGTGCGTCTGCAGCATGAAGATAAGGCTCCAGATCTGGTGATGGAACTAACATCTGTGCGTCCAGCCAAGCGCTATAGGCAGAGATTTGGTTACCGTTATGCGGTGCTGAATTGACCAGCGTTCGAAGTTCCGTGATGAGCGCGGGTGTGGGACCGAAGGTTGTTTGCGTTAAAAAACGCGCAATATCTCGATCTAGCGCATCACCTGTCAACGTTTCTATCGCTGGCGGATCGGGAGGCACCACCAGATCTGTTGTTCCATTGGATAGAAGGTAATCTCCCCGAATTTCTCCAGAAGGGTAGTTTGATGAGTGTACATTGATGTATAGCTGACCTCCTAGCAAAGCATCTAACACAGCTTGATCCGTAGCCAGAAAATGTGCGGCCAGAATCGTCCAGCTATGATCAACCACCTGACCGAGCGGAAGGCTTTCAACGTGTGGCCCACTAACAGGGTTTTTAATATGTATATGAACGGCGGTTTGCGATGTGGTCAGCCCGTAAAAATTCAGATTTACACTCGCCGCCTCGTTATCGCCCTGTAACAGAATAGTCGAAAGCCCAGATCCGGGTGTAATGGCATTTCCTTCTGGGGCAAGCTGAGCGATGAGTAATCGGGCATTCTCTGGTGTATTAGCAGCATCACACACCCTGACTGAGGCTGAGCTTGATGTTCCACCAATGGTCAGCTGTAGAGTTTCGGGTACTTCTATTTTGCCATCACTAACAGGATGGCAAAAAATTTCCACGCTGCTGGCGCCAGCAGGAATGGTGACACTGTCAATAATTTGATTGTTAGAAGCGTCTTTAAGCTGGTAATCATCAGGCGATACCGATCCTTTGGAGACGTTTGAATCGCCACTTACACTCAGGAATACCGTATGAGGATAAGTTGTTGCACCCGTGCGGGTGATGGTAAGTTGAGCTGGTGTATTTTCTTTTTCAAATGCGTCTGGCACCGTAGGCGTAATAGTCACTTCACTATTTGAGAGCGCGGTCAGCAAAGACTGGAACGCCGCAAGATCGGAGTTGGGTCCACCGCCGTGGGAATTAGAGCTGCCTGGGTCAAATCCCTCCATTTGCTCCTCTGCCCAATCAGGAATACCATCACTATCACTATCCGCATCATCCACGACAACACGGTAAAAGTTTCGTGTTCCAGTCTGGTTACTCAGTGGCGTAACCATGGATGATCCAGATGCGACTTCAGGTGAGCCATGCCCGCTCCAAGACAGTGACTGAAGGCTATCCGAGATGAAAATCTGATAGCGTTTTCCTTTTTCTGTAGGGCAGGTCAGGGTTACATCGCTTCCTGAGTGCGTAATTGCACCGACCTTGTGCACCGAAAGTGGGTCGCGTGGATTGGTGCCTGCCACAGCCTCGTCTTCATTGCTTTGACCATCACCATCCTCGTCCGCTGCCTTTGCCGCCGCATCCACGACTAGAGGCGACGCGTTGTATTTATTTTCCCATACATCGCTGATTCCATTGCTATTGAGATCTACGATAGCATTACAGGTACTAGCACCTGCAAAAACAGCGAAACTAGTTAAAAAAACAGCTCTATAATGATGATGCCCCATAATAATACAACCATTCAGTGATGGTAAAGTTGTGAAACGAATGTGCTGGGGGCTTTCACACGCGTTGATCATACAACACCAATCCTTAAGTCATGTAAAGAAAATGGTTTGTCAAAATTTAGATAAGATTTCGCAGTCGTTTCCAAATGGATGAAGCATATAGCTAAAAACAATAAGCCCCCTTGGTTTTTGTTAGGCTTGTCATTCGCAGGGCTCAATTATGTAATCCATTATTCATCTTCTTCCTCGTCAGTCTCCCCTTTGGCTTTTTGCATGGGATTCTTTTTCTTTTCTTTGGATTTGAGAATGAAAGGTTTTTTTTCGATCTCTCTGGGCCAGGAGTTGTTTTGGGTATTGGCGTCGTGGGTGACTTGTTGGGGATCGATGGTGACTTTTTTCAGTGGGGATTGAGTAATGAGAAGCTTGCGGACTTCTTTATGGTTCTTTTTCCAGATCTCGGCGGGAAGTTTATGCTGCTCTTTTTTCCCTCCTTCAAGCGTGAGTTCGAGATGTACAGGAGCAACTAAACCGCCTTTGTTTTGCAAGGTGATTTGATAGAAGTGGCGTTTGCCTTTCCAGTTCCATAGAGCCCGGTCCTCCTCGGTGAGCTTGGCAGCTTTCTTGTCGAATTTTTTCTGTTCGGCTTCGGTAACTTTGAAAGGATCAAAGTCATCATAAAAGTCGCGGAGTTCACTTCGACCATTGGTAAATTTGGGATGGTTTTTGTTACGTTGATGGGTGAGATTCTTGGCTTTTTCCTTCTCGTGGTCTTTTTGTTTGCGGGCTTTGGCCTCTGCTGGTGACCCGGTTTCGAGCTGGTATTCAATGATTTCACCGAGGGCGACATCAAGGTGATCGGTGGTGTAGAACCACCCTTGCCAGAACCAGTCGAGATCGATGCCTGAGGCATCTTCCATGGTACGAAAGAAGTCAGCGGGTTCGGGTCGCTTGAATCGCCAGCGATTCGAGTATTCCTTAAATGCGTGATCGAAGAGTTCACGACCCATCACGGATTCCCTCAGATAGAGCAGAGCGGTGGCTGGTTTCCGGTAGGCGTTGGGACCGAACTGGAGGATGGATTCGGAGTTGGTCATGATTGGCCGCTGGTTAGGGCTTTTCATATAGGTGATGATGTTTTCCTTCTTCGTGGGAACATTATAGGGCTTCGCGTCCCATTGCTCTTCGGCAAGGATTTGGATGAATGAGTTGATTCCCTCGTCCATCCACGTCCACTGTCGCTCGTCGGAATTAACAATCATCGGGAACCAGTTGTGCCCAACTTCATGGATAATGACGGAGATAAGGGATTTTTTAAGTTTCTCAGTGTAGGTGCCATCTTCTTCAGGTCGCCCGCCATTGAAGGAAAGCATCGGGTATTCCATACCCCAGATTTTTCCGTGGACGGAGATAGCAGCGGGGTAAGGGTAATCGAAGGTGTAGCGGGAGTAGACGTTGAGTGTGTGTACGACGGCAGCGGTGGAATATTGGCTCCAGAGCGGTTCGGCTTCGGGTGGATAATAGGACATCGCCCATACTTTTTTATCGCTGTTAGGAAGTGGATGAAGAACGGCATCCCAAATAAAACGGCGGGAGGTAGCGAACGCGAAATCGCGGACGTTTTTAGCGTGGAAAACCCAGGTCTTGGTGTCCTTGGTGTGACCGGGTTTGTTTTTCAGGGCCGTCTCTGCCTCTTCACGGTTCACGATGAAGACAGGCTTTTTGGCAACCTCGGCTTCCTTGAGGCGGGCGCGTGTTTTTTGACTCAGGACTTTCTCTGGGTTTTGCAGAGTTCCCGTTGAAGCAACGATGTGATCAGCGGGCACGGTGAGGGCGAGCTGGTAATTGCCGAATTCGAGTGCAAACTCGCCGCGACCGAGGAACTGTTTGTTTTGCCAGCCATTGACATCGGTATAGGAGGCGAGGCGAGGAAAGAATTGAGCCATCTGGTAGAGCGCATTTCCGTCTTTAGGGAAAATTTCAAAGCCCGAGCGCGCCCAGGACTTCAATCGGTTGTTAATGGCAAAGCGCCACTCGATTTTGAATTTCTGCTTCGTGCCAGGTTTGAGTGGCGTCGCCAAATCTAACCTCATCATGGTCTGATTAATGATGTAGGGTATTTTGTTTCCTGAGACATCAGTGACGGATCTTATTTTGTAAGCACCGTCGAATTCCTCGGTGTGCATCATCATGCGGAATCGTTCGAAGTTGAGATTTCCGAAGTCAGGAGCTTCAGTGGATTGATGACCGGGTGCGTTCGGGTGGTGGCGATTGCGATCAAGCTGGATCCACAGGTAGGTCAGAGTGTCGGGAGAGTTATTATGATAGGTGATGGTGGCATCGCCGAAAAGGGTGTGTTTTTCCTCATCTAAAGTGACGGCCATATCGTAGTCGACCTGCTGTTGCCAATAGGCGTGCCCTGGGGCACCAGAAGCGGTGCGGGTATCGGTGGGTGTGGGAAGAACCTCATCGAGCTGGCGAAATGGATTGTCGTGATGCTCAATGGGGTGTGCTTCGGTGAGTGCTGCTAGGCCAAGGAATAGTGTGATGATGGTCAGGGTGCGCATAGATATGTGGAAGATGGGCGAGTCTAGGCATCGAGAATGATCCGTCAAAGAAATGACACCCGTTTTTTATCCTGACAGATCTGCCAATGCTCTTGTCGGGCGAGCCGATACGGCGATACTTGCAGCCATGAGTTCCTATATCGAACTGGACAAAACCAGTATGCCCGACGGCAGCTTGCTCGCTCTGTATCAGCAGGACGGGGAATTTATTCTGGAATACAACGGATTGGAGTTGATGAGCACAAACCTAACATGGTCGGAACAAATGCTTGCTGATTTAGGTTGTATCGATCTGATAGAAGGCGCAACGACCCGGCCGGAGCACCCACGGGTGCTGATTGGCGGGTTGGGCATGGGATTCACTCTCAAACGTGTTCTAGAGCTGGTAGGCACGCCGGCCACTGTCGATGTAGCGGAATTGATGAGTCAAGTCATCGAATGGAATCGCACTTATCTGATTAAACACAATGGTCCACTGCTCGATGATCCAAGAACCAATGTAATTCTGGCCGATCTCTTCGACTGCCTCGGTGATGGTGAAACATATGATGCGATCCTGATCGATATCGATGACACCCCCGACGCGGTGATTACCGAGGACAATGTTAAGCTCTACACGCCCAGCTTTATGGCACTGCTACGCGAGTCGCTGAATCCGGGTGGCTGTCTAGCCTACTGGATGGCCGCACCATCACCGAGACTTGAAATGGCAATCAAGAAAGCAGGCTTCGATTTGACAGAACATCCGGCAAAACCCCACGAGCAGGCAGAAGAGGCCTGGCACAGGATCTACGTGGCACGTCTGAGCTCTTAGCTAGTTTAGAAAACTCAGTCTATCCCAGTTGCATGATCCCGGAATGTTAGGTGTTCGTTACCCTCGTGGAGAACGCTGACCATGTATTTTGAGGATAGTAAAACGACCCAGTTATCATCTTGATCACGGGCAATGGAGCATCCCGATGGGAGCTTCACCTCAGGGGGATCAGAGTCACGCCTCATTGGGTCAGGCTCTTTCTCTTGAAACCATTGAACGACTGAGTAGGGCGAATGCTCAAGCCTAGTTTCGACCTGATACTCGGACACTAGGCGCGCTTGTAATACCTCAAACTGGAGTGGCCCCACCGCCCCTAACAGAGGTACACGCTCCACACTTCCGTGGATGTAATACGCCTGGGCCACGCCTTCTTTCATCAGCTGCTCGATACCAGCACGGTAGCGTTTGATGTTCGTGGTATCGCTGTTACGAATGTAAGTGAAACACTCAGGTGTGAAGCGGGGCATCTCGTTATAGACGACTTTCGGATCACTTGTTAGGGTGTCTCCAATGAGGAAATTATAGTTGCCAACGAGGGCGAGAATGTCTCCCGCATAGGCGGTATCGAGAGTTTCACGATCCTGACCAAAAAGCTTTTGCGCATTCGCCAGCCTGACTTTTTTTCCAGAGCGCTGATCAATAACCTGCATATCTCGTTCAAAAACCCCGGACACGATACGTACAAATACGGCACGATCGCGGTGACGCGGATTCATGTTGGCTTGGATTTTAAAAACAAATCCCGAAAAACTATCAGTGTTGGGGTCGACCATCTCGCCTTCACTGACACGCCCAGCAGGAGGAGGTGCCATATCCAGAAAGCTCTCCAGCATGTTCTGAACACCAAAGTTATTCATCGCACTACCAAAATAGATCGGCATTTGTTCACCGGCCAAAACCCGCTCAACATCCAATGGCTCTGTTAGTCCGTCGAGCAGCTCTACTTCCTGGGTCACTGTTTCGTAAAGATCATCGCTCAGAGCCTCACGAACTTTTTCATCCTCGATGCCGGCGACTTCCAGCGGAGCTTTGAATGCCCCTCCCGTGGTTCTCTCAAACAGATTAACCTCTCCCTTTTTACGGTCATAGACACCACGAAACCGCGGCCCGTCTCCGAGCGGCCAGTTCACCGGAGCCGGGGAAAGTTTGAGAACTTTTTCCAGCTCATCTAACAACTCAAGCGGCGGACGTGATGGTCTGTCCATTTTATTGATGAATACAAAAATGGGAACGCCTCGTCTGCGACAAACTTCAAACAGCTTCAAGGTCTGCGCCTCGATCCCTTTACCGGCATCAATCACCATCACCGCGGCATCAACCGCCGAGAGAACCCGGTAGGTATCTTCAGAAAAATCATGGTGCCCCGGTGTATCGAGCAGGTTGACGCAGGAACCGTCGTATTCGAATTGCAGCACTGTCGAGGACACCGAAATCCCCCGCTCTTTCTCCATCGCCATCCAGTCACTGGAAGTGGATTGCTCTTCTTTTTTTGACGTAACACTCCCTGCCAATCCGATCGCGCCACCATAAAGAAGCAGCTTCTCGGTGAGCGTCGTTTTTCCCGCATCCGGGTGAGAGATGATCGCAAAAGTGCGGCGGCGTGAGATCTCACCGGCGGTGGCGGCGGGAACCGTCTTGATGGAAGCTGAAGTGGTCAAAGGGAGGAACTGGTAACTCAAAGCGATGCCATTGACAACCCATCAGATCTTTGCGGCTGAGCCTCCCTATTTCAGCGCTTCTTTGACTGCAGCACGAATAGCACTGACTTGATCCGCAGGCAAACCACCATCGAAATCAACGGTCGACGGATCGGCGCCGAAGAGCGTGCCGTAAAAAACACAGGCTGCCAGATAGGAACCGGGACTAGCGGGGTGACTGCCATCACCTTTGTAAAGCTTCTCACCTAATGCCGGATTCGCTTTGCGTAAGATTGCCCAGGCCTTGCCGACTGGTGCAAGTTTAGCGTCACACTTTTTGGTAGCTTTTTCGTAAGAATCACTCAATGCCTTTTGCATCTTTATGAAGGTGCCGCAGCTCGGATTTCGTTTATCACCATCACGGCGACCCCACGTTTCATAAAAGACCGTCTTGGCTTTCGATTCATCAATGATCTCGTCGATACTCACAGCTGCCGTTAGAAATTTATCTGGAAAAACGGCTGGCGTCTGGCTCTGGTCTTGCAACACAACGATATCCCATTTTCCATCGCGGATTTTCTGCATCGTCGCGTCATTTTCGAGATGTTGTTTAAGGGTTCTACCGCCGGGGTTAATGAAGCTCAGCTCACATTCTGAATAAGGTGATGCCGCAACAAGACGTGTGACCATGCCCTTGATGCCTCCCGTGTAGCTATTGCCAATAAAAAGGATGCGTTTAGGTTGATTCTTCAGTGCTTCTAACTCCTTTAGATAGCGTTGGTCTTCCGCGCTGAGTTTCCGGAGCGCCACCTTGAGGGTGGATCCATCCTTTTTTATGAGAGTTACTGAGCCATCCGGATTCCTTTTAGCCAGCTGTGCTTCGATGCTTGTTCCCGCGGTTGATTTCCATGTCCGGAATGAGATGTCGCTGTCATCTGCCGACAGGTGTGCAGAGGAACAGAACAATAGAATGGGCAGTATTAACGCAAGTAACTTCATTTCCCTAAGGCTAGTTTGCAGCTATGCAGAGTCAAGGTCATCACACGTTGCGGTGACACGCAGGTGATCATTAGCGGTGATCACGCGGGCCGATATTTTTTGGTCAAACGCCTCGCACACTCCATCTGAGCACCCGTCTCAAGGCAGCATTTTCTCTTTGAACGAATCCAATCAACCGGGTCTGTTCCTTTTGGGATAAACCCCGCTTTGGCACACCAGGCGATGATGAATTGCCCCGTGCGTCCGCACCCCGCCACACAGTGAATCACCGCCGGCTCGCCAGCGGCGTGGTGTTTATCCATGAGCTTTAGAAAATGATCGATCTGCTCTTGGGTCGGCACACCATAATCGGGCACGTTAATGAAGTGATAGCCAAGATGTGCTGGCACATCCTTGCGATTATCAAACTCACAGACATTTACCACCGCTTTGATACCGTGATCGTCAAAGAGATCAAAAACATAAGGGTCAGGCCACCACGAGGCAGCGATGACGCCTTCCACAATCCAAGTAAAAGGCTCAGTCCGCTCGGGCTGTCCTTTCTCTGGCCAATACCATGGTCGAATAGGCATAGGGTTTTATTGCACCATCATTTTACAATGCAACTAGAGAAGATCATGGAAAACAATGATCTCAGATGTCATAGGGGGAATCATCCACCACTGTGGGATGTCGACTGCGCCCTCGTGAGCGCGTTTCAAAATTTCCTTGGCACCATAGGCTCGGGAACTATCTTTGTTTCGAGCCTGACCTCTGAAGGCTCAATTTATTAAAAACACTAGACACTTAGCACATGAGAAATAAACGCATCGTCATTATTGGTACACGCACGTGGGAGTTGACTTCGATTCACATGGAGTATTTCGTGAACAATGACGCTAAAATTGTCGGTATTCTAGAGTCTCCTACAGAAGGCATTACCACTACGACATCAGGTGGCAGCTCAAGCAAGCCCATCCATGTCATCGCTGAAGAGCAAAACATCCCCATCGTCTGCGGCAAACCTAAAGATGATGGCATCATGGATCAGATACGTGAATGGGCACCTGATGTGATTGTTGTCATTGGGTATCAGTTCTTCTTGCCCGATGCATTTCTCAATATTCCACCCATGGGTGTTGTTAATTTCCATACGTCCCTCCTGCCTCGTCACTGTGGAAGACATCCGGGCTTTTGGACTATTTGGTACGGTGATGAGAAGTCGGGTATGTGTGTCCACTACATGGACTCCGGATTAGACACCGGTGAGATTGCTTACAAAAATTACGTGCCTGTTGAAGATGGCGACACGGTCGATACTCTCTACGATAGAATCTGGAAAAGTGACGAGCCGCTGGTCAAAACATTGTTAGATGATATTGAGTCCGATAGCATTCCCAGAACACCGCAGGACAAAAGTGAATACACCTATAACTACGTGCCACACGAGAAAGACTTTGAGTTTGATTTCAGACAACGCGCTCAGTTGCTCGTCAACCGGACTGCGGTGAAGCCGAACAAGTCATACATCGTTCTCAATGGCACCCAGTATCCTGTTTCCTCATGCCAAGCCATCGATGAGCCTACAACATCACGGAACTTCAAATTGAACACACCCTATAATTGCAACGGAAAGCTCGTGTATATGACACCTAACAAATGGCTTCAGGTGGACCAACTCCTTGTCGATGGCGAATCTCACCCTGCACTAGAGCTTGCGCAAAAAGAGCTCGGTGAGGTTGCCAAAATTAAGGGCGTGTAAAACCCACTCATCTGCACCAAGGGATTACAGGAAGTAAAAAAATCGGCACGTATTCTGTGTTTACATGCCTTGGCTCGACAAGCTCCTAAATTTGTAGATCATAGCTTTATGAGCCAGATCCACATTCCAGACTCTGTTAGTCGGCGCTCCTTTATTAAAGGCCTCGCTACCGCAGGTGCCGGCGTCATCGCTGCCCCCTCACTTCACGCACAGGGCGCTAATAACCAACTCCGTGTGGCCGTGATCGGCATGGGTAGTCGCGGCAAGCTTCACTACGGTGCTTTGAGCAAAGTCCCCGGCGTCAAAGTTGTCGCCGTTTGCGATGCTGACAAAAACCGCATGAGCAAATACGCTAAGGATGGTGTTATGGCGGTGCAGGATTACCGCAAGATTCTGGAAATGAAAGACGTCGATGCCATTTCCATCGCCACACCTAACCATTGGCACGCGGCGATGACAGTCACCGGCTGCCAGGCGGGTAAACACGTTTACGTCGAGAAACCCATCAGCCACTCGCTTTGGGAAAGCCAGCAAATGATCAAAGCCGCACGCAAGTATGACCGTATCGTGCAGGGCGGCACACAGCAGCGCTCGTGCCCCGGGCCTCAAGGCGTCGCCAAGGACATTGCTGCCGGAAAATACGGTAAGGTTCTGTGGGTCCACTGCATGAAGCTCAACCATCGCAAGCCGATTGGGCTCGTCACTAAACCGACCTCCGTTCCCGATGGGGTCGACTACAACCTTTGGGCTGGTCCGGCACCCGCTACGCCGATTATGCGCAAGCAGTTCCACTACGACTGGCACTGGCAGTTCGACTGGGGCGATGGTGAAATGGGTAACTGGGCAGTCCACTACACTGACGATCTCTGCCACATGCTCGGCTGGGACACACTACCAGATAAGGTCTGCTCTGCGGGTGGTCGTTTCGTTTGGAAAGACAACGGTGACACACCTAACATGAATTTCGCCTACATGGAGCGTCAAGGCGTGCCTGTCATGGTCGAAATCCGCGACCTCCCCCACTCCGCTTCGCGGAAAGCACCGACCGCATTCAAAGGGACGCGTGAAGGCAACATCATCATGTGCGAAAAAGGTATGATCAAACTCGCGCGTGGCGGCGG
This sequence comes from Akkermansiaceae bacterium, assembly GCA_045106535.1. Classification (GTDB taxonomy): domain Bacteria; phylum Verrucomicrobiota; class Verrucomicrobiia; order Verrucomicrobiales; family Akkermansiaceae; genus Oceaniferula. The sequence continues at coordinate 6,846 of JBGCEU010000063.1, read as the reverse complement.
TAAAGCCTACGCAACCGATGGCAAGAAGGTCATCAAATCCTACCCAGGTAATGCCGGCAAGGGTCACTTCGCAAACTTCATTGATGCTATCCGTAGCGGCAAAAAAGAAGATCTCGCGGCAGAAATTGCCACCGGACACATCTCCACAGGTGTCTGCCACCTTGCCAATGTTTCCTACAAATTAGGACAGAGAGCAACAGCCGACCAGGTTCGTGAGGCTATGGGCTCACACCAGGACGCTCTGGATACAATCGACTCCGTCGTCGCCCAAATAAAAGCTAACAAAGGCAGCCTCGACCCGATGCAGCTTGGACCAATGCTTACGTTTGATCCCAAGACAGAAAAATTCACTGGCAACAAAGCCGCGGAGGCAAATGCTCTAATGAAACTCCCGCAACGCGACGAATTTGCCATTCCGGAGCAAGTCTAGGCACCACATCACTATGTCCAGAAAACGAACTTTACCCTCTTGCGCCTATTTTTTTTCTGCCGCTATTGCATTTCTAACATTATCATTACTTGATGTTAGAGCTGGTGACACAGCTCCCATCTCTCTCTTTGATGGCAAAACCCTCAACGGATGGAAAGTGGTCTGCATCCCCGAAGACAAAGAAAAACAATTCTGGAGCGTAAAAGACGGAGCCATCCAGTGCGATTCTCGTGGCAAGTCGAAACACAACTACAACTGGTTGATCTATCAGAAAGAGTTTGATGACTTTGAGCTCCGGTTCAAAGTGCAGTGCTATCGATCCAGCAAGGGAAATTCAGGCGTCCAGATACGCTCACGTTGGAGTCCAGATACTGGCAAAGGTTCGCTGAATGGCCCACAGATCGACATCCATCCGCCCGCCCCGTATCGCACCGGTTTTATCTACGACAGCACTCATGGTGTCCGGCACTGGATCTCACCCGTGCGCCCCAGCCATCGGTTGACTGAAAAACAAGCGTTCCCAAGCGGAAAACCCAAGGGTTGGAAATTTCATTATGCCACTGAAAATCAAAATCTGTGGAACAGCATGACCATCCGCGCGGTAGGCACTCGGATCACCACTTACCTCAATGGCACGCTGATCACAGATTATGATGGCAGCGGTGTGCTTGATGACAAAATCCACCAAGACGCCAAGGTAGGAATGAAGGGCTTCATCGCTCTGCAGCTCCACTCCGGCGATCAGCTGCTGATACGCTTTAAGGACATCACCGTGCTGCCACTTCGGGAAAAATCTCATTAAACTCACAAAGATAATCCTATTTCTGCGAAAGCTGCAAAATACAGGGCTATCTGTGTTAGGGGTTTGTTCAACACAGATTGACGCAGATGAGCACAGATCAAGGCTATCCGCTCATGCAGATGCAGAGGGTTTCAGTTATCTGACAGTTCATACCATACGGGATTCAAAGTAAGTTAGCCCTAGCCGTTTTTGTAATGGCTTTCTTTTTTCTTTGAGTAGCGAGTCATACAAGATAGTCCATTACCCCACAAACGATGGACGCCACGATAGATACAAAAGGATTGGGCCTACCGCGCCCGGTTTTACTAACAGTTTTTGCTGTTTCTGGGATTTGCGCGCTACTTTACCAGTTAATCTGGCAGAGAGCGCTACTGCTTATTTACGGAAGTAATATTGAATCGGTGACCATGGTAGTGTCGGCGTTTATGCTGGGGCTCGGTCTTGGGAGTATCCTAGGGGGCGTTGTTTCGAAGCGGCCTGGTGTTCCACTCTTATTCCTTTTCGGTTGTGTGGAGATCTTGATTGGTTGCTACGGAGCTATCTCACTGAGCTTGTTCGAAGCTATTGGAGGAGCAACTGGAGACCGGAGCACTCTGATGACCGGTGTGCTCTGTTTTGGACTGGTTCTGGTTCCGACATTACTGATGGGCAGCACGCTGCCGCTCCTGGTGGCTCACTATGTCAATGTTTCCAAGGATGTCGGATACTCGGTAAGCATGCTTTATTTTGTTAACACGCTCGGCGCGGGTCTTGGAGCCTTTTTGGCAGCCTTTGTTGTTCTTGGAGCGCTGGGTCTCAAATTCTCAGTGCTGTTAGCGGTGATGCTCAATGTTTTTGCTGGCATCACTATTCTCTACTACTGGAAGAAAGGAAAAAAAGCATGAGTGGACGATTTATTTTAGCTCTCTTTCTTGTTACTCTAACGGGTTATATCTCGCTAAGTTATGAGATTCTCTGGGTACGATTGTATTCTTTTGCATCAGGCGCAAAAGCTTGGGCATTCGGAGCACTGCTAGGCACCTACCTGATCGGACTGGCGCTCGGCTCACTATGGAGTCTGCGCTTTCAAGCAAGTGGTAAAGGTCATGAGGAACTACGCGCACTGAGTGGGTTTGTGGGGCTAGCGAACGGTCTCGGCTTTTTGGTCATACCGATCGTATCATGGCTTGTGGTCTTTATTCACTTCGGGTGGACTTTTCCTATCGTCGTAGTCGCCGCTGCATTTCTTGGGGCGGCACTGCCGCTGATTTGCCATTTTGCCATTCCTCCAGATGAGAAAGCAGGAGCCAGGCTCTCATATCTTTATTTAGGCAACATTCTCGGGGCAGGAGCGGGAAGCCTTGTAACTGGATTTGTCCTGATGGATCATTTTTCGATTGGACAAATATCCGTTTTTCTAGCGACACTGGGATTTTTACTCGTCTTGGGGCTCGACTACTTCTCAGGCAAACGCGGGCGCGTGCTTGCGATCCGCGCAGGAGGGTTAGTCTGTGGGATCATTGTGGTCATGCTCGCTGGATCCTTTCTGTTTAAGGGCCTCTACGAGCGACTACAGTTTAAAAAAGATTACGAATGGGGCACCGAATTTAAAATGGTCGTTGAAAGTCGCTTTGGCGTCATCACGATCGACGAAAAAGATAGAATATACGGTGGTGGCATGTATGACGGATCATTATCAGTAGACATGGAACCTGGCTCATGGATGGTCAGACCCTACTTCCTCTCGGCCGTACATCCGGCTCCCAAAAAGGTTCTCGAGATAGGTCTCTCGGGAGGAACCTGGACTCAAATTCTAGCACATAATCCGCATGTCGAAGAAATCACCGTGGTAGAAATCAATGGTGCCTACCGCGACCGTGTGATTCCGCAAGTTGAGGCAACGCGCGGTATTTTGACTAACCCGAAAGTGACCATTGTCACTGACGACGGACGAAGATGGTTACGACGTAATCCAGAGAGAAAATTCGATGCGATCGTTCTGAACATGACCCATCATTGGCGGGAGCATGCTACCAACTTACTTTCCAAAGAATTCATGGGGTTGGTAAAAGAGCGCCTGGAGCCAGGCGGAATATTTCTTTTTAACGCCACCGGATCTTATCGAGTGGAGAGAACAGCTACACAGGTATTTCCTGATGCTATTCTATTACTTAACAATGTGGTCGCAAGCAATGATAAGCTGACCTTTAGCAAGGATCGCTGGCGCAAAACACTACAAGCGTATGAGTATGATGGAGTCCCTCTGTTCGGGGACGACGAGCAGGACCAAATTGATGAAATCGTATCTATGTTAGATCACATCGGAGATAGAGATGCCCCCACATCCCGCCGTATTTTTACACGCGAGCAAATGATCAAGGATAGCGAGGGCAAGGATATCGTGACCGATGACAATCTCGGACATGAGTTCGAGTAGCCTAACCAATCAATCAGCCACTGAGTCTAGCTAGCTAACTATTTCCCAAGCAGCTCAGCCTTTTTGCTTTGAAGTGTTTCGTCGAACACTTGCTGAATACTTTTACCTTGGGCTTTGGCTTCTTTCTCGAGAATCTCAAGCTCGGCATGGGAGAGTTTCACATTCAGCCTGATCTGATTTGTTCCAGGAATATTCGCCCAAGCTTTTTCGGTCACTTTGAGTTCTTCGGCGGTGAACCCCATGACCTTAAGAATGCCTTTAGCCATCATCATGTTACCTGCAGAATTCATGTGAACCCCGTCGGAGGTTACCGTGTTACCCTTGGAGTTCTTTTCCATGGTCTTAATGGTTTCCTGCATGAGCCCATTTAAATCAGCTAACAGGCATTTCTTTTCCTTGCTAAGCTGCACTAGAAAATCGTTGTAACCCTTCAACTTTTGGTTGAGGGCGTTGGCCTGATCTTCTCTAATCATCGTCGATGTTAAGATTATCACCTTGATACCTGCAGCCTGTGCCTGATCAACGATGCTAGTGATATTTTTTTTGTAATCCTCCAATTTGACGCCGCGCTGACCGTGCCAGACGTCATTCACTCCGCAGGAAAGCGTCATCCACTGAGGTTTGTGCGAGAGAACATCTTTCTCTAACCGCGCAAGCATCTGGTTTGATTTATGACCACTGATGCCAGCGTATTTTGGTGTTACCTCAAGACCTTTTTTATTCAGAGCCTCGATGATGAGGTTACAATAACCACCGGGACGAGCACCCGCCTGAGTGATGGAGTCACCCAAAAAAGCAATCTTATCACCTTTCTGAATCATGATGTCCGCTTGGGCTGTCAGACTCAGGTGAAGTGTAAGAGAGGTAACGAATAATAGAGTAGTTTTGAACATGATGTGGTCTTTTGTGTGTGGAAAAATATGCCATACGTAATTATAACCACCGACTCAAGGACGGAAACGCACTACCCCTGAATTCACCGAACTAACAATATGCCGATTGTTTCAAACTCCTCCTATCACGCTCCGCCGCTTTCACTTTCCTGACAAACTAGCTTTTATTCCCCCCAGCACTGCCCTATTTTCTCTCAAGTTACTGACATGAATGGAAAAGGTCGCTGAACCCTCAATTTCCAATCACACACACATAAAACACGTTTCTTTGTAACCCGAACGGAACAAAGGATCAGGAAGAGGGTAAGATGACTAATACCAACCAATCGAACTGTCCGAAATGCGGAACCGCAATCCCAGGAGATGCTCCTGCTGGTCTCTGCCCACAGTGTGTGCTTGCTGAAGCAGCCTCCGTATCAATGACTACCGCTGCAGGCGGCAGAAACACACCACCACCCAGCGTCGAAGATATTGCCCCGCATTTTCCCGAGCTCGAAATCATCGAATTGCTCGGAGCTGGAGGCATGGGCGCTGTTTATAAAGCTCGGCAGCCGCAACTCGACCGCATGGTCGCCTTGAAGATCCTATCGCATGATCTCTCCTCCGACCCTGCTTTTACTGAGCGTTTCAACCGCGAGGCCAAGGTGCTGGCGCGGCTTAACCATCCTAATATCGTTGGAATATTCGACTTTGGAACGGCCGGCTCACTCTGTTATCTGCTCATGGAGTACGTCGACGGCGTCAACCTACGGCAGGCGATGCAGGCGGGAAAATTCACCCCAGCTGAATCCTTGGCTACCGTTGAGGACATCTGCTCCGCACTCAAATTTGCCCACGAGGAGGGAATTCTCCACCGCGACATCAAGCCCGAGAATGTGCTTATCGACTCCAAAGGGAGGGTCAAGATCGCGGACTTTGGTATCGCCAAACTCGTCGGAGAAAACAATCAAGCCGACGTCACTCTGACGATGCAAGGCTCAGTTCTTGGTAGCCCACACTACATGGCGCCGGAACAGATCGAAACCCCAGGTGATGTCGACCAACGCGCGGATATCTACTCGCTAGGCGTCGTCTTTTACGAGCTGCTAACAGGAGAGCTGCCGATCGGGCGTTTTGCTCTACCATCGGAAAAGGCAAGCATGGACACACGAATCGACGAGATCGTCATGCGTACGCTCGAAAAAGAACGGCAGGCAAGATTTCAGTCCGCCGAGGAGGTCATGTCCCATGTGGGCACCATCGCCCAGAGCCCTGAGGCCGCAACGACCGCCCCAGTGGTGAAAGCAGATAACAACTCTGTCATGGCTCGCTTCAGCCTAACTTCATCGCTGCTTACAGGAGTCAGTCTGTTCCTTGTGTTCGTATCTATCATGGTAGCCAACGCTGACGTCCTGCCCCGCAAAGCCGAGTATCTCATTGCCATGCTCATCTTGGGGCTAAGCGGATGTATGGGTCTTGTGGGACTCATCTTCGGCTCGGTTGCCCTGAAAGACATCCGGAATTCTGGTGGAGAAAAGAGCGGTTTAGGTCTCGCGGTGTTTGGCACCGTGGCTTGGCCTATCCTGATGATAGGAATCATCAGTAATTTATTCCTCAGTATGCCTGCGCCGGTGGAACCAGGGGAACCGAGAGCCTCACTTGGGATTTTTGAGCTCATACTCATCTCAGTGTTGCCACTACTTCTTGGGGCTTTTGTGCTCTCACGTGGACTAAGCCGCTGGGCTGGTGGCGTTCTAACTAAAGACGGTCGAAAAGTTCACCCCAAGCTCACTCGCACCATCTTAGCGATGGTCGGTCTGACCTTCCTTGGCCCAGTGGCAGCGGAGGTGGCAGTGCGTTTTTTACCAGCTTCCAAGCAAGATAATCGATTTGTGGAAATGAAACGGGATATGGTTCGAGAGGAATCCAAGTTTTTGACTGGAACGATGACCTTTGAAGATATCGAGTGGTACCGTGGTGCGCCGGAGGCAATTATTGCGCTCGTGATTCATCCAGATACACGCGCAGATTTCCGTCTTGCTCGTTACGATGCCGAGGGAACCCCAGAATATGTCGAAATTGGATCATTAGTGGGTATTCAGGAGAGTCGCTCAACAATCGAATCATTCGTAAGAATCGGAACCTCTGGATCCGCAGTAGAGGGTCGCCAGGCAGAGCGAGGATTTACTGGTCTTCTTGATTTCACGGGTCAGAGTGGCAGCCTTATGGGGGAATCTGATTTCTCTGGTTGGAAATTTGATTTTGACCCTAACCAAAAACTTCAGCTCTTAGTTCCCGGGCAGTATAGCATTCAGATCGCCACACG
>JBGCEU010000062.1:0-14599 GCA_045106535.1 Akkermansiaceae bacterium | reverse complement strand
CTCAAGGTGGTCACTGGCGTATAAATCTTTTTACCATCCGGCCAGGTCGCGTTACCCAACTGACTTCGTAATTTGGCGAGAAATCTTTCCTCATCGTCATCTTCCTCCACGGAATATGATATCGCCAAGTTTGCGTTAAATACCTCACGTGCAGCGAATGCGGCGATCAATGCCGTGCCCGTGCGCCAGTCATACCCCAAGGGCTTAACTACCGGCTCAATGACGTGACCCATTTTCCCCATGTAACTCTGCTCAAGTGCCAAGGCGGGATCGTCTGCCGCAGGTGTGCCTTCGTCTGGCTTTGGATAAGTCTGCAGCGCCCAGAGGATGATAGAAATCCCGAGTATCACGGTACCTGCTTTTTTCAAAAACGACCAGGCTCGCTCTGTTAAATGGCGACCAATATAACCAAAGTCCGGCACGCTGTATGCGGGAAGCTCCATCAGGAAATGCCCAGTTTCTTCCTCACCCTTCACTTTAGGAGCGAGTAGCCAGGCCGCCAGCAGCGCGGTCGCGGTGCCCAGGAAATACATTGCCGCCAGCATCAGTGCCTGCACGACCGCACCGTAGCTGGCTAACAGCATACCGATGAGAAGAGAATAAACAGGAAGCCGCGCGGTGCAGCTCATCCATGGGGCGATCAAAATAGTCAGCAGCCGCTGCTTGGCGCTATCCATACTGCGCGTCGCCATAATACCCGGGATGGCACAGGCATAGGAACTCAACAGCGGTAGGAATGCCCGACCGCTCAGCCCCACCTTACTCATCAGGCCATCCATCAGTAATGCGGCTCGACCCATGTATCCGGTCGATTCCATGAGCCCGATAAAAAACAGAAGCAGAAGGATCTGAGGCAGAAAAATCACCACGCTGCCAACTCCGCCGATAATACCGTCGATAACGAGGTCTTTGACATCACCATCCGGCATCATATTGGAAACGCTTTCCGCCACGGCCCCAATACCGGCATCCACCCAGTCCATTGGGTATGCAGCCCAGCTAAAGATCGTCCAAAAGACCAACAACATGATGCCAACAAAAATAAACCATCCGCCGATAGGATGAAGCACCGCACGATCGATCTTGTCACTAAGTGTGAGCCCACCTGCACCGAGCCTTTTGGCTGTTAGCTTACAGATTGCCTGCACGCGCTGTGTGCGCGATTGCGAAATATCCTCTTCTGGCGACGCCCCCGAACTAATACATTCCGCGGCTACATTCATCGCCGTCTGTCTCATGCCACGATCGATTCCAGCTTGCGCTTCGGTGCGGTAATCGGCATCGGCAAGAAGATGAATCGCGTGAGCTGATGGGTTTTCGGAGCCCATTTCCTCAAGCTGCTTGGTAAGTTTCTCGATGGCATTTTCCGTCGCTTTTTGTCCATGCCAAATTCGCTCTGATGGGTGCGGAAACGGGTGGCGGATCGCGTGCTTGAGATCAACGACTCCCTTACCCTTGTTTGCCTGGCATGGAATCACAGGCAGGCCGAGCTCCTCGGAGAGAAGCTCCACATTGATCCGAATACCCTGCGCCTCAGCTAAATCAACTTTGTTGAGTGCTACAACAACTGGCAATCCAAGATCGATCACTTGAAACAGAAGGTAGAGGTGACGCTCAAGATTAGAGGCATCCAGCACACAAACCACTGCCGCAGGGCGCTGGTTATCCTCTTGGTCACCTAAAAGAACATCTCGCGTGATGCGTTCATCTTCGGAGCGAGGGCTCAGTGAGTAACAACCGGGAAGATCTAACAACTCAAATTTGTTACCGTGGGGAGTGCGCAGCACACCAGACACCCTGGACACCGTGACACCTGGGTAGTTTCCCGTTTTCTGGTTCGCTCCAGTCAGAGCATTGAACAAAGTCGTTTTCCCGCTATTCGGGTTCCCAACAAGCGCGATGGTTTCCATTTCCATGGTCAGGTGTGGGTTATAAAGAAAAAAATCCCTAGACCATTTCGACAAGCACCTGATCACCCAGTTTTCTGCTCACTGCAAGGCGGGTGCCACAGACCGAACAAATCATGTTCCGGCCATCAGATAGCTTCGATATCTGGATATCCTCACAAAAGCCAATCTCACGGAGCCGCTGGCATGCCGCGCCCGCAAGCTGACGAATGCGTAGTTCGCAGCCCGCCTTGGCCTTGCTCAAGGTCATCGCACTATCGACTTTCAGATCCGCGGCGATGTCGTTGGAGATATCAGCAATCATCTTCACGGCAGAAGTAAGCGCAATTGAGACGCGTTTGCAATAAGAAAGTCGGATTTCATGCGGAAATTTGAGTCATTAACGAAGTTTATACAGGTTTACATACACGGATTCACCTTTCCTTTTTTCAAAGTATCCGCCACGTTTTTCACGCAAAACCGATGATTACTATTCAAGCCAAAGTAACGCCCGTGCTCGACCCGGATTTTGTCCCAGCTGTTCTATGGAACCGCGCTTTTGAAGAAAAAGTGGATCGCGATCCAGGTGCCCACGACCTTGAAATTGCCCTTGGCAGAAAAGACGGCACCGTTTTCAGGCGATCCCTCCGTTTACTCACCCACGAGGGGAAAAATGTCGCTGACAACATCAAGTATGTTGAGCGTATCATCAAATTCATGCTTTGGGCCATGGGTGGCAGCCGTATCTACATCGCGGGTAATGACTCTGTTGCAGCCGCTCTCGCGAAGATGTATTCTGAAAATGGTAGCCGTAAGTTCGACTGGGACATCATTGGCAAGGGCATGTTCGGCGAGCACATCACAGTGATCGCGACTTCGCTCGATGAAATACCTGCTGAAAACAGTCCCGCAGCACCACTAGGACGGCACCTGGATGGAAATCGCATCGGTTTTGACCTCGGTGGCTCTGATAGAAAATGTGCCGCCGTGATCAATGGTGAGGTTGTCTTTTCCGAAGAAATCCCATGGGATCCTTATTTTCAGAAAGATCCTAGCTACCAGCGCGATGGCATTATCCACTCACTGAAACTTGCCGCAGAGCACCTACCAAGTGTGGATGCAATCGGGGGCTCATCAGCAGGGGTCTATATTAATAATGAAGTCCGCATCGCTTCCCTCTTCCGAGGAATCAAAGACGAAGAAGTATTTCAGTCCACCGTCGTGCCCATGTTCAAAGACATCATGACGACTGAATACCCTGGTGTGCCTTTTGACGTGATTAACGATGGCGAAGTCACCGCGCTTGCCGGCTCCATGAGCTTGGAAACGAACTCGGTGCTTGGCGTTGCAATGGGAACCTCTGAAGCAGTCGGCTACGTTGATCCAGAGGGCAACGTAACCACACAAATTAACGAACTGGCATTTGCACCTGTCGATTACCGCGAGAACGGCCCGATGGACGAGTGGTCGGGTGACGAAGGCTGTGGAGTTCAATTCTTCTGCCAGCAGGGTGTCGCACGCCTCGCGCCAGCTGCTGGTTTTGAATTCGGTGACATGCCTTTTCCTGAGCAATTGATCAAAGTGCAGGAAGCGATGGCAGAAGGAGATGGGAATGCTGCCAAAATTTACCAAACCATCGGCACCTGCTTCGGATACGCCATCGCGCACTACGCAGATTTTTATGAAATAGGCACTCTCATCATCATGGGCCGTGCGACGTCTGGTGAAGGAGGACAGGTCATGATCGACTCCGCCAAGGAAGTTCTTCAAGCTGAATTTGCTGACCTCGCAGAGCAGATCAATATCACCCAACCAGACGAGAAAATGAAGCGCCACGGACAAGCGGTCGCAGCAGCATCACTCCCATCAATCAAGTAGTCAGATGGAAACTATCAAAGCCAAAGTCACTTTTGACGAAACCTCTCACTTGGGAGCATTCCGCATACACATGTGGCATCGCTACCAAGTCTGGCTGATGCTACGAACCTTCCTCAGCATCGCCATTCTGTTAGCCGGAATCATCTTGCTCTCGACAGAGGGACCGCACCCTCTGCCCGTGCTCATGCTCATGGTTGGCACCTTTGCGCTATTACGACCACTGATCTGGAAAATAATGCACGCGCGAAACCTCAGGAAACTACCAGGCTATGGACAGACGGTCATCTATACCTTCACTCCAGAGTGCATGTCCATTCATGGCGAGGATCGGGAAGGTGAAGTCAAATGGATCGACCTGTTAGAATGTATCACCAATAAAAAAGGGCTGCTACTCTACCACAGTAAAAAATCCTACACTTGGGTGCCCGTGACATCATTTGATAACCCCGACGAGATGAAACAAGTCTCAGAGTGGGCTACAGCACAGTAAAAGCTCATAATTAGCCCTTTGGGAATCGGTAGCCTACCCCCCGCACGGTTTCGATAATACAAGGATGCCCTGGATCAGATTCTATTTTTTTCCTGAGCAGAAAAACATGCTGATCCAAAGTTCTTGAGTCTGGAAAATAATCTATTCCCCAACATCGATCTAGAAAAGCATCTCGCGAAACCGGCGCTCCCGAGTTTTCATAAAGAAGTTTGAGCATCAAAACTTCTCTAGGCGTCAGATCAATCTTCACCTCGCCACGTTCCGCCAGCAAGTGATGCGGGCTAACCAAAAGGCCATGCATTTTAAAATGGCCTGTTGCCTGAAGGGGCACCGAGCGGCGCAAGGCAGCACGTATACGCGCCATCACCTCGCCTCGATTGAAAGGCTTGCGAATAAAATCATCAGCGCCTAGATCCAGCCCGGTAATCAGATCACACTCCTCACTTTTAGCCGAAAGAAAAAGAATAGGCACGCTGCTATCTTCCTGGCGGATTTCCTTACAGACATCATAGCCGTTGCACTTGGGCATCATAATATCCAAACAAATTAAATCGGGAGACGATTCCCTCCAAATTTTCAAAGCCTCAATGCCATTCTCCGCCTGCAAAACCTCAAAGCCTTCAGCCTGAATACATGCAGTTAATGCATCCAGTGTGAGAGGGTCATCATCTGTTACTAAGACTTTCATACGCCATGTTTAATTTTTTCCTCAGAGTCGCTGACCACACAAGCAGGTATAGACAACTCAAAATGGCAGCCTTTTTCACTCTCGATCATCTTTAAATCACCTCCCATTTTCTTAGCTAGTTCACGCGCAATGGACAAACCCAGACCTGCACCACTGGAACCTTCATTAAGGCTATTTTCCACACGCTCAAAAGAACGAAAAACACGATGTCTCGCCGCTTCAGGTATCCCTAGCCCTAGATCCACAACAGAAACAACCAGCTCTTCTTCACGAAGAGAAGTTTTAATGCCCAACCACCCCCCTGCAGAAGCATATTTCTCCACATTCGAAACAAGATTGGAAATAATCTGTGTCAGTGCATCAGGGTCGCATTCAATACCCGCCCTCACCCCTGGCTCATATTCCAACTCAACCCCCCTTCGGGCAAGCGCAGGACGCCAAGAGTCAAGCAAATCCCCGATCACCTCATCAGGGAAACACAATTGATTATGAACTTCCAAGACACCACGGTCACTACGTGAAAACGTCAACACATTTCCAACCAAACGATTGAGCCTCCCAATTTCTTGCGCAACCAAATCAAGGCGGCGCCGTGCTGCTTTTTCATTTTCTCCCAACGTATCAATCGCCAGATCCAAATTAAGCGACATATTTGTTAGTGGAGATCCTAACTCATGAGACACTTGGTTCACAAAAGACACACGTTGCCGAGCAAGCTTCAGAGAGCGCTGCTGATACTGATACAACAGACACCCACTTAATAAAAACAAGATAGCCAAGGACACAGTAATGATCATCACCGTAGGGTCACGATAAAACTTTTTTTCTGTCCTATCCCACGCCTGAACTTGCCATATCCCAGCATGAAGACGCTTCGGAACAATGAGAGCCGCTGCGCCACGCGTCTCCGCATCTCCTTCATCAGCCACAACCCCCAATGGAGAAGTAATCGAAAAATGAGCTGATGCGGCACGCAGTGGCTCAAGAGGCTTTTTTAACCAACCTTTAAAATACTTAACTGTAGACTGATTTAACTCATCCCTATCCACAATCATCGCAACAAGCACTTCTTTATCAAAACGTATCCAATACACCAGATATTGATTATCACTTGTAGGCAGCCATCTCCCTTCCCTCACCTCTGCCGATTTCCTATCAATCTTCGGAATAACAACCACTTTTTTCGGAATTAACCGGGGAAGCTCCTGACCTTCTACCCTGACGGCAGGAAGCACACGCTTCTGTGAAAATGCAGCTAACTTAAGTTCTTTAGGTCGCTGCACCCCTTTAAAAAAGTAGACCGATTTCAAGGCTACGATTCTTTTTGCCTCATCCTCTACATCTAATCCCCAAAGACCATATTGCTCCGCGAGACCATCTAAATGATGAAGGTAGAGCGCATCTAAACGCTCTACCTCTTTCTCAAAATCGGTGACAAAATTTAACAACCGATCTCGATCAATTGGAATGTGCTCCTCGACTTCATGTCTTGCCATACGTTCGCCGACAATGACGATAAGAATCGCCACGGTTAGCATAGGCAATACTGTCAATAGAAAGGAGCGCATGGAGCAATCAGCTTTATATTTTTACAGAGCGCACAGTGACCATGGCAAACCATATTTTTTCTGCACCCTTTAATTTCGATAATGGATAACGATTCATGGTTCCTATCAAATAAGGCACCCCGATTTGAACCGTAGCTGCTGTTTGTAATCTTTGAGTCTCAAAAAGTGGCATTGTTGTTTTAGAAGCACCTTGTCCTGCAGTAACATTACCTACAAAATAGACTAATTCTTGAGATATCCTAAGATCTCCTATTCGGCGGCGTTCACCAACAGTCAACTCTACTTCAAGGGTACGACCTGTGTTACGGGTTTGAAAGGCCGTAGGTGTAGCAGGTGCTACAATCGCATCTAATAACCCAGAGTCAGATTTCTTCGATAACTTTTCTGCGTTAGCTGACTCTGGCTTACCCACTTCGTGGTTATCACTTTTTGCATTCCCAGACTCTTCATCTTTTTTAGAACCAAGCTGAACTTCTACCGAATTCGGAATCTTCGTTGAGTCGTATTCAGTAGGATAAATGTATTCTTGAATAGATTCGCTAGTAGCCTTCTCTCCAGACCGTTTTCGCACTACCACAAGTGCTTCCTGCTCACCCTTCTCTAATAAATGTTTGTAAATCAGACTATCCGTTTTACCGCTTCTTAATAGCTGCGCTGCCTCATTTAGAGGCAAAGAAAATATTTCATATTGCACGCTATACACATAAGAATAAGTCCTATTTTCCTCCTTGGCTTTCACTGCTGCACCGTTTTGAGGCTTTGAGCCTTTAACGAAGGGATCTTGAGCTTTACCATTCTGGGCCATCAGGCCACTCGCTAATAATAAAGAACAGGTTATTGTCGTAGTAATGTGTTTTAGTTTCATAACGACGGCATGTTGCCACAACCAAGATCACCTTGTGTCAAATCCATGTTAAATTTTCGCTTTTTTACGTCGCTAAATAATTCACCTTCCGAGAGACAAGCTTCCACCCTCCTCCGCAACCCCTCCAATGAAACCATCTTCTGCTCATGCTCTCGCTTTCATCATGTTTTACATCCCCACATTATCTGCCGAAGGACTACCTTGGCTAGCCGACTCAAAACGGCAGGAAGGGGTGCCAAAAGGCAAAGTGACGCTCCATCAAATGCGCAGTCAGGTATTCGCCGGCACATTGCGGCAATTTTACATCTACGTGCCTGCCCAATACGATGCACAAAAACCTGCTGCCGTGATGGTATTTCAGGATGGTCACGCATACGTGCACGAGAAAAAAGATTTCCGCGCACCGATCGTGTTCGACAATTTGATTCATAAGAAACAAATGCCCGTGACGATTGGAATCTTTGTGAATCCAGGACTGAAAGTTGATAAAATCGAGGGCACACAAGAATGGAAAACTCACAAAAAGAAAAGCAATCGCAGTGTGGAATACGATTCTCTCGGCAGCAAATACGCCGAGTTCCTGGAGAAAGAAATCCTCCCTGCAGTAGCAAAAAACTTCAACCTCACCAAAATTCCTGAACAGCGTGCTATTTGCGGCATGAGCTCCGGAGGCATTTGTGCGTTTACAGTCGCCTGGGAACGGCCAGACCTATTCAGAAAAGTGCTCAGCCATATTGGCTCGTTCACGAACATCCGTGGTGGCCACGTTTACCCTGCGCTCATTCGAAAACAAGATTCCCGCCCCCTCCGTATTTATCTCCAAGACGGAAAAAATGATCTCGATAACGCACACGGAAACTGGTGGCTAGCCAACCAGCAGATGGAGCGTGCGCTCGCGTTTCGCAAATACGATTACAAGTGGGTTCCAACCAATGGTGGCCACAGCGGCAAAGACGGCGGCAGGCTGCTCCCTGATGCACTACGCTGGCTGTGGAGAAAATAGATTCGGTCTATGCCGCCTTCAGTTTACGCGAGTAAACATGTAGCGGATGCTCGATCCAGCGGTGAAATATCGAGGCCACAAAAACAGAAAAGGCAGTCGCCAAAAGCAGTGCTGGAAATTGGTACATCCACGCATTTGGAAAGTGCTTAAAATGCACCATCACCGCCCCACCAAAGGTGATATGCAGCAAGAAAAACGAGTAGGACAGCTTTCCGAAGTGATCTATTCTCAATCGCTTCACCCATGTTTCACTGAGCTGTGGAGCGTAGGTTACAATTAATGCCGTGCCCAAGGCTGTCCACGCAACATTTCCACTCACTGCTAGATATTCGCTACAGAACGCACAAGCTAACAAAATCAGGAAAATCCAACTTGGAAGCTTCTTGTAATGCTTTAGGTAAGCCGCCATCCCCATACTATATAGTGCCGCATAAGTGAGAAGTGTTGGGCTATTTCCTACGGTCAAGGGCGCCAGTGCCCATACCAGCACAACGGCCACGCGAATCCACTGCCTAGAATGGCTAAGCAAAGGAAACACCACAAGCATGGCGATTACGAATTGCGCTTCGACGGCGAGTGTCCAAAACACCGCTACATACCAGCTCTCGCCAACAAAATCTGCGTAGAGAAAGAAATTTGCGAAAGTGCGCGCCCAAGTGATCTCATCAATTTTCTGTCCGTAGCCCATCAGCGGACTACCAAATGAGTAGATGAAAATCTCGATGAGTGCCATCACTGCAAACGCAGGATACAATCGCATAAATCGACTAAGCAAAAATCTACCCGTGTCTGAGAACGTGAATTTTGACCACTGTAATACCAGTGGTGTAATATAGCCTGAGATACAGAAAAAAACATTCACTCCCAGATAGCCTAGAACTAACAGCGAACTCAATCCGCTCTCACCATACCAATTCAAATGAAACATGCACACACCCAGTGCCGCAAGAATCCTGAGGGCATCAAGATTTGGCAGCCTAGTTTTCCCCTGCGCCATATCGATAACTGTTAGTGATAAGACGCGATACTCTCGAACGGTTTTTTGGCTATCACCGGGACTTCACATTTCTCCGCAGGATAACCAACCACGAGGAGCAAAAACGGCTTTTCTATAATTGGCCTATCAAGAAGTTCATTAAGAAATTTCATTGGGCTTGGGGTATGAGTAAGAGTAGCCAAGCCCGCACGATTTAGCGCAGCGATCAGAAATCCCGTTGCAATACCGACTGACTCTTTTGGGTAATAGGTCTTCGATTCAACACCCCGATGATCGGTGACTTTTGACTTCTGAAAAATGGCGATAAGTGCGGGAGCTGTCTCAAGGAATGGCTTCTCGGCGTCCGTGCCCAGATGGCTCAGCACATTTAGCCATTCATCCGGAGCGCGACCACCATAGAACTCTCTCTCTTCTTGCTCTGCGGCCTCACGGATTTCTCGTTTTTTTTCCTGACTTGTAACAATTGCAAAATGCCACGGCTGCAAATTAGCTCCATTCGGCGCGGTGCCCGCCGCTCGAATACAGTCTTCGACAACACCGTGTGGGATGGCATCTTGAGAAAATTCACGCACGGTTCGGCGCATTTTAACCTCCTGATAGAAATCTCGAGCACGTTCACGCATCTCGCCCTCGGAAAGACGCTCATACTTGTGCGGATGAAATTCTGCCATGCATCAAGATTGACCACAGCATAGTAGACTGACAATACGAAACACTAAGGTGGGTGAAATCGTGAGTGGATAACACCTTGGACTGCGACGATACCTCTTGTCCTTAAGCCAGATTTTTTCAACCTGCTACCAGCCTAGGCAAAGGGCTCTGCCCACATGCTCAGGTCTTCAACCCGAACAGGGTGTTCTCTAAAAGAGAGCTTCATCAGTGGGCAGTCATCCATGAGGTCACAGTGATTCTATATCATCAATCCAGCATCGATGTGTAGAGCCTCGGCTGTCTTGCGGATGTGGTCGGTATTGAGCTTTCTTTCCCCCTGAGAAGTCGTGAGGCGGTCGAGCGGTCGATGCCGATGAGCTTACCCCATGCGGTGGTACTCAGGCCGATGTTGTCGAGGTGGGGGGGCAAATGAACAAATCTTCTTCAAGCGATCTCATGAGCCGATTAAACAGGATAATCGGCTCAAAATACCATTTATTATGAGCCGATTTTATGATTTAATCGGTTCATGCACTACAATTGGCAACAGGATGACTGGCCCAACTTCAGCTATGATCTATCTGAAGCTAGTCGTACTTTGCCTGAAATAAGCCTGCTTTCAGGAAGAGTTTCAGGCATAGTAGAGGGATTTTCTGAGGGCATGGAGGTAGAAGCAATCCTGGATTTGATGATCGCTGAAGCCATCGAGACTTCTGATATCGAAGGGGAATCACTTCAGCATGACGATGTGAAGTCTTCGATAAAAAACAATTTAGGTCTCAATGTCATTGATGATCAAGTTTCCGATCAGCGAGCAGAAGGTTTAGGCGAGCTTATTGTGCTGGCTCGTAATCAATTTGATCGGCCATTGAGCGAAGCGATGTTGTTTGAATGGCATTCATTACTCTTGAAAGGAGTCAAAAATATACCTGTGGGCGAGTGGCGTAGTGGAGCGGCGGCGATGCGAGTCATCTCTGGAAGGATTGGCAACCCAACCATTCATTTTGAAGCACCACCATCTGATCAAGTTCCCAGTGAAATGAAATGTTTCATCTGCTGGTTCAATGATTCCAAGAAAAATCTCCCTGGAGCCGTCAGAGCAGCAATAGCTCATCTTTATTTTGAATCCATTCACCCATTTGAGGACGGAAACGGTAGAATCGGCAGAGCCATCGCGGAGAAAGCACTATCACAGGGACAGGGATCACCCGTACTATTAAGCCTTTCTAGATCCATCAACGCGAAGAAAAAGAAATATTACACGGCTCTACAAAACGCACAGCGAAGCAACAAGATCACTCCGTGGTTGAACTACTTTATCGATACCATTCTGGATGCCCAACAAAGCTCTGAGAAAGAAATCCACTTCCTGCTGAAGAAGGCAAAATTTTACCGTAAGCATGAGGATGAGCTAAATCAAAGACAACATAAGGCCATGGAGCGCATGTTCCGAGCAGGAGCCTCAGGCTTCACTGGCGGAATGAATGCTCAAAAATATATCGGAATAACAAAAACCTCAAAAGCTACAGCTACAAGAGATCTACAAGATTTGTTAGGAAAGGGTGCGCTGAGAGTAATCGGTAAAGGGCGAAATACTCATTATCAGCTTAAACTTTAGTTACTGGCAACACCCCGATTGTAAAAAGGCAGTCAAAGAAAATTACCCGACAACACCCCATAAAAATCGATTATCTATCATTGGCTGTTTTGGACACTAGTGAGACAAGGCAAGGAGACTATGATACATTTCTCTGCCTTGCTGACCCCTTGTCCGGCATCTTGACGCCCCATCGTCCACGCATAATCTCCTCACGGAGATGTCCCGCGATCTGCTCGGCGATGGTCAGGGCTTTTAAGTTAGACACGCTAGTAAACTAATGGAGATGAGTAAAAGTGGCAATCTATCAGTCATGGGGGTATGCGCATCCTGACCTGAAAAGGATCAGGCAGGGTGGTCAGCTCAAATTTGACTTATGGTAGTTTACAAACAAGCGACAATGCTGCTTTTACTGATGGTTCTTGGCATGCCAACCGAGCCAGCATCGACATGACCAACACAGCTTACACTGATATGTTGGCTCATGATGGAGAAATGTGGTTCAGCATGCTTTACCGGAAAGATACCGGCAATGGCCGCTTCTATTTTACGATCGGAGATGGCACTGTGACCAACAACGGCAACCTCAGTAGTCCAGGCCAAGCCATTGGTTTTGGCAGTACTGGATCAAGGGTCTTTGCGGGACTTTGGGAAACATTCGATTGGGGAACCAACAACCTATCGGCTCCAGGTGCCAGCTCAGTCGATGTAACAGGTGATTCGATGGTAAATAACGACGACGGTGGAACATTAGCAGCAACAACAACTTACCTTATCGTCGGACATGCGGAATGGGGGGCCAACGGAACAGCTGACGACTCGGTTACCCTATACCTCCCCGACACAGATTTAGTACTGGGTTCAGCTGTGGCTAAATCAGTAGGAGTCGTGGATCAATCCGACTTTGATTTGATCAACACGAACCACGGAAACGGTCTGTCCAGCAGATGGGACGAAATTCGCGTGGGCGCGACATACGCTGACGTAACTCCCGTCCCAGAGCCATCCTCCACCGCCTTTCTCGGCCTTGCTGGTCTTGCTCTGATCCTGCGTCGCCGCAAGTAATCTGCATCTCAGATAAGCAAGCTTTACTGCTAGGAAATTTGCTTTTTGAGTGAGATGGTCGGAGGGGCTTTCATGAGGTGATAAGGGGGTTGTCTCGCTATCATCAAGAAAATGACTGGGCCAGACGAGAATGTAGTCTAAGGGAATAAGCTGAAAAAATAAGGCGAAAGGTTTCGGTTAGATGAAGTAATAGGCCTTCCCCCTTTACTAGTAAACTAGTTACCTTTTGGTTTATTCTTATACTTGAGGTTCACCTCGACTTTTTGGCCTCCGGCCGTAAAACTAACCCAGCGGGTAAGCGAGGGACGTCCAGGAATCACCACGCGGTAGATACCTGGCTTGAGCCCCACGAACCCAAACCAACTGTAGCCGTAGCTGTAGACACGGTGCCTAAACTTGGTGGGTTTGGTTATTGTGCTGGCAGTC
Organism: Akkermansiaceae bacterium; assembly: GCA_045106535.1. GTDB lineage: Bacteria > Verrucomicrobiota > Verrucomicrobiia > Verrucomicrobiales > Akkermansiaceae > Oceaniferula. Next base: position 1,485 of record JBGCEU010000062.1, on the reverse strand, counting down.
TTTTTCCACAGTTTGTCTTCTCGCATGCAAGCTTTCATAGCGTCGTTAATTTTATACCCCTTGGCGATCAATTGGTCGTAGCGCCCCTTGAAATTGTCATTGGCCCGATGGAGTTCGACTTTGACATTATTCCACTGTGTGTAAGGCACAACCTCACTATTTTGATTGGCTTTGAGTTCGATTTCAACGGTCAGCGTTCCATTGATGGTGCAAGTGCTGTCCCTTTGGGTGGCAGCCTCGATTGAAATAGAAGCTAACAAGGCGATTACGATAACAGATGTGAGAGTAGCTAATTTTTTCATTGATATGCGTTGAGTTGATGGAAACCCGTGAGATCTCCGAAAAAAGGAAACCACCATGGGCGAGAATTTTGAGGGTGCCTCTGAGTTTTTACTGCTAGGAATTTGCTTTTTGAGTGAGGTGCTCCGAGGGGCTTTCATGGAGTGATAAGGGGGGTGCGGGGGAAAAGAGGGGTGGTGGGTAAAACTGAAACGCAGAAAGTTGAAATTCTGAAATGGGTCAAGGCTCCGGAGATGCACGGAATGGGGCTGAGGGAGCGGTTCTTGGGCAAAAACCATTCAACGCGAATTTAGGCCCCTTACCCGCCGTGCCAAGGAAATTTTAGCAGCGGGAGTTTTTGAAATGTGGACGTCAACGGGGTTTATGTGGAATCGAGAACCAGGGTGGGGCCATCGCCGAGCGGCATTTCGGATGGTTGCCAAGCGGGGCTTTGGTCATACTGCCTGGAATCATTCCCTGCTGGTTTCCTTTCCTGATTGAACCAAGTCAAATTAGGTTCGTCATCGGGGATCCATTCCTTGATGGCCGCAACGCTCCAGTTTCTGCTCAACTGGGGCATCTGGGTGCCGCAGGATCTTTCCTTGATCACCAGCGACGATGACCCGTATTTCAGTCAGCGTCAGCCGTCAATAGCGCCGCAGTGCGAAAACTGCTCACTAATGCGTGCCTGGCAGGTATCTATAATACACCTCAAGCATCAAAGTGCATAGGCAGGTGCGGTAGAGGATGCCTTCGGGAGTGTCTTTTGCAAAAAGTGCACCGACGGCTTTCGTGCCATCGTTCCCTCCTGGTTTTTTCCATGAGCCGTTTTCATTCTGATTTAGCAAAATCTGATCACGGAACATTTCATTGTATGTGCGCCACTGCTCACCACCCCGCTGCATCATTGCCTGTGAATGATAGTAATGCGCGTAAAGGTCGCTATCAGGACCATTGTAGTCGAGCTTTGCCTCTCGCAGGATATATTTTGCACCATTACGAACTTCCTTTCGCGATCCCTTACCCCACATCTGGAAGGCAAGAACACCGGCACCTGTAAGACTGGGACGCCCTGACTCACCAGCTCCAGTGTATGCGAATCTGCCGTTCGTAGCCTGCCGAGCACTGACGTATGCTAATGCCTTTTTCACTGTTGAGTTCATTCCAGAAAATTCAATTCCGGTGACCTTGCATGCCTTCAGCGCC
>JBGCEU010000061.1:0-7457 GCA_045106535.1 Akkermansiaceae bacterium | reverse complement strand
CGGCTGGCACCCTACCTGCACTTTGGTCAAATCGGTATACGGGAAATTTACCACAAGCTCGCCGGGATGGGGGACAAGGTGATGAACGGTTACGTGCGCCAGCTCTACTGGCGCGACTTCGCGCATCATCTGATCTATCACTTCCCGCATTCGGTGGATCGTGCGCTGCGGCCTGAGTATGAGCAGTTCCCGTGGTCACACGATGAGGGAAAGCTCGAGCGCTGGCGCAAAGGGCAGACGGGATTTCCTGTCATCGATGCCGCGATGCGACAGCTCTGGCAAACCGGCTGGATGCACAACCGCGCCCGCATGGTGGTGGGCTCGTTTCTGGTCAAACATCTCCTTCAGGATTGGCAAAGCGGAGCCGACTGGTTCTGGGACACACTCGTCGACGCCGATCTCCCTAACAACACCATGGGCTGGCAATGGGTCGCCGGATGCGGCGCCGATGCCGCACCGTATTTTCGAGTATTCAATCCACTGAGGCAGGCAGAGCGATTTGATAAGGGTGGCGACTACGTGAGGAAATACATCCCCGAACTCGCCAACATCCCCGGAGATGAAATCAACGAGCCGTGGAATCTCACACCCATCGAGTTAGCAAGCTACGGCATCAAACTTGGCGAAAGTTACCCCGAACGCATGATCGATCTGAACGAAGGCCGTGATAGGGCGCTGGCAGCTTATCAGGAGTTTAAGCAGGCGAGGGAGGGGTAAACGCCTGAGTTACCCTACTTTTTACAGAGAACAGACTCCGACGTTTTGCTTTTTTAGCTGGTTGGTCGTGGAAGACTCCGAAACTGCTACCAGCTAATCTTTCGCTTGTCTCCCTTATGCTCGACCTCGAGTCCATACCATTGGGCAACAAACTGAGCCAGCCACTCAGCCTCCTTGTGTGATCCCGTCTCATAGATTTTCAGTGAGCCATTCGCTCCTATCAATCTAATTTTCCAATCCCCAGGGTATCTGCTTTCAGCTGCCGAGTTGTCGGTGCTGCGACCGCGATAGTATTTCAGTTCAACAGACTTGAACTCGATTTTGCTCATTGATCGGGTCACGGGGATTCCAAAGAGCCTGTGGTAGCTGGAGATTGCGTTCATGGTGCCTCGCACCTCGGTCATGCCAAAGAGCAGCTTCATGATCTGGAACAATAAGTAGGCGACGGCTGCGACCAGCACCCCCCTGATCGCTTGAGATGCAATCAGGGGGACATCTCCAAATTTTGTATTCAGGAAATCTTCCACGATCGAGCCCTGAGTAATGGGTGCTATGAGCAATAAAATTCCAATCAATAGAATAAAAGCGATCCCCCCCTTTATTGGCCACGAAACAAACTCTCGAATCCTGAAATTCCGATTGGCTGTTAGTTCGATGATCTCCAGGCCTTCGGGAGGATCTGGGAAATCATGGTCGGGCTGCGGATGGCTGTTCTGATTTTGGCTCATTTTTTTTGGAACTTACTATGACTAACAGGTGGGTGCGATTTTTTTTAATAACGTAAAGGTCGCCTATTTGTTCGGTTTTTTGACGTAACGCACCTCGCATGCTTGCAGCGTCTTGCCAAGTGCCATTTCTTCAGTGACCTCCCTGAGTTGTAGCTTCAAGTCCTTCTCATTGCGTTCAATTTTGATCACACCAAGTGGGTGCCTGAACGATGTGAGCTGCGAAAATTTCGTGTCGTCTTCCAGTCCAAGTAACATCGTAATGTGCTCCTCCTTTTCAACGCCATTGATGAAGGTGACAAAATTCTTGCCGTCGACCTTACATGCATATTTTTCACCCTGACCCATTTTCCACCAACCATCTGCGGCTCGCTGAAATCTGATGTTTTGTTTATTCGGAGTGATATCGATGGTGAACAATTTCACATCCTTTGGAACCTGGTGGATGGCGATGATAAACGCCGTCTTCACCAAGCCGATGGAAGAGATGTTTGCGTGCTGTAGCATGTTTCCTGTTTGCGCATCATAGACCGTGCGGAAGCCTGCTTCTGATTTACCGATCAGCTGTTTGCCATCAGGGCTGAAAAGCAGTTCAGTTGGGACGACTCGACGGCAGACTTGGTCTGGTCGGTTACTTTCCCGTGCATCGACGGGTGGGCGCAGTTCTATCCATTCGCCAAGCGGATGGGGGATATCGATGTTAAGCGGCTTTCCCTTGCCGGTGACAGGCCACACATTGATCTGGGCCATGGCGGACTTGTGATCAAAAGAACTAAGTTGTGCCACCGTAGCCAATCGGCTGTTTTCAGGGCTGAAACAAAGCTCGTGGATTACACCACCACAGATTCCAAGTTTCCGCTCAGTGGCCTCTGGAAGATCCCATGCCCTGACGGTTGTGGTGTATCCCAAATTCCCAGTCCGATCCGCTGTAACGATGGTCGAACTGTCGGCGCTGAAGGCAAGCGCGTAAGCCTCTCCCGAAAGGCGAAACTTGTGCAAAAGCTTTTTATCTTTCACCGACCAAATCTTAAACAGAGAATACGAACCAGACCTCGTTCCAGGGTTTGAATGCAGGCCAGTGAACCCTGCGGCAAGTTTTCCGTCGAGGCTCAATGTCAGGTGATGCACTCCTTTCAGATCAACGCCTTGTAGCTGTTTTTTGATGGCTGAATCATCTGCCTGAACAGTGTGGGTGAGGCTGAGAGCTGCCGTCGCTGAGAGGCCAAGAACGATGATTTTCCCGAGAAGCCTCTCTGGATGATGTGTGAATTTGCTCATGATAAAAAAAGCTAAGCGATAAACCGAATCGTAAGTGGGTATCGGTAAGCTTTGCCATCGTTCGCATTGATGGCAGCGATGATGGTAATAACTACATCAAACACAAACAGTGCGAAAAGCAGCACAAAGCCAATGAGCACCAAGCACAGGATGCCTGAAATGATGGCGTAGATAGTCATCGAGATTTGAAAATTCAGACACTCCTTGGCTTGAGATGAGCCAAAGGGCATCTCATCTTTTTTGATCTGCCACATGACAAAAGGGGCGATCAGATTGGCAAATGGAATACCAATCCACCCCAAAAACGACGACAAGTGCGCAAGCATCGCCCAAGTCCTCTCTGCTTGAGGGATTTCTGTCGTGCTTTCTAATATTTCGTGACTCATGCGAAGGAGAGTAGCCAACAGACGCTCCGGTCAGCCATTACAATTTTGGCTGAGATTGTAGAGGTGTGTTTGAGTGTAGTCGGAGGAGTGAACGCTCAATTGAGCCACGGAGCTAGCCGATGGATTGAATCAATTGTTCTACATTGTTTGATGTATCCGATGGCCCGATTTTTTTTGTGAAGAAAAGGGGTGATGGCTCATTATTTTGCTTCTAGCAATGCATTGAAATCGTGCACGATTTGTTTGCTTCCCTTGCGAATCGTCACCACACCTGACTTGTAGTCAGAGCTGATGAAGGGACTGTTGAACACCCGATCAGGTTGGTAATTAATTGTCTTTCCGTTGATCGTTGGGTTTTTCGAGTAAGAGGTATCGAGGGTGAGCAGATCCCCATAAATCGACTGATAGAACAATGTAGTTCCACGCCGAGAGACTTTGGCTGACTTAACCCGTTTCTTGAATTCCGCAAAATTTTCGACGTCGGATTTGGCCATCACTTCAAGGATAACCGGAGTGAATGGGTCTTCTGGTGTGAGCACATAACCTGACGGTGTGAGCTTGGGCTGCGTTCCGAATTGCTTTTCTTTAAATGTATATTTTCCCCAAGCAACGCGGAAGGCTGCATACGCGCCCGGGGCTTCAACAAATACGATGCCATCTTCTTCAACCGGTTTGGAGAGGCCCTGTTTTGACATCCAAACCATGATCCCCTCAGTACCGAGCGCATCTTTTAACTGATGAACAATAAGGCTGCCCTTTTTCTGCACACACCATGAGGCGTTCTGGGTATCACGATTATTTTTAGCCTTCACGATCGGGACGATGCGGGGATCGTGTTCACCTTTGAAGATGACACCTTGCCAGCGGCTCTGAACATTCAGCCTAACCCAATCTTCTAAAGGCCGTGCTTCACTCATGACGCAACCGATGATGAATTCAGGATCACAGTAGCTGTAGCGTAAGTTGCCGCCGCCATCGGTCCGGAACAAATGTGGCGTTATTTTATGCATCCAGGACGACCCATTACTATTCTGCCCAAGACCTTGTGCTCGCTGGGTGATTTCGTATTTTCCCCGACCAGCCTGATCCAGAGCCAAGTCAGCAATCAATGCCGGGGGGCGGTATTGGCTGAGCATATAGCCGATGTAATGACCACTGATCACCTGTGGTTCGCCGATCCCGAAATACATCCAGGCGAGTTGGGCGTTCCCGTGATTACGCTTTTGATGCGTATAATTGAATCCCCGGACACGGGCTGCGCCGCCGCCCATATGCCCCTTGATTTGTTCTTCGGCCCAATAGGCGAAATAGAGGTCGAGAAGCATTTTGGCCGCTTTTTTTGCTCTAGCATCGCCAAAATCATAGAAGTTCACGAGTCCTTTGGCCCAAGTCGCATTGTAGCCGTCACTACGCATCTCGGTGCAGATCCCGTAACGGGCACGTTGCAGGCAATAATGCAAAAAATAGTCATTCCATGCGGCACAGTGCTCAGCGGCTTTCGCTCCGTTGTATACCCGATCTTTGTAATCTGGGTGGTCTTTGACGTATTTAGCGAAGTGCCAATGGAGGGTGAAATCCATGGTGTGATGGTTCTCTGTACTGTAGAGGTGCCAGGTCTGCGATTTTTTGTATTCGGCCCTTTCCAGCTTGGAACACAGCCGGGAGTAATGCCAGTGGGGCTGGAGGATGATCTTTTCGGTCTCTCCGGTGATAAGGCCGGGAGAGACGCTGCCTTTCGGTCCATAGAACTCAAGTAGCCGGAGAACCATTTCTCCGTGCCAGTGGAAGCTGTCCCGGTCTGATACGGATTCTGGATCTTCTAGATAAGCCTCCGCATTTTCGACCAGAGCAGCATTCGCCTCTTCAATTTTTTCGTTGAGATAAAGACAACGGGCGGCGAAGGCCACCATGGAGTGCGAATAGGCTCTGATGTAGGCCGGGCGCCCTTTTTTTAAGGGCGGTTTCTTCTTTGCTCGGAGGAGTGGTTTGCCCGCTTGAGCTTTGAGCATCTCATCGACCCGCTTCTCAAAACCAGCAAGAGCTTTTTCCGCTGTGAGGCTGGAAGGTGGGTTTTCTTTGCCATGCGCTAAATGGAGAGAGATGGCTACGAGTGTTAGGAAGCGTATAGAGAGGGTCATATCAGGGTAATTATTGTTCTTAGCATGATGCAACAATCAAGCACGCATGGTCTGGATGTTTCAGTGTTTGTGGAACGTCGAAGTCCTTTTACATCTGCCCGAGGACGAGGCATCGACTATGGGTTTAAGATGGAGTGTTCATGACGGATTGAACTTGCGGCGGGGCAGGTATTGATAGCAACGCCTTGTTCTGCACTATCTATTTACTGTGTAGTCGTTGCCCTCGAAACTCGCCTTTATGGACTCCCGCCACTCCTCAAGTGCCTTTCGCATGACCTGCACCTTACCCGAATACTCGGCCGCGAGATCCTTTTTCTGTGAAGGATCATCATCGAGCTTATAAAGAGTCACTAATTCTGACTTTCGCCGCTTGTTGGGAGGATCAACCCGCAGCATGTAAGGCTGGTCGATCCAAGCTGCAACCCCAAGATCGCACAGCACAGGATCCTTACTAGCATACCTGCCACTGGTAAAGCCTAGCGGCTTGGGTCGGCTCTCCATCTTTCCTTCGATTAGGGACAGAATACTGATACCGTCAACCACTGGTTGGTGCTTTATTGTGATACCGGCAATGTCCAACACGGTGGGATACATGTCGGTATGACATACGGGAATAGCTGTGCTCATTGGCCTCGGTATTTTGCGTGGCCATTCTATAAGACCGATCGTTCGAGCTCCGATACGCCCCTTTCTCTCAATGCCCGATGTGGAGGACACACCGCCATTGTCGCTGACGAACCAGAGCAGCGTGTTGTCGGCAATTTCCAGATCACGCAGAGCCTTGCGTAGTTTCCCAACAGCGGCATCGAGGCCGGAGATTTCTCCCCACAGGTGTTGTTCTTTTTCCAGAAGAGCAGAGTAGAGTTTCTTGAATTCGCTTGCTGCCTTGTGTGGGCCGTGCGGCGAGCCAAAGGAGATCTGAGCAAAGAAGGGCTGTTGACGCTTAGCGCGTTTTGCAATGAATTTGAGCGCTTCATCGACTGTGGCGATGGATGATTCGCCAGTCGTCTGGACTGGACGTTCATCCCGCTTGTCGCTCTCGTTTACGAAGAAGGCGACGCCGTTGTCGTAGAAACCCTTGCTCCATACAGCCTCGTCAAAGCCTGCTTTCATAGGGTGAGTCCCCACGCGTCCCACGCCCCATTTGCCGAAATGCCCGGTTTCATAGCCAGCGGTCTTGAGTGCAGCTGCGACGGTAACTTCGCCCTCCCGCATCGGTCCGACCGTGGTGACCATTCGCGAGCGCAGCGGTGTGCGACCGGTCAGGATAGCCATGCGACCCGGCGAGCAGGTGCCATGGGCTGAGTAGAAGTTCTCGAAGCTAAGACCTGCAGCCGCCATCTGGTCGAGGTGCGGGGTCTTTACGATGGGGTTGCCGCTGTAGCCAGTATCCCGGTAGCCCATGTCGTCCGCGACGATGAAGATGATATTGGGTTTGGAAGCAGCATGAGAGGAGACTGCAAACAAGGTAATCAACAGGTATATGAATAGTGTATGTATCATTGGCATTTTAACTAGCAGAACTAGTGGTTTAATTAAGACCGTGAACATGCTGAATTGCATTACAACAGTCTAGCAGAAAATAAACGCCTCGCATTTTTACAGTGTGAATTAGCCCATGCGATGTATTTGTGTATGTTCAAAGTCAGCATCAACGTGCAGAGGGTGTTGTGCGTCTTCCAAGAAGAAGGATATTTTCTTGATTTTCACTCCAAGCTTCCGCCACAGGACGACCCACTTCCTGCGGTGCATCCGAAGCAGTGGTCGGCGGTGCGGATGGGGAGTTGGTGGTAGGTTTCTGGGTTGATGTCCCAGACCATGAGGGGGGTGTCGTTAGATGGGTTTTCCAGGCTCAGTTTAAGCATCTGGTTGAAGTCGCAGTCGAATACTTCGCCGGTCCAAGAGGTGTTGATGGTGTTGCGGCACATTAGACCATCGACGGTGGACGGGTTGAACGAATTGCGGAGCAGCTGCATGTATTCGTCTAACTGGTCGTTGCGTTTGAGGTAGGACTTGAAGCGTGCGATCGGCATGTTGGTGATGCAGTAGAGATCGTTGAACACGATGCCGAAGTGCTTTTGCATTTCACGTTTGTAGTCGGCTTCCAGTTCCTTCTGCTCCGGCGGCAGCGAGGCACCGTTCGGATTGTAGACAAAGTGCATCGGCAGTCGTGGGTCTTTGCCGTAGCCGAGCTCGTTGAGTTTCTGGAATGC
>JBGCEU010000060.1:0-8660 GCA_045106535.1 Akkermansiaceae bacterium | reverse complement strand
TGGTATATGGAGTCACCAGAGAAAGCCCTAGCTTGGGTCAAGGGTGCATCGTCTGACCAAGAGCATGTCAATGAACTACTCGGGGATCTCGTTGCAAACGTCGCAAAGATAGATTTCCACAAAGGCTTTGAGTTGGCAAAGGCAGAGGCTGGCGCGATCAAGCTGTCTCCCGGAAATGCATTGAAGGCTCTCTACAATGCTTCCCTAACTCATGGTACAAAATCTACTCTAGAAGTAGCTCAATTTGGAGTCCTATCTCAAAGAGATATTACAAAATCTAGTGGATTTTCTTACCCTCCTGGTGTTCAAGTCCATACCGCCAAAGAACAAGGATATGCAATTCTCGAATATCCTAAGGAATTCGATTTTCTTGCTACGATGAATGGTCTCGCTGGTATGCATGCAGCATTGAAAGAGCTCGAGTATCATAGAGTTCTGCCCGGTAACCTCCTGAGCGAGTGGGTAAAGCGGGATCACATCGCCGCATGGAAATGGCTGGAGCAAGGCCGCAAGCTACCAGGAAATGATTCCCATACCACCTACTTCAAAGCGTATGGCAGCTTAGTTGATGACTACACACTGGGTGAAACCATTGCCGACTACATGGGACACGAACAAGATGGATCGAGTGGGTTTCTATCGATTCTTAGTCGCAAAAAAAGCCCCACCAAATTTGTGCAAGGCTACCTATCCAAACTTGACCCTACAGAGCGTGAAACTGTAGTCACCGATCTCATCGGTCAATCCAAAAGATACGCGGGCAGCTGGGGTATGGAAATTAGCGCCAACCTGCTCTCGAATCTGGAACCAGACGCCCGCCTCAGGGTATCAGAAATAGTGCTAACGACAACGAGGCGATACCAGCGTGCCCGAATGCGTCCTTATTTGGAAAAATTGGGGCATTCAAATGCCGAACTTGATCAGCTTTATGAAAGCATCAATAGCAAACGTTAGAATATCACTCCTTTCGTGATCTGCGATCAGATGCTGTCAAATCTAGGTGGATTGTCCGACTTTCTCGAAGGCGCAACCAGATAGCATGAGAATGACCGCAACCAGTTATCTGCGATCCAAGATACCGAGTGCACCAGCTCCCTCTGGACCCGTAGGCCTGTTCCATGGCATGTCGCTTTCTTGAGACTCAGGACCAACTGGCTTGCGTGCGGTCTGGGCGGAATCCCCACAAGATACAAGTGGCATAAAAGAGAGGGCGAGAAGCGCGTATAGAAATTTGCTCATGGGCGGAAAAATAAGCCTAAGCCTGCGCCGAATCAAGTGCTATTTTTCCAGCCTTAATATCTAGCCCTAGTTGCCACTTGCACTGATTGTGGTGGCCTATCAGGATACAACCCAATGATGCGCTTCCAGTTTCCTCCCGATGACCCTGCGGATGCGGGGCCAACACATCGTTCACGTTTCTATGAGCGCTTTGTGGATCTCTTACCTGTCGTAACTTACGCGACACTATTGTGGTGTGTCTCTGTCTATCTGTTGATTAACAGGGCAATGAGTGAGGGAGACGATTTTGTGGGGTTAATGATCAAGCTTGGCTACACAAGAGTGATCGAACTCGCCAATGGTCAATGGTGGGGCATGATCGCGGCTGCGTTTATGCATATGGAACTCTGGCATCTGGGCTTCAATATGTATTGGTTAGTCAAATTTGGCTCCCTCATGGAACGAGGGCTGGGTAGCACAAAAACAGCTGCTTTTTTCGTTGTGACTGCTTTTGTCAGCTCAACTTATCAGTTACAAATTGGCGGCCATGGGATTGGTTTTTCTGGAGTTGTTTATGCCATGGGAGGATTCATGTGGGGTGCATGGCCACGCTACACAGGCTTTTTGGAAGGTTTCAACGGTCATACTCTCAGGTGGTTTCTATTATGGCAGGGTGTTTGCTTCCTCCTTAGCTGGGGTGGTATGCTACCGATCGGAAATACAGCTCATATTTCCGGTATGCTACTCGGCTTCTTGTTAGGAATGTGGGCACAAAAGGGCACACGCAGAGGTTGGCCTTGGCTGGCCGCGTCCATCGCGATGACTGCTGCTGCCGTAGCTCTCGTATTAAGAATTATGACCAGCTAAACCGCGGCATCGCTCTCTAACTTGCGCGCCCATAGCCAGAGAATGTCAGACAGCCTATTCAGAAAGCGACATGCCTCCGCACAAGCCCCCTCACCCATATCCCAGGCACTGAGTTCAGCACGACGACAAATAGTTCTCGCCACATCCATCCAAGCAGCACTTTGATCCCCTGCCGCACCAGGTCGCGCCCAGCCGTCAAACTTTGTTGGCATTTCCTCGGCAATACTTTCCAGCCAATCAAGATCATCCTGACTGATCGCTGGATATCCGTCGGATAAATATTTCTCTCGTTTATCAGCTGGCACAGACAGAAGTCCCATCAGTGAAACCAAATGACCTTGAATGGTATCAATATTTTTCACCATGTCATCAGATAGACCTGACACGCGCACCATACCCAGGGCCGCGTTTAACTCATCAACGCAGCCACATGCTACAACCTCCGGTGAGGTCTTTGCCATGCGGCCGCCATACATGACGTCTGTGTTTCCATCGTCTCCTCGGCGCGTGATAATACTCATGCCAACCAAGTAGCACAGGATCACCCAATGTGCTTGCAAGAAATTGGCAAGCCACTAAATTCTTTTTTATGAACACTTCAAGACGTCAATTTCTGAAAACCACAGGCATCGCTCTCGCAGGTAGTACTTTACCCGCCTTTGCCGAAAAGACTGATGAGAAGAAACCCCGTTTCCAAATTTCACTCGCACAATGGTCACTGCACCGCACCCTAAGAGCAAAGAAGCTCACTAATCTCGATTTTCCAAAATACACCAAAGATAAGTTCGGCATCAACGCGGTAGAATATGTAAACGCCTTTTTTAAGGACAAAGCAAAGGACATGGCATACCTCAAGGATCTCAAGTCGAGAACTGACGGTGAGGGAATTCGTAATGTTCTTATCATGTGCGACGGCGAAGGAAAGCTGGGAGCCAAGAGCGAACAAGGCCGGAACAAAACAGTGGATAATCACAAAAAATGGTTAGAAGCGGCCAAATTTCTTGGTTGCCACTCAATCCGCGTCAATGCTGGCGGTCCAGGTGGTCGTGAGGAACTCGCGAAACAGGTCATCGATGGGCTTACCAAATTGAGCACTTTCGCAAAAGGAATGGGTCTCAACGTCATCGTTGAAAACCACGGCGGGCTTTCCTCTGACGGGGCATGGCTCTCAGGTGTCCTTAAAACCGTCGCCATGCCAAACTGCGGGTCACTACCAGATTTTGGAAACTTCCACCAGTATGACCGCTACCAAGGCATGAAAGACTTGATGCCTTACGCAAAGGGGGTGAGCGCCAAGAGTCACGAGTTCAACGAGACTGGCGAGGAAATACGTTCGGACTACACCAAGATCATGAAAATCGTCGCTGCTTCCGAATACTCCGGCTATGTAGGAGTCGAATACGAAGGCAAGAAACTCTCTGAGGACGACGGTATTATCGCCACCAAGAAGCTCTTGGAAAAGGTCTTCAAGCAGATCTAACAAATAACCGCGTGTCAAAATCCACGCTCAAGCTCGCCCGTCTGGGTGGCGGCCCTGAGATTTTCCACAGCCTTCAGGGTGAGGGTGTCAGTACGGGTGTGCCGTCGATTTTTGTTCGTGCCTCGCTCTGTAACTTGCATTGCCGATGGTGCGATACTGACTACACATGGAACTGGCAGGGCACTCCTTGGGAGCATGAAAATGATGCGCTGCCGAGCTACGAAAAATTTCGTAAAGAGGACTATCTTCTTGAGATAGATCTAGCTGAAGTCGTGTCAAAGGTACTCACCTACCCTTGTCATAACATCATTCTAACGGGTGGCGAGCCACTGCTTCAAGACGAAGCTTGGTGCGAGCTAATGGACATGCTCTATACTGAGAACCATAGTTACCGTTTTGAACTAGAAACCAACGGCACGCTTATCCCGAGTGAGGATTTTGACCGACGCGTAGACCAGTATAACGTCTCACCCAAACTTACAAACTCAGGCAATGCCGTGGAGCTTCGGTTAAAAAGTGAGGCATTGGAGTTTTTTTCCACCTCATACAAAGCATGGTTCAAGTTTGTCATTGCCTCAAAAAAAGATCTCGAGGAGGTGGAGGAACTCATCAAATGCCACAATCTACCCTCAAGTAGGGTGCTACTCATGCCAGAAGGGCGCGACAGCGAAACTCTGAAAAAACGACGCCTATGGCTCGCCGACGTCTGCCGTGACCGCAACTATCGCTTTTCAGATCGGTTACATGTGCATCTATGGGGTGCCAAGCGTGGTGTCTGACCGTTATTTCCCTCGATATTCTGACATATGAATTAATGTGTTTTTTATGCAACTTTCGCACAAACTTGATGTTTAATGAACACGATGAAGCGTAATTCGCCAAATAATCTCTCACCCAACCAGCCCTCGGATACTAGTGAGAGTCAGTTATCCTCTGACCCATTGAATAAAGCAGATGCCCTCTGGGATCTTCTTGATCAGGCGTCTGAGTGCAAGGCTGACGCATTTTTTGCCCGTAACGTCGTTCGCGAAACTCGCCAGCTAACCACTACTCAAGCAAGCTGGACTGAACGCCTTGCCGGTGCTTTGTTTACCAAAAAGGCAATTCTGCCGTTCGCAGCGGTTGCCTGCATGGGTGTCATCGCCGTGAATCAGTTCAAGTCGGATGAACCAGTCACCGCGGCGCAGCCTGCTCCTGTTGTGACAACCGAATCCGGTAATGATGACCCGTCTACGGATCTTGCTGAACTCATTATCGAAGAGTCACTTGTCGCGGCAGCTGAAGACCCCAGTCAATTCACACACGACGAGCTTGTGGCAATGGTCGGACTCTAGATCTGGCTAATTGATAGCTATTTCGAATACTGCAGTCTGAGGTTTTGCCCCACATCGGCCAGCATGTGGTTGCGACAATCCATACGGGTGTAATTCTTTTACCCAACTTATCGCTTTTCATGCCCCAACATTCTGTCAGATTGGGGCGAATCAAGCCAGTCCACTTTCCTTATGTCTGAAAACACGGTCTATGACCACGTCGATCAATATCTCAAAGTAGGCATCGAGTACGAATGCTCTGACATTCACTTGCCTACAGCTTATCCTCCAGCATGGCGACGCTTCGGCCAGCTTCAACCGATTTGGGCAGACGCACCTAAGCTCGAATCCGAGCAAACTGAGAAGCTTGCCAAAAGTTTTCTAGGCGAAAAAGAATGGAACCGACTTCAGGACAAAGGCGACGTTGACTTCGCCTACCAAAATGATGATGGCCGCTTCCGTGCTTCTGTTGTTAAGCAGAGACTTGGCTACGATATCTGTTTCCGAATCATCGATACCAAAGTCCGCACCATGACAGAGCTTGGACTTCCGGTTGAGTCACTTCTTCCCCTCACCCGCTATCAGAACGGGCTCCTACTGGTAACAGGATCAGTGGGATCAGGAAAATCCACGACACTTGCATCAATCGCCGACTTCATCAATGAGGATCGGGAGGATCATATCCTAACACTGGAAGATCCTATCGAGTACATACTGAATTCAAAAAACTGCCACGTCAACCAGCGCGAGGTTCATACGCATACAGATTCATTCCCGAAAGCACTTCGTGGTGCGCTACGAGAAGATCCTGATATTATTCTAGTTGGAGAAATGCGCGACTTGGAAACAATTTCATTAGCTCTTACTGCAGCTGAAACCGGTCACCTCGTTCTCGCCACTCTACACACAGGAAACGCACCTCGGACGCTTGACCGTATTCTGGATGTATTTCCCGTCGACCAGCGCGATCAGATCCGCATCATGGTCTCGGAGTCGCTACGTGGCATTATCTCGCAGCAGCTCATCCCCCGGGCAGACGGTGCAGGTCGTGAGCTAGCGCTCGAACTACTTGTAAACACACCCGCCGTATCTAACTGCATCCGTGAGGGAAAGACTTACATGCTCCCGGGGATCATGCAAACTGGTAAAAACGTCGGCATGATCACTATGGACGACTCATTACGTGACCTCTACGTGAAAGGTAAAATCTCTCAAGAGGAAGCACTATTCCGTTGTGAAGACAAGGCGCAGATGCGCGAGTATTTCGCACTCTAATCATTCCTAACATATAATTTTTCTATTATGGCTGCTATTGACGCGTTATTCACCTACTTAGTGGAATCCGGCGGTTCCGATCTTCACCTGAGCGAGGGTGAACATCCCAAAACCCGTGTTCACGGAGCAATCGCTGAGATCCCTGACCAAGAGCTACTTACCAAAGAGAGAATCGAAATGCTTTTGAGTGAGATATGTGACCCCAAAGCATACGAACTTTACAAAAAAACAGGTGACCTTGACTTCGCTTACTCGATGGATGAGCAATCTCGATTCCGCTGTAACTATCTGATGCAAAAGAATGGGTTAGCCGCGGTGTTTCGTCTCATCCCCACTGAAATTGCTTCACTTGAAGATCTAAACATTCCCCCGGTCATCAAGGAGTTTGGCCACATGAGATCAGGACTCGTTCTTGTAACCGGCCCCACAGGATCAGGCAAATCAACCACATTGGCGGCACTGATCGATTATATTAATACCAACTTCAACAGGCATATTATCACTATTGAGGAGCCAATCGAATTTGTTCATAGTAACAAAAACTCCATCATCACCCAGCGTGAGGTCCCTATTCAAACACCTTCATTTGCCGACGGTCTACGAGCCACTCTGCGTGAGGATGCTGACATCGTCCTCGTGGGTGAAATGCGAGACCTTGAGACTATTTCGCTCGCGCTCACAGCAGCCGAAACGGGCCTGTTAGTCTTTGGCACATTGCATACTAACAACGCGCGCAAAACGGTGGATCGGATTGTGGATGTATTCCCAGCCGACCAGCAAAGTCAGGTGCGCACCATGCTCGCGGCATCACTTCGGGGCGTGGTCGCCCAGCTACTGATGAAACGCTGTGACAAACCAGGTCGAACTGCGGTGAACGAGATCATGTTTGCCAACACAGCTGTCTCAGCCATCATTCGTGAGGGTGCTACTCAAAAGCTTTATGATGTAATTATCGGAGGAAAAGCCGAGGGCATGCAGTTTATGGATGAAGCCATCTGGGATAAATTACAAGCTGGTATGGTAACCCCTCAGGAAGCTTATATGAAAGCGATCGACAAAACCCGGTTTAAGAAGTTTCTACCTCAAGATCTAGCCCACCTCGGAGATGCATCAGGTGAAAGCCCACTTGATCACTAGGAGAAGCTCTCGGTCAAATTATTAGCTTAGCAGATAAGATTTGGTTCTGCATGGAGCTACAAAGCCACCTGTTTTCGCTGACCTATGATTCATGATTATTCTTAAACGATATCCAGCTCTCATGAAATTGGCTTACATGGGCTTTTCTGCATTTTTCTTTTTGCTAGCTGTGTGTTCAACAGCCAGTGCAGGAAGAATTCTTTATTACGATAGCGTAAGCGGCGATACATCAAACGCATTAGATCGTCTCGACAGCCAGACCGACGCCAGTTTAATAAGCTCATCCTCTGCGACTACAACGCTCGGCAGCAACGTAGTTTTTTCCGCTTCCGCTACTACGGTTCAAGGATTGGGCTACGGCCATATAATCGCGGCGTAGCATTCACAGAGTTTTCACACCGCTTTCATACCAGTTTCACATTCGCCAGCGACGATACTTCTATGATCAACAAGAAATCAAGACATGCTGTAATGAAGCCTATTGCATACTATCTACCAGCGTTAATTGGATACCTAATTCTCGCTGCGGGGATCGCATATTGCCTCAGGAATGGGTCGAGCCACTCAGGCTTTGACCCACGGTTCAGTGTCGTCTTTTTCGTTCCAGTTCTCGTTGCTGGAATCGGGTTTTGGCACCGCAACCATTATACGGTATCACTAGTATCCTTTGTGGTCGGGACTCTCGGAATTGGATTTGGGTATTTTGTCCACCATATGGGAATCATGCAGAATTACGATTATTGGGCATCCAATGGGCTGCAACCGAGAAATCCGAATTCTGTCATGCTTCTGCTCGCATACGCGGGCTTTTCTGTAATGGGCTTGGTAATCACCATCAGGCGATTCAAGAACCCCTAACTGCGGATTCTAGGGTGATGTCTCCGCAGGCATTTCTGCCAACACTGAAGATAGAGACAGCCTTCCAAATAGCAAGGAACATCACTATTTCACCAACCTAACACCTACTACAGGAAGCTATCCTATTGGCATAACTTTAGGTGATCGCCTCTTTTACAGAGTAGAGGTGAGCCAATAGACAATAAAGAAGCTTAATCAATTTCGGAAATCGCTAGGGTAGTGTCTGCCCATCCCAGTTCAGCTCTTTATCCAGAACACTCATCCGATCATTGATGCGTCTGAGAAGAGCACGCTCAGCTTCATTTCCAATATCGCTGCGTTCAGCATCCCGGCGTGCTTGGTTCTTCAGATGATTAAACGCAGCCGCGTGATCTTGTGGCTTGAGCCGGTTGATCGCTCCGTTACTTGAGTAGTAAATTTCAAAATCGCCAATTGGTTCGATACTAAGAACTTTTCCCTTCGGCATCTTCCCATTGATTTCCCCATCAAGAATTCCCCAATTGCCTCCCTCG
>JBGCEU010000006.1:0-97578 GCA_045106535.1 Akkermansiaceae bacterium | reverse complement strand
ACCATAGAGCCGAATGACAAGAGGGAGCTTCATCTGCCTCTGCTTCTCGTTACAGAGGGTATTTAGTTCTGAAAGTAGACTGCGAGCCATAGAGGCAATTCCTCCACGCACTTGCTGCTCGCTTCCTACAACGGAGATTTGTCCAAATTTTGTGACGCCCGGTGACTTCGGGTTAATTGCATCGGGAATAGTTTCGGGTTCTTGAACAGGCTGCAGTGGAGTGTCTGGCTCCTCTGGCAATAAATTCTGCGCAACGACAGCACTGAATGAAGCAGCGAAAATCACTGCCTGCAAAACCAGCTTAGCTGTCGAGCCGATCATAGTCTTTCCTCAGGCTTGCGTGGATCGAGCGTAATTTTTCCTTCCTCAACACGAATATCACGGATCTGATTTTCTTTATATGGCACCAGTTCCTCACTCAATTCTTTAGCTAGATTATCAAATGCCGGCATGATCAAGCGGGCAAAACCACCAGGTGCACTGACTTGTCCAATATGCGATTTATCACGGCGAATACTATACCCATTTTTAGTCCGGTTGAACTGCATAAACATCGAAGTCACATGTGTGCGCCCTTGAATTTCTCTCTCAATGATCAGCTCAACTTGGTCTTTCTTAAAATCAACCCAAACACCACGGGCTTTGGCAAATGGCGCCAGTGCACCTGACTGCTTGACCTCAATACGCTTTCTGAGCCAAGCGTTGATTTCCTCTTCACGAAACGTGATCGGGTAGTTCCGCTCAACAGCAGTTTCGAGCCGGATTTTTAGCATTGGTGGCTCAATCGACTTACCCTCTAGAATTTCAGCACGCCCAGCAATATGATCCATTGAATATGTTTTTAGCGCCGGAAATACACGCACTCCTGCTACATTAGCATCAATCATGGCACCACTAACACTGTCGGGTTTCCCAACGGGTTGCCAGAGGAACCAGATATGAATACCAAGATACGTCAATACAAGCACCAGCATCAAGACTGCGAGCTTCTTTACGCACCCACCTTTTTGTTTTGGTTCCGGTTTCTTATCTTCTGATTTTTTCCCCATAAGCTGATCACTGAGTAACAAATGACGCTTGGCATGAAAAGCCCCGATTCAGCGATCTGTGAATGGAAACGGAATCGCCTTGCAAGCCCGATGATTCCAGAGAAAATCTTGCAACTTCTGATTACACGGCGTGTTTCATTGGGTATAGCTATCCAAGCCCAGTGAATCCATCCGTTACAATCCGATTGCCTCATAACAGGCCAGCTGACCATTCGCCCGCACGTACGATGACCGACGATTCTTCCGATCCAAAAAAAATATTCGAAGAATTGTCAGGCGATGATCTTGATGTCGCTCTGATGCAAAAGGTAGGACTTGGGGATGAAAAAGCTTTTGAGCAGCTAATCGAGCGACATCAAAATGCTGTGATTGGCACTGTGGCAAAAATGTTAGGTAACGCTACCGAGGCCGAGGACATTGCTCAGCAAGTATTTATTCGATTATGGAAAAGCGCGCCACGCTATCAACGCAAGGCGAAGTTCACGACCTTCCTTTTCACCATCGCCCGTAACCTGGTCTTCAACGAAAGCCGTAAGCGTAGCAGAAAGAAGGAATACTCGATGGATGAACGCGAGGACGATTTCCATCTTCAGACACCGGACTCACAAACCGAATCTCCTGATGAGGGGTTACTGCATAAGGAACTCCAGTCTGCTGTGGATCAGGCGATAGCAAGCCTACCTGAAAAGCAACGTCTTGCAGTGGTGCTGAGACGCTACGAAGGCATGCCGTATGAAGAAATTGCGGACGTGCTCGAGCTCTCCGTTTCCGCAGTGAAGAGCCAGCTTTTCCGTGCTCGGAATGCACTAAGGGAATCTCTCCAAACTTACTTGGAAGAATAGGCGCTTTCTCGCCTTGCAGAATCATCGGCTAGCGTTAGCTTAACACTGTTATGGTTAAATACCTTTTAGTTTTTACAGCTCTTCTTATTTCTCCGCTGACAGCAAAAGTGGCCACCGAGTTACTCGCATCCGGTTTCAAAAACCCCGTGTGGATTGAGGCACCCAAGGGAGAGAAAAACCTGCTTTGGGTGGTAGAAAAAGAGGGCAAAATTCATCTCCTGGACAGAAAATCCGGGGACAAGACCGAATTCCTGGACATTACCAAACACATCAAAATCAAAATGAATGAGCAAGGCCTCTTGGGCTTGGCGTTCAGTGGCGACTATCTCAAAACCGGACGTTTTTATGTGTATTACACGAACACCAAGGGAGACACTGAGGTTTGCAGATTCACCGCCCACGGAAATGGCATGCGCCAGTGTAAAGCTTCGACACGTGAGCTACTTCTCTCTTTCAAACAGGATTACCGCAATCACAACGGTGGCTGGATCGGTTTCGGTCCCGACGGATATCTCTACATTGGCGCAGGTGACGGCGGTGCTGCCAATGATCCCAAGGAACGAGCCCAAGACCTAACAAACCTACTCGGAAAATTACTACGAATCGATGTCTCCCCGAAAACAGGATATCGTATCCCGAAGGACAATCCTTTTAAAAATAAATCGAACGCAAAGCCTGAAATTTTCGCATACGGTTTGCGTAATCCTTGGCGTTGCTCATTTGATCGCAAAACGGGCGACCTCTACATCGGGGACGTAGGACAGAACATGTGGGAGGAAATCAATTTCATGCCAGCGGGTAAAGGTAACGGAGCTAACTACGGCTGGAGAATGCGTGAGGGTCTCGTCGCCACACCCAAGAAAAACGTCGGCGGGAAAAAGCCACGTAAAGCGGTGGATCCAGTCTTCGTTTACAAGCACGGCTCTGGCTCCGATCAGGGGCTTTCTGTAACTGGTGGTTACGTTTACCGCGGACCGATTAAGAGCCTACAGGGAAAATATTTCTTTGCCGACTATGCCAACCCACGCATCTGGTCGTTCGAGGTTAAAAATGGCAAAGCCACCAACGTGGAAGACTGGACAGATCGCTTGAAGCCATCCAGTGGAAATATCAGATCAATCGCATCGTTTAACGAAGACTATGACGGCAATCTGCTGATCGTTTCCCACAGCGGAAAAATCTATCAGATGGTTGAGAAATAACTCTGCGTTATTTGGGCAGATGTTCCATGCAATAGTCTTCTCCATCTTTACCGACACGGAACTCGTAATTGGGGTGTGACACATCCGTTGCTCCACACACCTTGCAGCGGTGGAAAGCATCATCATCCGGCACCGCTGACGCTTGAAATTCACGGCGTCTCGCCACCGTCCCTCGCTGCATCCGGGACTGATTGAGCCGCATTGGGACAGCGACAACGAGGTAGTTAGCCAATGCCATCAACGTGAAAATTGATCCAGCATTGTCTCCTCCGAGAAACCCGAAAAGGACACCCAAACCGACAAAAAATCCTGTAATTGAAGCGATAAGCCAGATCGGTGTAGGGATGATCAAAAACAACATCAAAGTGAATCTTGGGTTGTAGGTTGCAAATGCAAACATCACAGACATGCCAATATAAATACCCGGAAGCGTAGGTTTATAATCGAATAGCCACCCCAGCATAAAAGCTCCTATCAATGCCAGAAAATATCCGGCAAACACATACAAGTTAGTGCGGAACACTCCCCACTGTGATTCCAAGCCATCACTGAAGATAAAAGTGAGCATCATACCAAAAAAACAGAACAACAGACCTATTGGAGAAAAGCCGACGGCATGAGTGGCGAAAACAAAAGTCACGACACGCCAGACTTCGCCAGCGATAATGCGCTTGAAGTCAAAGTCTATCAGCATGCCCATGTTCGGAGATACAGCACTCAGCAAATAGACGCCGAAATACAATATCGCCATGTAGCGTATCAGACCAGGGACAGCCCATGAGCCAAAACGACGCTCTAACTTATTCAGAAACTGGTTCACATCGAGCTAAAAACTTAGCTACTCAGGCAGCGGGAAATCCCGATTGAATGCGTAAACCTTTTCGCGGATCTCAGCTAACCTCGCTTCGTCGCCGTGGTTTTCTAGCGCCTCGTGAATCAAGTCTGCGACCTTCTCAACGTCAGCTTCCTTCATTCCTCGTGTCGTGACGGCAGGCGTTCCTATACGAATGCCACTTGGCTTGAATGGTCCGGCGGTGTCGAAAGGAATCGAGTTTTTATTCACGGTGATACCGGACTCATCAAGCGCGTGCTGGGCAATCGAGCCATCGATACCCGCCGGACGCAGATCAACCAGCATCAGGTGGTTGTCCGTTCCTCCGGAAACGATTCGGTAACCGTGCTCTGCAAGGCGTGTTGCCATGGCTTGCGCATTTTTCACCACTTGCTTGGAGTAGCTTACGAAGTCACCTTTGATAATCTCACCAAAGCACGCGGCTTTCGCGGCGATCACATGCATGAGTGGACCACCTTGAATTCCAGGAAACACAGTACCATCGATTTTTTTGGCATGTTCCTTCTTACAGAGAATAATTCCGCCACGTGGCCCACGCAGGGATTTGTGCGTCGTAGAAGTTACAAAATCGGCGTGAGGAACGGGATTAGGATGCACCCCGGCTGCAACGAGACCTGCAATGTGTGCCATATCGACAAATAGGTAAGCACCGACTTTGCGGGCAATCTCCCCCATCCTCTCGAAATCAATTTCGCGCGGATAAGCACTGGCACCGGTGGTGATCAGAGCGGGCTTCACTTCCTCCGCTGTTTTCTCAAGGGCATCGTAGTCGATCCTCTCATCCTTCTCGCTCACACCGTAGTGAGTGACCTCGTAGAATTTACCCGAGAAATTGGCTTTGTGCCCGTGGGTCAAGTGACCACCGTGAGCGAGATCCATGGTGAGAATTTTGTCGCCCGGCTTGAGCACCGAAAAGTAAACGGCGGTATTTGCCTGAGAGCCTGAGTGCGGCTGTACGTTGGCATGATCTGCTCCAAAAATTTCCTTGGCGCGGTCGATGGCAAGCTGCTCCGCCACGTCAACAAATTCACAACCACCATACCAGCGGCGACCAGGATACCCCTCGGCGTATTTGTTAGTGAGTAAACTCCCCTGCGCTTCCATCACGGCTCCACTGGTGAAGTTCTCAGACGCGATCAGCTCGATGTTGAGCGACTGGCGCTTTTCTTCTGCTGCAATCGCATCGTATAGCTCGGGGTCAGTCACAGCGAGCCTGCTTCCCGAGGCCTTGCGAACTCGGGTTTCATGGCGACCACCTGCAAATTCTGTCTTCAGGAAAGCATCCACCATTTTCAGAGTGACCTCATTTTCCAAATGACCTGCGCCCAGACATAACACGTTAGCATCGTTATGCTCACGGGTGATTTCTGTTTCTTCGACAGTGCGGACGTTAGCACCACGGACTCCCTCAAAGCGATTGGCTGCCATACACATGCCGATGCCCGATTTACAAACGAGAATACCACGGTCATATCGTCCCTGAGCCACACCACGCGAAACCTGGTTTGCAAAATCCGGATAGTCCACGGACTGCGTGCTATCAGTTCCAAAGTCTGTGACCGAATGGCCTCCAGCCTGCAAGTGGGTAATAATGGCGTGCTTCAGATCAACACCGCCGTGGTCAGCTCCGATGGCAATATTCATAGCTTGTGTAAGTAATCAGTTTGGCGTGTAGAAACTATCCTAGATTATTGACTGCCTCAACAACATGTTGTGCTGTCATACCCAGCTCTTGCATCACGGTGTTTCCTGGGGCGGAAATTCCAAAACGGTCGATGGCTAGGACTTCGCCAGCTTCTCCGACGTATTTCCACCACAGACCAGAGACACCGGCTTCGATCGCTACGCGGCGCTTACAGTCGCTTGGAAGAACCTCCTGCTTGTATTCGCTGGTTTGACGGTCGAAACGCTCCATGCATGGCACGGAAACTACACGAACTCCATCGCCAAGTTGCTCAGCAGCCTCCATCGCGTGTGCGACTTCGGATCCACTCGCTAAGATGATTGTTTTCAGCTCACCGGATTCCTTTTTCAGGACATAGGCACCTTTGTAGGAACCTTCGCGGCGCGTCTGCACAGGTGTTTCGCTGTACGTGGGCACTGCCTGACGAGTCAGGAAAAGTGCGCTTGGCCCGTCCGTGCGGTGCATTGATGCCGACCAGGCACCTGCGGTTTCTTCAGGATCAGCTGGACGGAATACGTCCAGACCAGGAATCACGCGAAGGCCACTCACCGTCTCAACTGGCTGGTGGGTTGGGCCGTCTTCACCCACGCCTACAGAATCGTGTGTTAGAATGTAGGTCACTGGAAGCTTAGCCAGAGCGGCTAGTCGAATTGATGGGCGTAGGTAATCAGCAAACACAGCAAAGGTCGCACAAGACGGACGGAAAATGCCGTCGTAAGCGATACCGTTACTAATCGCTCCCATGGCGTGCTCACGGATACCGTACCAAATATTTCTGCCTGAGTAGTCGGCTGGTGTTAGATCAGCAGCACCATTGATGTAGTTCTTAGTAGAACCGTAGAGATCGGCGGACCCAGTAATAAGATTGGGCATTGCTTTTGCAACAGCCTGGATCACGTCACCTCCAGAGGCACGTGTGGCATTCTTGTAGTCAGCATCAAACTCAGGAATCTGGTCGAGTAAGTCGCTTGGCACTGCCTTGGCGACTCCAGCTGACAGCTCGGCTGCGAGTTCAGGATTGGCGGCAGCCCATGCTTCGTAGGTTTCATTCCACTGGTTGAACTGAGTCTCAAGCTGGGATTTTTTCTCAGCAAAAAATGCTTTGGTTTCATCGGAAACAAAGAATGTCTCTGCGGGAAGACCCAGTCCGGCACGTGCGGATTCAGCAAAATTAGCTCCACCTTCGCCGTGGCCCTTGGCTGTGCCTGCAACCTCTGGGATACCCTTACCGATGGTCGTTTTGGCAATGATTACCTTGGGTTGGCCATTGTCATTTGACTTGGCGGACTCAACCGCCTGTGAAACGGCAGCAAGATCATGACCATCCACCTTGATGACCTCCCATCCGTGCGATGCAAAAAATTGCCCAGAGTCCTCACTTTGAGTCACCTCTGCCATGGCATCGAGTGTGACGTCGTTGCTGTCGTAGATGAGCACGAGATTATCCAGCTTGTTGTGACCCGCGAATGAGATCGCCTCACGCGCAACACCCTCTTGGAAACACCCGTCTCCCATGAGAGCGACAATGTGGTTGTCAAAAATTGTGTGCTCACTTGTATTGAACTTGGCAGCTGCCCGCTTACCACTGAGAGCATATCCGACCGCATTACCCACACCTTGTCCCAATGGACCGGTGGTAGCCTCGACTCCAGGCGTCTCATCGAATTCCGGATGACCCGGTGTAATACTATGCAACTGACGGAAATTCTTTACCTCCTCAAGTGAGACATCGTAACCGGACATGTGCAGCCAGCTATAGATAAACATTGATCCGTGACCTGCGGAGAGAATGAAACGATCACGGTTGAGCCATTGTGGCGCGGCGGGATTGTAATTAAGTGCGTCCCCAAACAGAACAGCACCGATCTCGGCACAGCCAAGTGGCAGACCGAGGTGACCGGAGGAACATGCGTGGACGGCATCGATAGCGAGCCCGCGGGCTTCATTGGCGGCTTGAGAGAGAATTTCCTGATTCATGTCGCGCGGAGAATTCACTCCCGAGCCACTTCTCGCAAGCCTGAAAGCTCAGAATTAACCTGTATGGGTGGATTTTTTTCTAAATTGTCATGAATTCGTCAGTTTCGCGTTGATTTGCACGCCTATGCCCACTAAGGAAGCCGCCCGCAATTACTTCGCGGATCAATTTTTTCCAAAATGTCCCAGCAACTCAAAATCGCCCTACCCAAAGGCTCACTCCAGGCCCCAACTGTTAAGCTGCTCGAGCAAGCCGGCTTCAACGTGCATATGTCATCTCGTGGTCTTAGACCGAATAGTGACGACGAAAGCCTCGATATTTATCTCATCCGTGCTCAGGAAATTGGCCGCTATCTATCGCAAGGGTTTATCGATTGCGGTATCACCGGCCTCGACTGGGCTTCCACTCATTCTGATGACCTCGTTGATCTTGCTGAACTCCCCTACTCCCGCGCCACGGTGCGCCCGACCAAATGGGTCTTGGTAGTGCCCGAGGATTCCCCCATCCAGAGTGTCAAAGATCTTGAGGGCAAGCGTATCGCCACCGAAGGCGTGGAAATCACCAAGCGGTATCTGGAAAAACACGATGTCTGCGCAGAGATCGAGTATTCATGGGGCGCGACGGAAGTTAAAGTGCCAGAACTCGTCGATGCTATCGTGGATGTAACAGAAACAGGAAACTCACTTCGCGCGAACAACCTGCGCATCGTGGATACTCTGCTCACCTCCTTCCCTCACTTCTACGCTTCCAAAGAATCCTACAAAGACGAGTGGAAGCGTGAGAAGATGGATCGCATGGTGCTCATGCTCAAGGCAGCACTTGAAGCTCGTGGCAAGGTGGGTTTAAAAATGAATCTACCCGAAAAATCCTTGCAAGATGTCTTGAAACAACTACCTTCCCTCCGCCGTCCGACGGTTTCCCACCTCGCTGAAGAGGGATGGGTCGCCGTTGAGACTGTGATTGAGGACACCGTGGCACGCCACATTATCCCTGATCTCAAGCAACTCGGCGCCGAGGGCATCATTGAGTATCCACTCTCCAAGATCGTTCTCTAACCATTCTCCTGCCCAATCTCAAGAAAGGGCACACCAAACCAAAATTAACCGACTCTAACCTACCTAATACCATGGGATGTCTGAAAAAAACGCGTAAAGCGAAAATTAGTAAGCACAAGCGCAAGAAGCGCATGAAAGCTAATCGCCATAAGAAGCGTCTTCGCTACAAGTCCTAGTATCGGCCTCGGTCGACCTAGTGCTCGTATAGCATTTAAGCAAATCTTAAAAAGGGACATCGCCTCGCGCGGTGTCCCTTTTTCTGCTGTAACTTACTGCCCAGATTGATCTAGTAACCCAGACTCTTGGGCGTCCAATACCCCTCGCCAATAAAATCTTCAACAAAATCTCCAAGGCTAAGGTCAAACACCTCTCTACATGCCATCTCACCCGCGTTCTCATAATGCGCAAGCAATATGAAATTGAGGATAAGCTCTTGTGGTGCTCGCATCTCGTTTTCGATCTTGTTCCAGATGATTTCTGCCAAATTGTAACTGAGCTGGAATCCCTCATCAGCGAGACCCCATGACTCGCCAGACCAGAACTGTTGGATTGTTTTTGCGTTCCAGTAGTCGAAATGCTCTTTAAGCAGAAAACGATCTAAGAGCATTGTTTGCGTACCGCAGACAACCTGCTCCATCCGCATTGCCAGCGCCTCGTTCAACCACGTGGGAAGCGGTAGATGCGAGACGCATCCGTGTGTTAATTCATGCACAAGAGTAGTTCGATATCCGGACGGGTCATCGGGATTAACCGGTATCGCGTAGTGTAGACAACCACCGCTCGATATACACATCCCGCCCGACATTGGATGCGTTCCATCGTCATGAAAGTGCATGACGTAGCGGTAGTAATCATCTTCGTCCGTGAACATGAGGACAATCTGCTTTCCGTAGCCTTCATCACGCGCAACACCCGGGAGATATTTTAGGATTAGCTTCAGTGATTGCTCGAAAAATTTGCAGGCAGCCTTCGCTAACCTCGCGGAAGATTCCGTGAGAACCAAGAAATGCTGACTCTCCACACATTGGTAACAGCCCCCTAGATTTGCGCTCAGTTTATCCAGCCACTGTCGCTCAGCAGCCACCCAAGCAAGGTGCTTCTTGTTTTCAGGAAAAACCGATTCAATACTCTGCTCAATTACATCCCAGCGTGGATGAGTTAAGCCGTCCTCAGTGGTCATGAGGGCGGTGAGATCAGGGAGATCATTTTTCATGAAATAGGATAACTCAGCGCAAGCCTAACAAAGTGGTGAGACCCAATAGAGGCATCACTCATTAAGCACATCAATCAGCTCACGCAGTCTTCCGAAGTCGCGGCGACGATGCCTGAAGACAAGTCGATTCAAATCATTGAGATCCGGCTCATTTTCTTCGGCAGGAAGAGGTTTGGTTTGCTCAAAATCTCCGCTTTTTAGCACATCAGAAAAATCGCTACGCAGCTTCTTCATAATTCCATCTTTAAGCTTCTTCTGAGTCCGAATCACCAGTTTATCACCAACGTAGCGATAGGAATGAAAATTAGAGTAGAAGCGCGTCACTTCCTCAACCGCTTCGTCGACATCATCCGTCACTTTATATAGTGAAAAATCCGACTCTGAAATAAGCTTCAGCCTGCTAAGGTGCTCGACCACGAACTGCTGCCAAAACTTCCAATATTTACCGCCCTTTGCATCCACCAGAACAAGCGGGTAAATCGTCGCTTTTCCTGTCTGGATTAATGTCAAAGTCTCGAAAATTTCATCCATGGTTCCGAAGCCACCAGGAAAGGCCGCGACGGCATCAGACTCCTTTACAAAAGACAACTTACGCGTGAAAAAGAAGTTGAAATCAATGAGCTTTGGATCGCCTGAGATAAATGCATTGGATGCCGCCTCAAAAGGTAGTGTGATATTCAAGCCAAAGCTATCCTCTCTCCCAGCACCCTCGTTACCCGCTGCCATAATACCTGGCCCAGCACCCGTAATCGTCATAAACCCGGCATCTCGCATCTTACGGGAAAATTCCACAGCTGCTTTGTATTCCGGTTCCTCAGGATCAGTTCTAGCAGACCCAAAAACAGAGATCTTCCGGCAATTGCGATAAGGGTAAAACACTTCACTCGCAGTTCGCATTTCTTTCAACGAGCGATTCATCGTTTTAAAGTCCCCCTCTGTCACAGAGCCTCGGGAAATCCGAACAGCAGAAATCATCATTTCGGACAACAGGCAGTTTTCTTTTCCACCAGAAATCTCACTGGCAAGAGCCATAATCTGATCGTCTAACTCTTTCTCTCCAGTCGACCCTACAAAGGAACAGGACTGGGAGTGAATCATACCGCCGGTAAAATCGCGTTCTTGCGGAATCTTAGTTGGTTTTACGTGTGAACTCATAATCAATAATAGTTTCGATATTTGCAGGTAATCTCGATACAGCAAAAAATCAGCAGATAATTAACTAGCTGCTTGTTGGAGTTTCTGCAGCCTTTCAAGCGCTTGCCCCGAATCGATAAGCTCGGCGGCTTTCCGGACGCCATCCTCCATCGAATCGGATAAGCCGGCGCACGCAAGCCCAGCTCCAGAATTCAGCAATACCATCTCTCGTTTGGGCCCTGTTTCCTTGCCACTTAGAATATTCGTTAAAATTTCGGCATTCACTGCGGCATCGCCGCCTACAAGCTCACTAACCGAGCATGGAGTGAATCCAAAATCCTCGGGTTTCACTTCTTCATCTACAATCGATTGGTAATTACCTGATTTGCAAATCCGTGTAGAACCTAACAGACTAACTTCATCAACTGGTGATCCGTCTGCCGTGGAGCCATGTACCACCCAGGCGCTATCCCTGCCGAGACGTTGCAGAATTTCTGCGAAAACAGAATCAAGATCCGGGTCGCACACACCCACCAGCTGGCACTCGGGTCGTGCTGGATTCAGCAATGGACCGATTAGGTTGAAAATTGTTCGCGTGCCTTCTTTTGCAAGCATCCCACGGACGCCAACAACAGCCTTGAAAGCAGGATGATACTGGGGCGCAAAAAGGAAACCGACACCTGCCGCATCAAGGCAGTGCCGAAATTGGTCTGGCGAGATATCAAGTTTGACACCAAGAGCTTCTAACACATCAGCACCTCCACTCTTCGATGTGATCCCGCGATTACCGTGCTTGACCACTACAGCTCCACCCGCAGCGATGACAAACATGCTCGTCGTTGAAACGTTGAATAGATTTAGTTTATCCCCCCCTGTGCCGCAGACGTCTATTGTTGGCCCACTAAATTCCATACCCTTTGTGCCGGGATCAACAGCTCGCTCAAGAAAGCATTCCACAAAGCTCGCAATCTCTGCCGCAGTCTCGCCTTTTGCAGTCAGCCCCCTGAGAAACTTCGCTTTTTTCTCATCCGAGACTGCACTATCGAGTAACATTTCTGTAGCAGCTTCTACCTCACGCGCGTCAAGTTCCGCACCACCCTCCACATGATTTATCAAAGCATCCATATCGTGTTACATTTTAGATCTGAACTGAGATGCTGGCGAGCATTTTCCACCTCTATTTTGTTCGGCAAGCGCTATTCCCCACGATTGATTTCCTCGATAAAGTAGTCGAGATATTTATCTGCCTTAATATCGCCCACCCCCTTAATTCTACGCCCGGCTTCCTGGCTCAAGGGACGCAGCCGAGTAAAATACTCTAATGTTTTGTTAGGGAAAATTTGATATGCTTGAACACCTTCTTGATTGGCAATTTTGTTTCGTAGCTCACGTAACCGATCATACAGATCAGCATCAAAATCATACTCCTCAATCTGCAAACTATCATCCTTCACTGGGCTCGATGCGTGTTTTTCAGGCCAGACGATTACAGGTTTTTGTTTACCTAACATCACTTCTTCACCGCGATTCGTCAGTGTAAGTAAAGGATAGTCACCGGCCTGGGTAATAACCAGACCCGCTTCATGCATGGATCTAAACAATTCATTCAAGTAGGCGGTGCCTGATGCTTTCAAAATCCCATGTGTGCTAAGCTGATCTAAACGAACTTTTTTGATAGCTTGCGACTGACTCCCCATAAGCATCTGCACAACACGACCTTTGCCAAAAATACCCTCCCAGCCCCTCGATGTCTTTTTACTCATACGAGCCACGCCGCTCAGAGCTTTCCTAACAACTAAAAATTCATCTTCATCAGCAGGTTCTCGAGCGTCGCCTCCATATGAATCCATGCAAATATCGCAATTACCGCATACCTCCGCATTCTCCTCACCAAAATATTCCAGAATCGCCTGCTGCCTGCATTGGCGCGAGTAGCACAGCTGCACCATGGCATCCAGTTTCTCACGATCACGTCGTTCTTTTTCGTCAAGTGCTTGTCGGTCGATCTTGAGATCCATTGCCAAGATGTCCGGTTGCTTTAGTCGGGTTCCCCTCGCCCTTGTCCCCTGAATGTCAAATCGCTCAATGTAACCTCCCCTTGCGAGCACTGCCATCGCACTGCCTACCGCCATTCCGTTTTTAACATCGGCGCCGTCAGCGATGTCTTGAAGAGTTCGCTGCACCTCAAAATTGTCATCCGCCTCGTTGTGTAGATAGCGGTAAACAGACGTAATCGTTAGATATCCGGGATTCGCACCTTCAATAAAAAACTCCTGCGTTCGAGTGTCCGCATAATTAAAAAACAATTCACAATAAGCAGATTCACCGTCACGACCAGCACGACCAGCTTCCTGATAATATGCTTCCACACTTCCCGGAATTTCAAAGTGGACGACGAATCGCACGTCTGACCTGTCAATTCCCATGCCAAAAGCATTCGTAGCCACGGCGACATCTGCTTTTCTGCTAATAAACTGGTTCTGTGTGTTTTCTCGCTCGGCTTCACTCATGCCTCCGTGATAGGCAATGCATTTCACTCCCTGTCCGTGAAGGATCTCCGCTACCTCCTCAACACGCTTTCTGGTGGCGCAATAGACGATTCCCTTTTCCCATTTGGAAACGATCTCTCCCAAGCGCCCATATTTCTGCTTATGCTTGTCCATCGAGGTAATGGCAAGCGACAGGTTAGGGCGACTAAAACCACTCACTGTCTCGAACGGATTACGTAACTCAAGCACCTCCATGATGTCTCCTCTAACAACTGGAGTTGCCGTTGCAGTGAGAGCTAATGCCTGCGGCCTGCCAAGTGCCTGAAGCGCTTTACCCAACCGCATGTATTCTGGGCGAAAATCGTGCCCCCATTGACTAAGGCAGTGAGCTTCATCGACGGCAAATAAAGCAACGTTCACAGACTTGATCGCATCCATGAAGGATGGAGCTCGAAAACGTTCTGGAGCCACGTAGACGAGCTTGTATTCGCCTTCACGCATCCTTCGGATTCGATCCCTCTGCTCGCCGGCATCAAGTGTAGAGTTGATCATCGTAGCCGGGATGTTTTTTTCAATCAGCGCATCTACCTGATCCTTCATCAATGCGATCAGAGGTGAAACAACCAGAGTGACTCCCTCTAGACACATCGCAGGCAGTTGATAGCAAAGGGATTTTCCACCACCCGTTGGCATTACCACCAAGCCATCCTGACCGGAAAGAATCTGGCTAACAACATCCTCCTGCGCATCGAGGAAGTCGTCGAAACCAAAATATTGTTTCAGTATATCCTTCGGGTCATGCGCAGTTGCCATGCCCAAGGAAAACAAAACCGCCCCGACAGGTCAATGCCGGGGCGGTAATTAGCTAAATTGAATTAGTCTTCACTGCCTAGCCACTTGTAAGCCAGACCGGCGAGAGCCGCGCCAATGATTGGAGCAACCCAGAATAGCCATACTTGAGAAAGGTAAGCACCATCTGCAAAGGCTGCGGTGGCAAGGCTCCTTGCTGGGTTTACCGAGGTGTTTGAAACAGGAATGCTGATCAGGTGGATCAATGTAAGCCCCAAGCCAATTGGTATCGGGGCAAATCCCGCAGGCGCACGCTTATCGGTGGTGCCCAAAATAATCATGAGAAACATGAAAGTCATCACGACCTCACACACAAGCACTGCTTGAAGCGAATATTTTCCAGGCGAAAGCTCTCCAAATCCGTTCGAAGCAAATCCTCCCGGCTGATAGCCCGAAACCCCACTTGCAATGAAATAGATTACACCTGCGCCAACCAAGCCTCCGACAACCTGGGAAACAATATATGGTAAAAGGTGCGTGGCAGGAAACCTCCCCCCCATCCAAAGCCCGACAGAAACTGCAGGGTTAAGATGGCATCCGGAAATATGCCCGATTGCATAAGCCATGGTCATCACAGTGAGGCCGAACGCGAGAGCCACTCCAGCAAAAGCAATACCCATGTTAATACTGCTTTCAGACCCACTTAGGAAATTTGCTGCCAGCACTGCACTTCCGCACCCACCCAGAACCAACCAGAAGGTGCCCAACATTTCAGCTATACATTTTTTTGTCATACTTATCGTGTTACTCCCTATCAGAGTCACCAAACAGCAAAAATGTCACATTCCTTCTCACTAATCACTTGTTTCTTGGAGCTGGCAATCCAATGATCACAGCATGTCCAACACATCTCATTGGCAAAAATTCCAGTCTTCCCATACCAGATATTCAGATATCGGATTCTCGATCGATACCTCACGCATGGACATTCCGGACAGTTATGCTGATTCGCTGTCTACTGAAATTGATCGCGCATTTTCTGGTATCAAAAAAATTGAAGCCGGTGAAATCATGAACCCAGATGAGGGAAGAATGGTTGGGCATTACTGGTTACGTAAGCCCGAGCTGGCTCCTGACGATGAAGTCAGGAAACAAATCACTGAGCCGCTTTCTGCGCTGAAAGAGTTTGCAGCGGCAGTCCACTCTGGCAGGATTACTAACTCAAAAGGTGGGCGGTTTGAGAATCTTCTTATCATCGGTATCGGAGGATCAGCGTTAGGACCTCAATTCGTTTACGAGGCTCTCGGAAGCGAAAGCCCTCTGAAAACCTTCTTTTTTGACAACACTGATCCCGAAGGCATCGATACCACACTTGCCGCACTTGCAGCCACGCATGGAGGATTAAGTAAGACACTTTCGGTTATCATTTCAAAATCCGGCGGCACGCCTGAAACGCGTAATGGCATGTTGGAAGCCACGGCTGCTTACGAAGCTCTAGCTCTCGATTTTGGTGCGCATGCAGTTGCCATCACCGGCGATGGCTCGAAGCTATTCAACCACGCTAAAGAAAATAGCTTTATCGAAATTTTCCCCATGGAGGATTGGGTTGGAGGAAGAACATCGGTGATGTCAACCGTCGGGCTAGTCCCCGCCGCGCTCCAAGGAATTGATATCGATGAATTCCTAGCTGGGGCTGCTGCCATGGACGAGCACACTCGCACTGAGACCATTGGTGAAAATGCTGCCATGCAGCTTGCCCTAGCATGGCATCATGCTGGTAATGGTAAGGGAGAAAAAGACATGGTCGTTCTCCCCTACAAAGATTCATTGGTTCTGTTTTCCAAGTATCTTCAACAGCTTGTCATGGAATCAATTGGCAAGGAAAAGGATCTCGATGGTGATGTCGTGCACCAGGGCATAGCTGTCTATGGTAACAAAGGATCAACCGACCAACACGCCTACGTGCAACAACTACGCGATGGTGTTCCCAATTTCTTTGCTACCTTCATCGAAGTCAGAAAAGGCAGGGATGGAGAAAGTTCTGAAGTCGAGCCTAACACAACATCCGCCGATTACCTTCAGGGATTCCTAAGAGGCACACGAACTGCGCTGTATGAAAGTGGCAGAAAATCGATCACATTGTCTATCGATGAGGTTAATGCAAACTCTGTGGGATCTCTCATCGCCTTATTTGAGCGAGCCGTTTCAATCTACGCCCTGTTAGTCAACATCAATGCTTACCACCAGCCAGGTGTCGAGGCAGGCAAGGCCGCAGCAGGTATTTTCCTCGACCTCCTGCAAAAAGTAAAAAATCAAATCACAGACACCGCACAAACTGCAGCTCAAATAGCAGCGCAAATTGATGCTGACCCCGAAGATGTCTATCACTGCCTCGTACACCTCGCAGCCAACGGACAAGCTGAGCAGGATTCACGAAATTCGCCCGCAGAAGACACTTTTCAATCATAGCCAACCAGACATCTGTAACTTTCAGTAAACTTGGCACTTGAAACTTAACGCCCCAAACCTAAAGTGCGCGCGGCCTGCCACGGGCACCTCTCTATGAAAGCAATCCTCGCACTTGAAGACGGACGGACCTTTGAAGGTGAAGCATTTGGACACTCCGGCACAACCACCGGTGAGGCCTGCTTCAACACCTCGATGACAGGCTATCAGGAAATCATCACCGATCCGTCCTACCGTGGTCAGATTGTGACTATGACCTATCCGCTTATCGGGAACTACGGGATCAATCCGGAAGACGCCGAGTCCAGTGAGCCGCACGTTCGCGGTTTTGTCATCGGCGAGCTATCCCCTGTGGCATCAAACTGGCGGTCGCGCCAATCGCTGCCTGATTATTTTGCAGAACACAAAATCATCGGCATTGAAGGCGTAGACACCCGAGCACTTACCAAGCACTTACGCTCGGCTGGCGCCATGCGCTCCTGCATTTCCACCGAACTTTCTGCTGAAGAAGCTGTCAAGGCAGCTCAGGAATCTCCACCCATGGAGGGCTCTGATTTTGTCAAAGAGGTCTCAACCGCTGAAACCTACCTCTGGGATGGCGAATCACGCGAGTGGACGATTCCCAACCCATCTACAGGACAGGAAGGCAATTACCGAGAACTTCCAGAGGTTAAATACAACATTGTAGCATACGACTTTGGTATCAAGCACGACATCCTCCGCCATCTTCGCCAAAATGGATTTAACGTGACGGTGGTCAATTCCCGAACCTCAGCTGACGATGTTCTTGCGATGAAGCCAGACGGCGTGTTCCTTTCGAACGGCCCTGGTGATCCCGCAGCTCTTGATTACATCCACACTGAAGTCAAAAAGCTTCTGGGTCAGCTCCCGCTATTCGGAATCTGCCTAGGTCACCAGATACTCACCCACGTTTTCGGCGGCAATACATTCAAACTCAAGTTTGGCCATCGTGGTGGCAATCAGCCGGTGAAGGACTTGCGTTCTGGAAAAGTCACTATCACCGCGCAGAATCATGGCTTTGCGACCGATGGCGATTCCTTACCAGATGATGTTGAGGTGACGCACATTAATCTCAACGACCAGACCGTGGAAGGCTTCCGTCACAAGACCCATCCGGCATTTTCTGTGCAGTATCACCCGGAGGCCGCCCCCGGCCCGAACGACGCCACCTATTTCTTTGAGGAATTCGCCGGACTAATCGAGTCCAACCGTTAATTTTGGCGATCTCACTTATCTCCTCTCACATCTAAGATTTTTATGAATACCATTATTTGCGGTCTCCAATGGGGAGACGAAGGCAAGGGCAAGATTGTTGATTATCTCACGGAAACGGCGGATGTCGTGGCGCGTGGACAAGGTGGTAACAATGCTGGCCACACCGTCATCGCCAACGGTAAGAAATACATTCTTCACCTCGTGCCATCAGGTATTCTCTGGGAAGGGAAAAATTGTATCATTGGCAATGGTGTGGTCATGGATCCCGTCGGATTATGTGAAGAGATCAAAACTCTGGAAGAAGCAGGTGTTTCTGTCAGCTCTGAGAAGTTGCTCATTTCCGACCGCGCCCACATCGTACTCCCCTACCATCGTGAACTTGATGCTGCCAGAGAAGCCGCTCTTGGTAAAAACAAGATTGGCACTACCAAACGAGGTATCGGGCCGACTTACGCAGATAAAGCCAACCGTAACGGCCTGCGCTTAGCGGACATGTTAGACGAGGCAACTGCCCGCGAGCTGATTGAGATCCGCCTTGCTGATGCCAATGAGACATTGAAAAAACATGGCTTGCCGACGTTTACCACCGATCAAGTTTGGCAAGCGGTTTCTCCAGCGATTGAGCGGCTCCGCCCACACGTGACGAACACCATCCCAGCACTGCACAAGGCATGGAAAGACGGTAAAACCATCCTCTTTGAAGGTGCTCAAGGTTCGTTCCTTGATGTCGACTTCGGAACCTACCCATTTGTCACTTCCTCTAACACAACATCAGGCGGTGCATGTACTGGCTCTGGTCTCCCGCCAACCGCCATCGACCGCGTGGTAGGAGTCTGTAAGGCATACACTACTCGCGTAGGTTCAGGCCCGTTCATCACGGAAAATGATGATATTTCAGATTATTTCCACGCACGTGGTATGGAGTTTGGCGCGACCACCGGTCGCCCCCGTCGCTGCGGCTGGCTCGACATGGTTCTGATCCGCTACGCCTGCATGGTAAATGGCGTCACCGATCTGGCAGTCACCATCCTCGATGGCCTTGACGAGCGCGATAATATCAAAGTGTGCGTCGCCTATGAAATCGATGGTGAGCGTCACGACTTCCCGCCAGCGAACCGTGCCGCATGGGATCGAGCCCAGCCAGTTTACGAGGAACTTCCCGGATGGCAAACCGACACCACCGCCGCCCGCTCATGGGACGACCTCCCAGTGAACGCCCGTGCCTATCTCACCCGTCTTGGCGAGCTTGCTGGCGCGCCCGTTTCCTACATCGGCAATGGTCCCGAGCGGGAGCAAACGATCGTAGTATAGCCCCTGTCTAATCGACAATCACATGCCATTTCCTGCTAGGTTTACGCTGCGATTCGTGTTGTCTTAAGATATCAGATGTCACCGGAACCTTGGATTTCTCCTAATCAAGCACGTGAGGCTCTTAGCTCAGCCAGCGGCGAGGGAGTGCGTGTAGCAATCCTGGATTCGGGTATTGATGTCTGCCACCCTGATCTGGGAAATATCGAACTCAAGGACGACATTGTGATCGAATCTCGTGGAGGAAAGATCAAGGCCATAGAAGGTAGTGGAGAGGATGTTTTTGGGCATGGCACCGCTGTGGCGAGTATCGTTCATCGTGG
This sequence comes from Akkermansiaceae bacterium, assembly GCA_045106535.1. GTDB lineage: Bacteria > Verrucomicrobiota > Verrucomicrobiia > Verrucomicrobiales > Akkermansiaceae > Oceaniferula. The sequence goes on along the minus strand of JBGCEU010000006.1, from coordinate 77,960 downwards.
TGCACCCAAGGTAGAGATTGGCTCATTTCGCGTGCTGGGTCATTTCAAGGAATCCCGCGCTGAAGTTATTCGAGAAGGTGTTCGAGAAGCAGCTCTGCGTGGCTATCACATCATTCAGTGTAGCTTTGGTGCTCCAGCAAGAGCGGAAAACGCGGCCATCTACAAAGGTTGGCTGGACGCTCTCTACATGCGCGGAATTCACGTCGTCGCATCAGGTAGCAATGCTGGATTTCAAACTCCAGAGTGGCCTGCTTATTTCCCGACAGTCATCTCCGTGGGTTCCTGTCCGGATCAGAGTGAAAAAATCAAGTATACGCACGGTAGTTTGGTCGAATTCTCAATTAACGGATACGAACCGTCGGCTGCATGGCTGAAGGGCGCCAACAAAGAAGTCTTCGGTAGTAGCTTTGCGGCACCTCGCGTCAGCGCCATGTTAGCCCAATTACTTTCCCAATTTCCCGGTATTCACCCACTGCATGCAAAATCGCTCCTACGGCACATTGCCATGGAACATGTGGCCTCCTGAGAGATTGGACAAAAAAAGACATGTTCAAGTGCGATGTGCTGTGCAATAGTTTGCCAACATTTTACCACGTTTCCCCTACATTCATGGAACTCGATTTTACCGATTCGCCTGTCGACCTCAAGGCAACCACCCCCCGCGAACTTGAAGAAGTTTTCGAAGATCCTTTTGCTATCCGCTTGTTACCCGATACGGATCGTGAGGACGGAGAGTCCCGCTACTACATGCTTGGGCGTACTGTTCAGGATAGACATCTATTCTGTGCATTCTGGACTGACGGCAAAACAGGCCGTGTCGCTTCAGCAAGGGATATGACTGACTCCGAACTGCGATTCTATCAGCGCAGCTATGGTGAAATCAAATAACCAAATTATTGCACCCTCTTGACTAATGAAGACCATTCAATCATGGGATCAAATCCCAAACTTCGCTGACGAGTCCGAAGAAGCCGCGTTCTGGCAGCAGAATGAGCTTGCACCAAAGCTTATGGCAAGTTCAATCCACCTGCCTGATTCACGTGAATCGACTACCATTACTTTGAGATTTGATCCTAGAATGCTTGCACGCATCAAACGTCTAGCGCGGGCTAGATACCTGAACTATCAGTCAATGATGAAGCAGTGGCTCGCCGAGCGGATCGAAGACGAGCAAGACAATCTACCAAACGGCTAACTGATTCTTCGTTCTTTTTAGCAAGTGATACCGTCTTGACTGATTGGCTACCACACATTACATCGCCTGCGCGATTCTTCGTATTTTTTTAAGCGCCCGTAGCTCAGCTGGATAGAGCTCCGGATTTCTAATCCGGCGGTCACAGGTTCGAATCCTGTCGGGCGTGCTCTTTTTACTATTTCGCTCACAGGTTCTGTGTTTCCATACTTTTGTGCAGCGAATTTTCATTCTAACCGGAGCTGGGATTTCAGCCGAATCAGGCTTACGCACTTTCAGAAATTCTGACGGTTTGTGGGAAGGCTACAAGGTAGAGGAGGTTGCCACGCCCGGAGCCTTTGCTGTTAATCCGATGCTTGTGCATGATTTTTACAATGCACGCCGATCTCAGCTCCTGGCTGTAGAGCCCAATATGGCACATCATGCGCTAGTTCGCTTACAGCTCAAATGGGGCGATCATCTGACACTCGTGACACAAAATGTGGATGATCTCCACGAACGTGCAGGGCTACGTGATGTCATGCACATGCACGGCGAGCTACTGAAAAAGCGGTGCACAAATTGCGGTGTCGTTAGTGACTGCGTCTCACGCATTGACACTCGATCCGTGTGTGATGACTGCGGCGAGCCTGGCTGTCTAAGACCTCACATCGTCTGGTTTGGCGAAATGCCATTACTCATGGATGAAATTCACGAAAAACTTGTTGCCTGTGATCTTTTTATATCGATTGGCACTTCAGGCGCTGTTTACCCCGCAGCAGGATTCGCGGAGGAGGCCAAAAAGCATGGTGCTGAACTAGTCGAAATGAATCTTGCAGGCACCGATATCTCCTCCGTATTTGATCGGCACATCGAAGGTCTGGCTACGGAAAATGTGCCCAAGTTCGTAGATCAAATGATAAAAAAAGGAGGTGCGACCTAAGTCGCACCTCCAACCAGACAATGTTGAACATTGTATATTTCACTGTGGAAACCGGCAACCGAACCAGTTCCTTCACAGAAAAAGTTTAGGGCATGATTACAGTGTCAATGACGTGAATAACACCGTTGGATCCTACGATGTCTGTCTTAACGACCTTGGCATTGTCAATGTGAACAGCGCCATCTTTAGCTTTGATTTCAAGTGTCGTGCCCTCCAATGTCTTTGCCTCACCAGGCTTTACATCTGCAGCCATTACTTTCACTGGCACCACGTGATACTTGAGGATTTTGGCAAGTTTGTCCTTGTTTTCCGGCTTAAGCAGAGTTGCAACTGTACCTTCAGGAAGCTTGGCAAATGCGTCATTTGTTGGTGCAAAGATAGTGAACGGACCGTCGCCACTGAGGGCTTCGGCAAGGCCAGCTGCCTTGACTGCGGCTACGAGAGTGCTGAAGTTATTGTTTCCTGCTGCTATCTGAACCAAAGTTTGGTCAGACGTGTTGGCTTTGGTTCCAACGGTCATCACTTTTTGACCCTTGGCTTTCTTTGACTTGTCGCATTTGCCACAATCAGGACCTGCAAAAGCAAGTGATGTGGTAGCTCCGAGTGCAATAGCTGCGAATTTAATAGTATTTTTCATGGTATCGTTTTGTTTAGTAGTTTGTGTTTCTTGTTTTGAATGTTCAGCAGGCGACTCCCGAGAACACGCTAAATTGCTCTAGATTTTGGTCGCGTCAACTTATTTTCTATATTTTGTCTATATTTTGTTTCGTTGACCGAAAATAGAGTGATTAGGCTTCACGGGTGAGGTATAAAACACCAGTATCTGTGCGTGTCCTACCGTATTTGTAAAATGATTGAGGTCGAAAACGGCCACCTCCTGTCGAAACACCCTGATAAGTGTAGGTTTCCCCATGGGCACACCCGCAAAGTGGAGCTTGTATTCGAGGCTGATACTCTAGACGAGCGCGAGATGGTCTTCGACTTCAAGCTGATTGGCAGAATGATCGGGGACTTCCTCGAAACTTATGATCACGCGCTGTGCATGAATACTGAGGATCCCAAATTCGATTTTTTCAAGGAAGCTTATGGTGATCGGATCATTGGATTTGAAAATGAGGATCCAACCACGGAAGTGATGGCGCGCACTATTTATGAGCACACCAAGGCGTCGCTTGAAAAATTTGTTCGCAATGCAGACCCTGAATATCCAGTGAGACCTGATGTGAAAATTTCAGTCATTCGGGTCTGGGAAACCACATCATCGTGGGCAGAATACTCGGAATAGGAGAGTATCCCTGCGGACATGGATTCCGAACTAACAAGCCAACAGAAAAAGAGTGCCGCTGCCATCATTGCAGCTCAAACATGCACTCGAATTGGTGATGTACTGACTAACCCGAAAACGGTTCTGACCTGGTTACTTTCTCAACTGGGCACGTCTGGATTTGTCATCGGAATGCTCGTCCCGATCCGGGAATCGGGATCCATGCTGCCACAGCTCTTTATATCCAGCTGGGTGAAGCGCGCTGGTCGCCGAAAGTGGGTGTTCGTGGGCGGCGCTATTGCTCAGGCGTTGTGTGTCGCCACCATGGGGCTTGCTGCTTTGCTGCTGCAAGCTACAGCTGCGGGCATCGTCATATTAATTTCCGTAGCTGCATTTTCGATTTCACGAGCTTTTTGTTCAATCAGCTCTAAGGACGTCCTGGGAAGAGCCATTCCAAAAGGATTTCGTGGCAGAGTCAGCGGTGTTTCCTCTACTCTTTCTGGACTTATCTCAGCTGTCGCAGCGTGTGTGCTTATTCTCTACCGTGAGCATGAAACAGCATCTTTGCTTGCTTGGATTGTCCTCGGTGCGGCCGTCTTGTGGATTTTGGGTGCTGGGACATATAGCCTTGTTTTTGAACCTCTACCTGAGAAAAAAGCAGAATCAAAATCCGTCACTGCCGATATGCGAAAGCGCATTGCACTGGTAGTTAATGATCCACTTTTCCGGCGTTTCATCATCGCACGTGGATTTCTTCTTGGCTCAGCACTCGCCTCTCCCTTGCTGGTTGTTTTATCACAAACTAAAGAGGGAACCTTGATGTCATTGGTGGGATTTTTAATTGCAGCGGCACTGGCGACATCGGCAAGTTCATTTCTCTGGGGAGCGATGGCCGACAAAGCAAGCCACAAGGCAATGGCATTCGGGGGCCTAGGCTGTGCATTTATTGGAGTGATCGCCATTTGCATAGCAAATTGGTTACCTGAGCTAAGCCGTCAATTCTGGCTCTGGCCGGTGATTTTTTTCCTATTTAATCTCAGCTACACAGGTGTGCGTATGGGGCGGAAAGTTTGGGTAGTAGATGCTGTGGATGGTGATAAGCGGACCGACTACGTTTCCGCATCAAATACCCTGATTGCACTTATGATCATCGCCATGGGACTGATCGCATCACCTCTACAATCAGTGTCGCCTCTCATACCTCTGGGCGTTTATTCGGTGCTGTGCTTTGTGGGCACAATTATTGCCTTGGGACTTAAGCCTGAGAAAGAGGCTCAATAAAACTAAAGCCCGGACTTTTTCCACTCTTCCCACCCACCTTTGTAGATAGAAACGGAATGACCCAGTTTAATGAGCTTCTGCCCTGTCTTGTAGGCATCAGGACAATTGACGTTCTGACAATATAGCACAACCGTTTTTCCTGCTTTGATCGCCTGCTCAATGTTAGGTAGCTGCTCTGCGAGCCTCTTGTCGTATTTGATCAGCGGAAAATTCACAGCACCATCAATGTGCCCCAGTCGGAAATATAGTGGCGGTCGGACATCAATCAGGTGGACTTTTCCAGACTGTTGAAGAATGAATAATTGCCCGATTTCAACGCCAGTAATTTGTCCGGGTTTTACCGCCGATTTCTTTTCCTTTTTAATCAAGGGTTTAGTAATCGGGTTTGGTTTGGGTTCGGTATTTGAACCCTCTCTGGGTGATACAGCTGCTGGCTGGGAAGGTGTTTTATCAGAACATGCAGCCAGGAATGCAAACGCCAGGAATATAAGAGCACTTTTCATGTCAGCCATTTCATAGCAAACGCAGTTCCATTTCCACAAAAAACCGCCTGCAGAAATATTATCCCGCAGACGGTAAAAAGTTTCTAAACTTTAGCCACTAACTCGCATTGGCATAATCACGTAGAGGAATGTTCCGTCGATGCGAACGACTCCTGGACTCATGCCGTCGATGAGGTCGAGATAAACAGTTTCTTCACCTAGGTTCTTAAGCGGCGCCATAAGAAACTCAGGGTTGAATGCGATAGCAAATTCATCGCCATCATAGTCAGCGACCACAGGTTCCTTCGCCTCACCAATGTCCTTGGAATTCGCCTGCACATCGATGTTTCCTTTACTAAATGTAAGCTTCACGGAGTTTGAGCTTTCAGATGTCAGCAGTGAGACACGCCGAACCGTATTAAGAAACTCTTCACGATTAATAGTAACGCGTTCCTTGCGCTCGCCTGGGATGACCTGCTTGTAGTTCGGGTAGTTACCCTCGATCAGTTTACTGACAATGATACTTCCCCCGACTTCAAAGCTAATTTGATTTCCGCTCAGGCGGACAACTGCCTCTCCCTCGCTGCCAAGCATGCGCTGTAGCTCATTGATTGCTTTGGAAGGAATAATGATGTCTGTTTCGTGGCTGGCTGGAAATTCCAGATCGTTCTCGATCATTGCAAGACGACGTCCGTCTGTGGCAACAAAAGTCATTTTCCCTTCCTTGAAGGAAACGAAGATACCGTTCAGCACATAACGAGTTTCATCTGTAGAGATCGCATAGGATGTTTTTTTGATCGCATCATGGAGGGTTCCCTGGCTGATCTTAAACTCAGTAGCATCTTCAAATTTGGGAAGAGGAGGAAACTCATCCTCACCTAGACCAATGATTTTAAAGAAACTCGGGCCCGATTTAATGCTAGCGTGATTTTTTGCATCTACGGAAACTTCCACCTCACTGGCAGGAAGCTCGCGGATGATACTAACAAGACGCTTTACAGGTAATGTAGTGGAACCCTCTTTATCGATTGTTGCTTCTACACTGCCACTGACGCCTACGTCTAAATCCGTGGTTGTGAGCTTGAGTTTGCCGCCGGCAGCCTCAATGAGAACATTGGAGAGAATTGGAAGAGTAGCGCGCGTGCTTACAACATGCTGCACTTGATTGAGACCTTCTAGGAGAGCTTCCTTGCTGATCGTGAATTTCATAAGGGAATGGATGTGTTACTGGGGTAATTGGGCGATTTGCTAGCTGCAGGTTTCAATAGAAGCTACGACTGGCATTTGTTGCGGCAACTTTGGAGTAATCTCGCTCCAAGGCAAGCACTCTTTAACAAATCCTGAGCATTTTTCAATGCTTGAGTTCATTGGTGTCTATCTTGTCCCAAATGGACTCAATCCCATTGGCAGAACAACTCTCTACTTCCTTTGCAGGATGGTCTTAATCATTTCCACAGACTCTCGGACTTGTGGCTCGCACTCCATACGCTGCTGTACTTTACGTACTGCGTAAATGACAGTCCCGTGATCGCGCCCTCCGAAGGCTTCACCAATTTCCATGAGTGAACAAGGTGTTAGCTTTCTGCTAAGATACATCGCTATCTGCCGCGGGAATGCAATATTTGATGGCCTTCTGCGACTCGTCATATCGGCGATACGGAGGTCATAATAATCACTCACCGTTTTCTGAATACCATCGATATTGACTCGTTTTTTACCCTCTTCTTGGAGGATATCCTTGAGAAGGTATTCCGCTCGCTCCACGGTCACTTGCTCAGTGCCCAATGATGCAAATGTCGCTATACGCACGAGAGCCCCTTCAAGTCTGCGGACATTGCTCTGAATACGCTCGGCAATCATTTCCAAAATATCTGCATTAAGCTGAACATCCCACTCATCCATTTTGCGTCTCAATATGGCTAGACGCGTTTCAATGCCCGGAGGCTGGAGCTCTACCGTTAGGCCACATTCGAATCTAGAGATGAGACGAGGTTCGATATTGGTAATCTCAGAAGCTGGGCGATCAGAAGTCAGGACAACTTGGCTTTGAAGATCTAGCAATTCGTTGAATGTATGGAAAAATTCTTCCTGCGAGCGTTCTTTACCACCGAGAAACTGAATATCATCAATGAGTAAAATGTCAGCACGACGGTATTTGCGGCGGAAACGCTCCAGTGAGCCCTTACGCACGGTATCAATGAACTCGTTGATGAATTTTTCACAGGTCAGATAGACTACTCGGACGTCGGGTTTGCCGAGCATGAGTTTCTGACCGATCGCCTGCATCAGGTGAGTTTTACCAAGTCCGGAACTGCCGTGAATGAAAAGTGGATTGTAGACTGCTTGTGCAGCATTCGCCACAGCCATACAGGCAGCCTGAGCAAATTCGTTATTCTGCCCAACGACAAACCGGTCAAAATTAAACTGTGGATTCAACCCCGCTTTCTTGAGTTTTTGCCTGACGCTTCCATCGTCATTTACACGCTGAGGCTCTGGATGTGATGACTCAAGCTCAAGTTCATCTTGCACTCCGCTGTTGGTTGCCTCATCAGCAGAGCCTAACTGACGGGAAATATCTTTCTTCACCTCTTGGGCAAGATTTTCATCCACCGCGACCCGTAATTTGAGCGGCATGTTAGACACAGCAGCCAGTGCAGTCTGCACCTCTGGCAAGTAGTTGGTTTCTATCCATACCTGATGGATATCGCTCGGCACATTAAGGCACGCTTCTGTCTCATTGACATCAGAAATGGCAGCACGATCAAACCATCTTTCGAAGGCATCATTACTCACCAATTTCTTTAATTCGTTAGAAATCTTTAACCATAAATCCGTCATCTCTGATTGATCCGCTTCGACCTTGATTTCAGCATCGTATTGTTGCGAGGCAGCCCTTCCAGAGGTTGTTAAAGTTTCCTTCATGAATTGATAAAAAAATAATGGGTTGTTGTTCTGGCGCCAGCTGACGCTTAAAAGCTGCGCTCATCAAAGGTGCGAGCGTGAGAACGGGCAAAACTATTCAACACAGGTCATCTCGCCGCTCCCCCAACCCTCTATTCCACAATGGTTCCACGACAAAGTTTTTAAAATACTTGACCTCAACATTAGTAAAGCAGGCTAAAATATTCATCCTCAAATCAAGCCTGTTAGCCACCTAACAGGTTATGTTAGGCGACGCCAAGTAATTGAGTTCTGGCAATCAAAGCGGAGCATTTATTCTGACTCAGATTCGAATAAACCACCCACCAAACCACAAATCAGAGTCAGTATAGCATTCAACGGAAAGAACCACTCCGAGGCTAGAGTAGGCCGCGATTCGACAACCATCAACTCCATGCCCTCCAAGCCACAGAGGTTCAATATGAGCGGCAATTCAGGTCTAAACCAAGATACTAACAGCACCGACATGCACGTCCCCACAATCAGTCCCATCGTACTGGCTCGGAGAGGTAATATTGCTGCCAGTAAAACCCCAAGAAGCGGGCCATAGGTATAGGCCACCATGCCGAACGCCAGACCAATCAAATCATTCTTTGGATCCGAGGTATAAGCAACCCACAGACCCATGCTCGCTAATGTTAAAATCACCCCCCAGATACTCACGGCGATACGTGAAATTTTTACCATCCGTTCGCCCTGAGCTTCCTCCTCCATCCGCTCGCGCCCGTAAATAATCGACAAGCTCGTCTGGCTCAAGGCAGCTAGGATGGAATCCAATGAAGAAATCGCAGCCGCGAACGCACCGGCTAAGATTAGACCACTGACACCCACTGGCACTTCCATAGTTATCCACGTGGGAAATACATAATCGCTTTTCTCCGCAAATTTAGCAGCTAGATCTGGATGCGGTGGATGCGTCTGATACCATGCAAATAGGGAAGCGCCGACAGCAAGCATGAGGAGAGTGATCAAAATGGACACACTGCTCCAGCACATAGCTTTCCTCGCATCCTTGACATTTCCACAGCAAAACATGCGCTGGGTGTTGAGCTGATCGACCCCAAAGGCGGTAAAATTCTGAAATGGCATGGCGAGCAATCCCACCCACAGAGTAAATTTGAGACTAGGGTCATCGAATGGCGTCTTAAGATCTAGCCACGTGAGCTTGTTCACCGACTCCCCCGCAACCGTGATCTGGTTCAGGTTCACAATATCTGCCCATCCAAGCTGATACACAAGGATACCCAAGGCCAGCACTCCGCCAAAAATAAACAGACAAAATTGCATCACATCTGTCCAAATCACCGTTTGCATTCCGCCCATCAATGTCCACGCCACAGCCACTATGCCGATGCTCAATATACAAATCCAAGCATCCATTCCCGTTACCACATTCAAGATCACAGCAGTGACAACTACCCGGACACTTTGGCCTAGTATCGACCCCAATGAAAACAAGCCCGTCACCAATCTGCGAGCACCCTCCCCTAATCGATCACCCATAAAATCATAAGGGCTATAGATTTCTTTTTCGTAGTAAAGAGGCACGAGCCAATAGGCGACAGCAAGACGCGCCATGATCGAGCCCAACCCCCACTGCAAGTATGTCCAATCACCTTGCAGTGCAAAAACCATCCCGGGAACACCGATAAAAGTCAACGCACTCACCTCAGTGGCAATCATCGAGCCACTGACCGACCACCAGGGCAGAGTCTTGCCACCGAGAAAAAAGTCTTTAATCGTCGACTGCTTACCAGACATACGATGTCCGACCCAAGTCGTAAGCACCATATAACCAATCACTACAGCCCAATCCCAGTGGGTAAAATACTCGTGCACATCCTTCATGTGCGCGGAGCCTAGCAGGACTACCTTATCCTTAAAACTGCAAACTAATCACAAAAGAGTCTTGTCGTTTTCAGTCCGTCACTCATAACTCACTTCCAGATTAACACAGCGTGGATTCATCTGGAAAACATCTTACACTTGGCATTATCCCAGCTCGCTGGGCATCAACACGCTTCCCCGGAAAGCCACTCCATCTCATTGCGGGAAAACCTCTCGTCCAGCACGTTTGGGAGCGCTGCAGCGAATGCCAAAATCTTAACCGCAGCATCATCGCGACTGACGACCAGCGGATTTTTGACGCTGCCATTGAATTTGGCGCGGAGGCTGTGATGACATCTGAAAATCATCCCACGGGCACGGATCGGATTGCAGAAGCTGTGGCCAGCATTCCTGATGCAAGTTACGTGATCAATATTCAGGGCGATGAGCCATTGATTGACCCTGCACTCATTGATGCCCTTGCTAGCACTCTGCATGAAGACAGCGGCATCGCGATGGCAACAGCCGCGAATGAGATCACGGAGGACTCACTGATGGACGACCCCAATGTCGTGAAGTGTGTGCTGAAGAAAAATGGCGACGCCCTCTACTTTTCCCGCAGCCCCCTGCCCTTCCGCCGCAACGCCAGCCCGAATCTGAAGCTCTACCGCCACAAAGGCATCTACGCCTATCGCCGCGACTTTCTGGAAAAATTCGTCACCTGGGCACCCTCACCACTGGAAATGGCAGAGTCCCTCGAACAGCTCCGCGCCCTTGAAAACGACGCCCGCATCAAAGTCCTCGTCACCGATGACGAATCCCCCGGCGTAGACACCCCAGAGCAAGCCCGACAAATCGAAAGCTTGCTCCAATAATTCAAAACTTAAAACTCAACACTCAAAATTCAAATGCCCCAGCCTACCAAGTATATTTTTGTCACCGGAGGTGTCGTTTCCTCCCTCGGGAAAGGACTAGCCGCCGCGTCGCTCGGCACACTTCTTGAGCACCGGGGACTTTCAGTGATCCTGCAAAAGTTTGACCCTTATCTTAATGTCGACCCCGGTACTATGTCGCCATTTCAGCATGGCGAGGTCTATGTCCTTGATGACGGTGCGGAAACAGACCTCGACCTCGGTCACTACGAGCGCTTCACTAACTGCACCCTGACAAGCTTCAACAACCTGACGTCTGGTCAGGTATTTGAAAACGTTATCCGCAAAGAACGAAAGGGCGAATACCTGGGCAAGACCGTCCAGTTTATCCCGCACTGCACGGATGAAATCAAAGCCCGCATCAATGATGTGGCACTGCGCTCCGATGCCGATGTCATCATCACTGAAATTGGCGGAACGGTCGGTGACATCGAGGGACACCTGTTCCTGGAGGCGCTGCGCCAGTTTTCCCTCGATGTGGGGCGCGACAACGTCTGCTTCATCCACGTCACTCTGCTGCCCAAAATAAGAGCCGCCGGTGAAATCAAGACCAAGCCGACCCAGCAGTCCGTTGCCAAGCTACGGGAAATCGGTATCCAACCTGACATCGTCGTTTGTAGAACTGAGCACGATCTTGACGAAGACAACCGCCGCAAGATTGCCATGTTCTGTAACGTCGAGCAAAAGAACGTCGTCGCATTCCGCGATGTCGCACACACGATCTACGAGTGCCCGCTTGATCTGAGACGTGACAAACTCGACCGCCTGGTCACAGACCGTCTGGGTATCGAATCTGAAACACCAGACCTCCATGAGTGGCAGGATTTTGTTGATCACATCATCAGCCCGTCCCACGAGGTCACGATCGCTGTGGTGGGCAAGTATATCTCACTGATGGATGCCTACAAATCGATCTACGAATCCCTCACTCACGCGGGAGCAGCGCACGATACCCAGGTCATTTTCCGCCGCGTAGATGCAGAGGAGGTTGAGCAAAAAGGTGCCGCATCGCAGCTCGATGGCGTAGACGGCATCCTCATACCTGGTGGCTTTGGCGATCGTGGCACGGAAGGTAAAATCCTCACGGCGAAGTTTGCCAGGGAACAGAACATCCCCTTCTTTGGTATTTGTCTGGGAATGCAGATCGCGACCATCGAATTCGCCCGCAATGTTTGCGGTCTCGAAGAAGCCAACTCAACGGAATTTGATAAAAACACAGCCCACCCTGTGATTTCGCTTCAGGAGGAGCAGCAAGGCATTGAGGACATGGGCGGCACGATGCGTCTTGGCTCCAGCGATTCCAGCGTCCTCCCCGGCACAGTCGCAGAGAAGCTCTACGGGACAGACACCATTTCCGAGCGCCATCGCCACCGTTACGAGTTCAACCCTGCCTACCGCGAGCAGATAGAGAGTGCTGGTCTTAAGATAAGCGCCATATCAAAACCTGAGGGTTTGGTAGAAATCGTCGAAATTCCAGACCACCCGTTTTTTATTGGTGCGCAGTTTCACCCCGAATTCCAGTCCAAACCCAACCATCCCCACCCTATTTTTGCAGGCTTCATAGCCGCTGCACTCAACCAGAAAACCTGATTTTGACAGAATTAACAAAATTTTTCAGAATGAACAGAATGGGAATATACACCCAAGCCAAAATAATTCTGAAAAATTCTGTTAATTCTGTCTAGCGCCGCAGGCACCACCACCCCAAACATCCTGTCCAACAACATGAACATCGAATCCCGTATCCAAGCCCTCGGCCACACCCTACCCGAAGCACCAGCCCCTGCTGGCTCATATGTAAACTGCGTGCGCTCCGGAAATCTATTATTTCTCGCAGGTGGCATCCCGCCTCTCGACGATGATACCTATCTTGGAAAAGTGCCCACAGCCACCTCGCTGGAAACCGCTCAGGAAGCGGCTCGCATTATCACACTGAACCGACTCGCCGTTGTTAAGGAGGAAATTGGAGATCTCGATAAAGTCTCTCGTATCGTCAACGTCGGAGGATTTGTTAATTCGGAACCCGATTTCTATCAGCACCCAGCTGTCATCAATGGCTGCTCGGATTTGCTGGTGGAAATTTTCGGCGACAAAGGCATCCACTCCCGCACTGCGATGGGTGCTGCAGCATTGCCTCTGAACGTTTCCGTAGAAATCAACATGATCGTGGAGACAGAATAAGATTCAAGAAAACTCTTAGCTACTGTCTCTAGCTGCAAAAAAGATTGAAAAAACTGACTCTACTCCTTGCAGGATGCTTAAAATGGATGTAGTAACATGTAATCCTTTTAACATAAGGATGATTTCACCATGAAAACTACAACAATACTAGCGTCTGCACTTGCCGCGCTCGGGTTTACCGTGTTACCCGTGCTAGCAAATGACGCAACCACCAAGGAGAAACCAGCCGCTGAGGCTGCCGCAGAAAACACAGCCACCGTTTACGTTGTCAATGTAAAGGGTAAGGGATGAGGCGTTGCCCAAAAGGCCAGTTTGGCCATCAAGTCCCAAGACGGCGTTAAGAAAATTCTTCTCTCAGGACTCCGTGCTACGGTTGTCATGGAGGAAGGCAAAGCTCTTGACGAAGCAAAAACCAAAGCGGCTCTCCAAGCCAAAGGTCTCGGCCTAGGTTCCTTTGCAAAAACCGACGTCGTGATTCCAGAGGCGGCATACGTCCTCGCTGTCACCGGCACCGGATGATCAGACACCAACGAAAAGGCCCGTGTGGCCTTAGAAAAAATCGATGGTATCACAGGAGCTTACGTTAACCGCGGAATTACCCTCCACTTCGCCAAAGCTGGTGCAATGGACAAGGAAAAGATCGCAGCTACACTTAAGCCATTCAAGATGACTATCAAAGAGGTCAAGGCTCTCGAAGGTAAGCCTTACTAAGAATAAAACGATTCATTGAACCGAGACGGTCAGCTTCCCACGGAGGCTGCCCGTTTTTTATGGCTGTTTCTGAAGCGTTATCAGAAATGGTGCTGTCGAGCGGCTTCCCTCTCGTCGATAAATATCGATGGCATGCCCTAGATCAGACATGCCCTGAGACCATCCCCTAACTGCCTCGGCCTCGCTGTCTCCGCCGTCGTGGCCGGGATAGCACATCACAGTCAGCACACCTCCAGCGCGTAATGACCTCAACGCAGCATCAAGTGCCTGTAATGTGGTCTCAGCCTGCGTGATGGTCACTTTATCACTGCCCGGGAGATAACCTAAATTAAACATCACTGCTGCTATTTCATCAGTCAGGTAAGTTTTCATCCGCTCATGACTAACCGCATGTAACTCAAAAGCATGTTCAGAAATACCTGCGTCGAAAAGTCTTTGCTGGGTTGCTCGCAGCGCCTCCTCCTGCACATCAAATCCGATAACACGTCCATTGAGCCCCACACAATTTGCTAAAAATAAAGTATCGTGACCATTCCCGATCGTTGCATCGACTACCGAATCGCCTTCACGGACAAGACGGCTCACAATCGAATGCGCCTGATCGATTAGACGAGTCGAGATGATATGTTCAATAGCCACCCGATGATATTTAGGCCATGAGCCCCATATTGGAATCCTAGAGTGCTCTATTTTGATGTAAAAAAAGCCCGCTCAAAACGAGCGGGCCTGGAAAAGTTAACTTGTAAGGCTTGCCGGCCGTTACTTGCGACGACGCAAGATCAGGGCAAGACCACCGAGACCTAGTAGAGCAGCGGATGATGGCTCGGGCACGACTGATGTATCGTAAAACCTTATGTAATCTACCTCAAACGAGTTGCCATTTGTTTCCGAGTTGGAGTTTGACCATGCCCCACCAATAGGATCGAGTCGCAAATTAGTGATTGTTTTGCTTCCAAAAGCACTGATGTCGAGCGTGACTGTCGAAAAACCACTCCCATCCAGCGCTGATCCTGAAAAACCAGCAGTGAAATTTGTTGGTGCAGGAGCAGCCACAGTTCCAAGAATGACACCAGTGCCATTGAAAGGAAGCTCGTCTGCGGTTGTAGGTTCTCCTGCTCCGTGTGCAGCAAGACGTACTTCCCGAACACGGAATTCAAGCATTGTCCAAGTTTCACCAACTGTCGGGCTCAGGCTTGCTCCGTTAATTTTGAGCTGTGGATCATTGTTCGTAGCTGTTCCGTTGAGTGAATCACCGTCAGCGGTCAATCCACTAACGTTTAATGTGTCAGTGGAGAAGCCTTCGGTATCAGCCAAAGTATTAAATTCATAAGCGTGAACAAGAGCAGCATGTGACAAGGGTGTCAATGCAGCCAGCGCAATAGTCGCGAGTGATAATGTGTTTAGTTTTTTCATTATGTTAGTGTGTGATTTATATCTTTGGGCAAAATCATGTGGGATCACCACCGTAAGAAACGGAGTAAGTGATGTGTGAATGAAACGATGTAAGTGCCCTGGTGTCAAATCAAATATCACATTTATTGCACTGGTGATAAATCAGTTAGGAAAGTGCCTCCTACTAAGGTCACTCTTTGCCGTAAATAGTCACGGCATCAATGCCAAATCCTTCTTGGTCAATGGTATAGGTGTTTCCATTTCCATCCTGAAGTCTGAGTCTGAGATCCCACTTATCGCCTATATTTAAGCTCTTACCGTTGATCGGAAAGCTC
This sequence comes from Akkermansiaceae bacterium, assembly GCA_045106535.1. GTDB lineage: Bacteria > Verrucomicrobiota > Verrucomicrobiia > Verrucomicrobiales > Akkermansiaceae > Oceaniferula. The sequence continues at coordinate 62,501 of JBGCEU010000006.1, read as the reverse complement.
ACTTGGAAAGGCACGAGCAGTGTTCCCCCGCTGCCGCCGACGATAATCTGACGAGTTCCTACGATTCCGGGAGAATCCAGTGCGTTGTTGAACCATGCAACGACATCAGCATCCACATTCGTTACGCTGCCTGTGGCACGATCGCTCCAAAGGTAACCGCTATAGGTAATGCGCGTCACCTCCATAGCCTGATCTGCTACAATTGCGGTTTGGATCTGCGTGCCAATTCCACTGTTGGGTAACTGACTACCCGCCCATGAAATAACTGGATCAGCAAAACTGAATCCAGCAGCACTGTCAATAATCCCAGAATTCGATTGTGCTAAGGTGGCAGCTTGTGGAGTGCAGAGAGCCGATAGCTTGACTGGCGCCATGGAACTTGCACGGAATGTCCAAATACCCAGAGGGACTTCTCCCGACTGGGTTGCTCTGGCTCGATAGAACATTCGGTTTGAACCCACGACGGAAGGATCCAATCTGAGTGTGTAATCTGTCCCATCACCACTGTCCCTCGCTGCATAGCTAGCAACAGCATTTCCTAACGTAGATCGAGTGTTTCCTGTGATCGAGAAAATTGATGTGAACGGGGTGACTAGATCAGGAGAATACTCGATGAACAGGCTATGGTTGCTGGTGCTGTCCCGGGACTTAAATGTTAGGATAGGTGTATGAGGCGATGTGCTTTCATCAAAGCTCACAGCGATCTCAGGCTGATTCACGGGATCTCCATCAGTGAGAAGGAAGTCCATAAGATCGGGCACGCCGTTCCCTGTATTGTCATCGCCTGGCAGTGCGGTGCCGCCGGGAGCGACCGTCAAAGATTCGGCAATACCTTCACCGTAGGTTGATGCCGTTTTAAAGCGGAAAGCGAATGCCGCCTCGTTGATCTGATTCACTGCCCGTTGAGTGCCATTATCATTATAAAACGCCCACGCATTATCCCATGTGATGTAGTAATGGGTGTTAGCATCGAGTGTTGGAAATGAGTTGAACGTAATACTCGTAGTTCCCTGTGCAGGATCAGATACCTCAGGATCCGCTTCCCACAGGATTTCAGGACTGCCGTAGCGCTGAAGACGGATTTTCTTTCCGGCCGTTCCTGAGAAATTCACCGCTCCCTTAAAAGTGAAGCTAAGCTTGGTATCGAGCGGCACATTCGTTGCCATGTATTCAGGAATGGATGTCAGAAGTCCGGTACGAATTCTATCAAATCCCCAGTTCCGGTAATTGCTACCTGTCGGCAAATTCCACGACGCGCCCGGGGGTGGGTTCGCTGCAAAATGAGCATCCCATTGCGCGATCAGGCTATCTCTAACCAATGGATAGCTGAAGGCCAAATCCGCAGATTCATCTGGATCGGCATCCATGTCATAAAGCTCCCATGGACCATCAGCATAACGGACAATTTTCCAATTATTTTCTATCAGCGCTTTGGATCGTGTTTCAAAGTGAGAAATAAACAAATCTGTCCCTGCGGATGATGATGCATCTGTAAAAAGAGGCACAATACTCTCGCCCATGAGTGGTTTGGTAGCTGTGGGAGTGCTTCCGTAAGCACCGTACGTCGCAGGATACGATGTGCCGGCAAGTTCAAGAAAAGTGGGGTAAAAATCCCAAAGATTACTCGATTGATGCAGGATAGTTCCGTTAGGCAAACTAATTCCATCCGGCCAATGCGCCACGAAAGGGCTGCGAATACCACCCTCGTAGCCAGAATGCTTGTAGGAACGGAATGGCGTATTCTGCAATGCACCCCACCCGTAGTTGGTATTAAATGTTGCTGAAGAACTGCGATCCCATGGAAGTGCGTTGCGATCAGTGTAGAGTCCCGCATAGGCACCACCATTGTCTGAACAGAAAATGATCAGCGTATTGTCGAACACAGAGTCGGCAGTATTAGTATCACCATCAGGGTTCTTCAAGTGAGCTACAATCCTACCCACATTTTGATCCACCTTATCCATCATAGCGGCATAAGCCGACATACAAAGCGTCTCAAAATCCTTCTGTAATACCCATGCATCAGATGACGTCTGAGGAAGCTTGTTCCAATCAGGCACCTCAGGCCCCATTTTCGCAAGTTGCATGTCCTGTGGCACTATCCCAAGTGTTTTTTGGCGAGCGAACCGAGCCTTACGCAGAGTTTCCCAACCCGAATCATAGACTCCGTTGTCATAATATTTCCTTACATCAGCCTCAGGTGCCTGCAACTTGCCATGAGGAGCATTATAGCACACCCAGGTAAAAAACGGTTTACCCTGAGAAATCGCCTCATCGATGAATGTGATGGTAAAATCCGTAATCGCGTCAGTCGCGTAAAAAGTCGCGGAATTGATCCCTGTGTAGTCGGCATTATCTAGCCTCCACGTGCTCTCAGATGGATTCTGCAGAGAAGGATTCACTGAGCCTGTGAAGTTATCAGTAGCTCCTGCACGAAATCCAAAAAACCTATCAAACCCGTAATCAGTCGATACATTCTGTGTAGGATGTGTGCTCAGCGTGCCGAAGGCATGAACTTTCCCTGTGATACTGGTGTGATAACCCGCATCCCGGAGTAAATGTGCGAAGCTCAATCCGTTGTTAATATTCCCATAGCCTGCAGCACTGTATTCCATGCCAGCTAACAGACTGGCGCGTGAGGTAACACACATTGGCGTAACTCGGAAATTAGTCAGGCGAATCCCCTCGTCAGCCAAACTATCGATTTCAGGTGTCTCAATCTCACCACCAAAACAGCCGATATCGCTGTAGCCCATATCATCAACAAATATAAAGACGATATTGGGCTTGGCTGCCTGAAGTAAACTCAGACCCAACAGACCTGTTAGCATAGCAAAACTGAGGAGTAATCTTTTCATTAATGAATAATTTAGGAGCTCAAATAAGAATCGTTTCTTTCGAGATGAACAATAAACGCTAATGAAGACAATCAACCAGCACAATTTTTAAATGACTACGCGAAGCCGAGCCTGACTCGGCATATTGAAAAATATATAAACAGCTCGTTTAGAGTCTTTTACACTTCTAAAAAACAGCCCAAGCTCAGCTCGCTATCCAACTCAGAATTACCACATAAATATTCGGCGAAGTGTTTTGCAATAGCTGGAGCCATCAGAGTGCCCTTCGATCCAAGACCGTTGAAAAAACCAAGATTTGGGTGTTCGTGATGAAAACCTACGACTGGCCGACTATTTCGAATAATCGGTCGAATTCCCGCTTCATGATCGATGACTTCCATTGGGACTTTTTCGCTGTCCACCCATGAGCGTAACTTATCCAGCACTTCATTCTTTCCTGATTCAGTGGGCATCGAGTCCAGATCCTTCCAATTGTAATTTGCTCCAGCTTTCCAGACTCCCCCTTCTCTCGGTGCCAGCCAGCCGTTTGCATGGTATCGTTTACCATCGTCCAAACCATCGATCCAGACGCTGAGGATCTCACCCTTGGCGCTTCGGTGCGGCACATGACTGAAATAGCCCTCGTAGCCATAGACACCTGCTAGACCGTAAGCACCCTGGCAGAGAATGATTTTCTTGGCGGTCACACCTCGCCACTGCACCTGATCATCAGGAAAGGTAACCTCATCCTCGGAGAAATCCGCCTCACGCCACGCTCCGGCATCGACTAACCGATCCTGAATAACGTGCAGATAAGCCAGGGTGTCCAGCCATGCCCCATCCGGCATCTCGATAGCGCCTTGGCCACTTTTTTTAAGAGCCCCATCTGGCTCGTTGGTATCAAATGCCCATTCATCATAATCCTGTCTTTTGCTCTCCCACTTGGCACGTTCTTTTTCTGCCTGGAAAACGCGCACCACGGGCGACGGATGAAACAGCTTCCTGCCACTCTCTTGTTCGAGCTGATGGTAATACTCTTTGGCAATCTCGAGATACTCGCGCTGTCGCCACGCCGGATTCATCCCCTTACCAGTTAATGGAGTGATTAAACCAGCAGCTACCCGCGATGATGCACCTTTATCTTGTCGATCGACCACCAGTATTCTCTGCTCGCGCCGGAGCAGCTCGATCGCCAGTGCGCTTCCAGCGAGTCCTTGACCGATGATCAGATAATCGACCTGCATGAGATGATCACTTTCCTATTTCTTGTGCCAGTGCTGCGTTGGGATCTTGCCATCCGGCATCGTATCCCTTTGCGTAATTAAAAACATCACGGTGCATGTATTCATAATATGTCTCCTTCTGCTCATCGCTTAAGCGGTGCCAGATAGCCACATTGAATGCTCGGGTCACTTTCTGCATCATTTTCAAGGTCAGGCGCCGCCCTTTACGTGCACGCTGAACTTGTTTGTGCGTTAGCTGCTCCGTGGAGACCTCGACCAGATCGTGATTCTCAAGCCCCCAGGACTTCATCATTTCATCGAGTGGCTGGTCTCCCAGATCATTTGCTGCTTGTTCGCTCATGCATTTGTTCTATCTCGAAATTTAGAATTTGGAAACTGAATTTGGAGTTTGGATTTTAGAGTTTGAGGCTTATCTTATATCCATGCCCAGCAAGGAAGACATTCTCGACCTCTACTTCATGGACGCCCGATGCAAGCTCATCGACATCGCCGCTTTTCTTGATCGGATCGACCGACATGAAGGCGACACCGACTTCCGTTTCGAAGGCTTTCACCAGGCACTCAAGGCCATGCAAAACCCCGGCGATGTGCCCCGCGCTCAAGCCGTGCTTGAGGCGCTCTCTGACCACTCAGAGGAGCCGATCCCGAAAGCGACAATCCAGGGTGCCTTCGGAGCCCATGGTAAGACTTCGAACTGAAAACTTCTCACTTATCTCTTTTCACTTACATGTATATCGAACCTCACGCACACATGGTCAGCCGCACGACGGCGGACTACGAAGCCATGGCCATCGCTGGCTGTGAAGTCATCTGCGAACCTGCCTTCTGGGCGGGATTTGATCGCTCTTCACCTCAGGGATTCCACGATTACTACCGCCAACTCACCGAGTATGAACCTGCGCGTGCAGCCAAGTTTGGTATCAAGCATTACTGCTGGCTATGCATCAACCCCAAGGAAGCTGAGGATGCAGGTTTCGCACGTGAAGTTATGGCTCTTATCCCAGACTTCCTGGACGCTCCTACCGTTCTTGGCATTGGAGAAATTGGGCTGAATAAAAACACCGTCAGCGAGCTAGCTATCTTCGAGGAACACGTCGAAATCGCCAAGAAATACGATCTTCCAATCCTCATTCACACTCCCCACCTTGAGGACAAGCTCAAGGGCACCAAGCTGATCCTCGATGCGCTCAAAAACGCGAATGTCGATCCGGCACGTGTGATTGTCGATCACGTTGAGGAACACACTGCTGGGCTGGTTCTAGATGCTGGTTTCTGGGCTGGCATGACACTCTACCCTGAATCGAAGTGCACGCCCGCCCGAGCCATTGATATGCTGGAAAACTTTGGCATGGAAAACATCTGGATGAACTCCGCATGCGATTGGGGTATTTCGGACCCTCTCGCTGTGCCTAAGTGCATTCAGGAAATGAAAAAACGTCAGCACACTCGCGAGCTCATCCACAAAGTCGTGTATGAAAATCCGGCTCAATTCCTCGCCCAATCAAAGAATTTTTCACTCGATGGATAATCCTGATTTCGAGCAGCTTAAGGAAAGCATCGGCAAGCTCACTGATGCCGAGCAGGATCATCTCGCAGCTTTCCTGCTGATGCAGCGACTCAAGCGCAACCAATTGGTGATGCCTGCGATTCATCAGAGAATCGAAGATGCCGATCCTGAGAACTGGGAGACACTCAATAAAGCTCAGGACTCCATTTCAAAATGACGACAGTCTACCTTCACTCTCACGCTGCAGACAGCCTGAGAAAGTTGAAAAATCACGAACGTCTGATCGGCTTTCTGAATCGACTGGAAGCCAACCCAACTGAGACACTGGGCGACTACGCACAGCCTGACCCTCGCGGCCGTATGATCGAAGTTAAAATCATCGGTCGACACGCTGTTCTTTTCTTCAAAGACCCTTTCGCCGATCTTGTAAAGATTCTTGATATTCGTAACGTAGAAGCCTTGTGAAATTCCGAAACGCACACCTCGCCTACTGCACGAACATCCACCCCGCCGAGACCTGGGGCGAGACGTTAGAAGCACTCACGAATCACACACTCAAAGTGCGCGACAAGGTTGGAGCACAACCTTATGCAATCGGCCTGCGCCTCTCCGCTATCGCTGCGAAAGAATTACTCGAAGGTGAAAACCTACCCAATTTCCAGCAATGGCTTGATCAGGAAAATTGCTACGTTTTCACCATCAACGGCTTTCCCTATGGGTCATTTCACGGCACACGTGTGAAGGAAAAAGTCTATCAGCCGGACTGGGCATCACAGGAGCGGCTCGATTACACCAAGGACTTATTCAAGATTATCGCACAACTTGTCCCAGAGGGTGTTGATGGATCAGTCTCCACGCTACCCGGATCATTCAAGGAGTTCAATGCCGACGAATCCGCTATTTTTAAGAATCTCGAGGCCTGCGCCGATTACATTGAGGCACTCTCGGATGAATATGGCCGCGATCTACACCTCGGTCTAGAGCCCGAGCCCTTGGGGCATTTTGAGAACACGGAGGAAACCCTCGCGTTTTTTGATCGTTTCCTAAATACCGTGAGCGACCCAGAACTCATCAAACGCCGTATCGGTATCAACTACGACACCTGCCACTTCGCTCTCGAGTTCGACGACTGCTATCAATCACTCGATGCTCTAAGAAGCGCCGGACTGCGCATCTCCAAAGTCCACCTCTCTTCTGCGTTAGAATTCAATCCGACATCGGAAGAAGCTCTGAAAAAAATCGAAGCCTTTGACGAACCGACGTACCTCCATCAGGTAATCGTCCAACACAAAGACCAATCTCTAACACGCTTCAAAGATCTGCCAGATTTCCTCACTCAACATTCAAAACTCAACATTCAAAACTTGCACGCGGCACGCGTGCACTTCCATATCCCACTCTACTCAGAACCCGAAAAACCCCTCGGCTCTACGAACAGCCACGCCACAGAGGCGTTAGCCTACTTGGGTGAAAATCCTGAATTCTGCACCCACTTTGAAATAGAAACATACACCTGGGGCGTTTTGCCCAGTGATTTACAGATTCCTATCGAAGACCAAATCGCCAAAGAATACGCATGGGTAATGTTAGACCGCACTGTTTAGCAGCTAAGACTCAATATAAGAGCAAACATACTGGCAAATACCATCAGTCACTTCGATGGTGAAACCTAAGTTCGCTGGCACATCAAAGTGTTCCCCTGTGGTGAAACTGTCACTACCCTCAATACCATCAAGTGTGACAAGGCAACTGCCATCGGTAATTTCCATACGCTCCGCTTTCTCGGTACTAAAGTGATAACTACCTGGGTAAATCAGCCCGAATGTCTTGGTACTTCCGTCCTCAAGGGTAACACCATGAGAGACGACTTTTCCATCAAAGTAGACATTTGCTTTGGCTTCGGCTGTGACGTTTGAAAATTGCATGCATGTAGACTCGTTCAATCCCCCACCTTTCGGCAAGCAAGAATCATGTCACGCCACGTTTAAACTTCTCTCTTAAGCCAGTCGCCCTTGAGATGAAGACGGACAAAAATAATACTCTGCACGACTACATCGACCATCATCACAAGCCAGACACCTAACAGACTAAGATCAAACCACTTCATCAGAACCCAAAGCAGCCCGACGCGGATCACTCCCATGGAAATAAAAGAATAGACAGTCACCGTCCGTGTATCTCCTGCACCACGCATTGACATCTTCATCACCATCATAGTGGCGTTTACCGCCTGCATCAGTCCTACCACACGGATCACCGGGGCTGCGATTTGAAATTGCTCTGAGCTGGGATCGCCAAACAGGGCGAGAAACTCTGTATTAAAAATAGAAACAAGCAAACCAGTCCCGCCCATCGCAACGATGGCGACGAGCCAGCAAAAACGTACCGCCTTTTTCGCCATTTCTGGATTTTTAGCACCCAGATACTGCCCTGTCAGCGTGCTTGCAGCCATGCCTAATGCAAATCCTGGCATGAAGCTGACCGACTCAAGTCTAACAACCATCGCGTGCGCTCCCATGGTGCCGCTTTTCAAAGTGCCGATGAAATACACCCCGATTGCGTGCACCGACCACATCCCCATAATCTCGATCATTGATGGCCAGCTCACGTTCCAAATTCGCCGGAGCATCGGCATATCATAGCGCAAGTTACCTGCACGTAATTCAAGGGGCACATCGTCCCCTGCCCGTCTACGCAATTTACTGTTAGGCCGCAAAAACCAGAGAATAACGATGGCACCAGCCCCCCACCCAATCACCGTCCCCGCTGCCAGTCCCTTCACTCCCCAGCCAAGCTCATAGACAAAATAAAGACTCGCGCCGATGTTCACCACGTTGACCAGAAACATCGACCAGAAAGGCTTCATAGTATCGCCATAAGCACGCAAACAGCTACTCGCCACAAACAGCACTCCACTGAATGGAGCGAGCAGACAGCCCATCCTCATGTAGTCGGTTAGATACTCCTGCGCCAAATCACTCAGTCCGAAAAATTGACCCATATGCGGCACAATCAGCCAGATGAGCACGCCACTGATCAGGCCAGTCCCTGTGCCTAACACAAGCGATTGGCCAAGTGCTAGATTAGCCGACTTCATATCACGCGCCCCGGTAGATCGTGATACCAGCGCCATAGCACCTGTTCCCATCGCCCCTTGGAGGATCATCAGTAGCCACATCAAGTACATCGACGCACCAATCATATCCATGATCGCCGCACCGGACTCCCCTTTTTCCATCCGACCCGCAATCATCATATCGGCAAAGCCAACACCCACGCCCATTAGATTCTGGAGAAACGGCCAGAGCGCTAGAGCAAGCACCTGCTTGGACAAGGAAAGCCCAGCGAGCTTACCTCCCAGCTCGCCCGCACCCGGTTGTGGTTCGTCTGCCGCTACTTCACCGGCTGGCTGGAATTCCTCACTACTCATTGGCTTCATTATCCTGCCTCACGGGTGGACGCTCGGACTATCGACTTTTTTCCTGAGATGGAAATGTCAAACTGATTGAAAATCAGTTAATCTAACTTCGTGCCAGAGAATCCTTATCAAAGCCCCATCACCGATGTCGGTGTGCCCTTGCATGATCAAGAAGGGAAAAGTGATGCCCCGCCGGTAGTTGTCGAGCATCTGCGTGGCACTCGTCCATGGGTTAAATTCTGCAGCCTGAGTGGCTACATCACCGCGCTTTTTGTCATCATCATCGATGTCATCACGATCAGAAAAATGCTTGGGCATTTCCACGATCATCAGATCATACTTCTCGGCGTGTTTTACCTCATTCTTGCGATCTTATTTATCATTCCATCGATCCGGCTGTCTCGCTACGAGAAATCGATTACCCGGCTAACAGTCAGTAATCGTATCGAGGATCTCGAGCAAGCCATCGCACACCAAAGAGCATTTTGGAAACAAATGGGCATCATGATCCTTATCACGATGGTGCTCTACCTCATTACGATTGGACTTTCAGCTGTCATCCTTCTTTCGGGAAAAATTTGACGTCTCCGGCTATTCAGTGACATGCACGTAAAGTCGGGCGAAAAACCTGTCACCAGTGACGAGCGTTTTTCTGAGCTTCACCTCCACTCTGTCGACGCCCGCCTCGTAATCGTCGTCAAACTGCTCAATGATAACATCCGTGCCATTGTGTACCGCTGTAGTCCATCCGGACAGGTTGTTTCCGTATTGCATGGCAATTATGGTTCCCGAATCTAGATTCGCAAGATCACTGCGGCGGTAGTTGTAGATGTAATAATTCGCATCGGATGTGCTATCAATTTTGGGCAGCAAGCCTGTTGCATTTGCTGAAGGATTTGCAGCACCAAGAATCCACGCTATGTCATTGGACACGCCGTCCTTGTTAGCGTCCTGGTCAACTGGTAAACGACCGGACCAGCTCTCATAGGCAGTGAGGACAGTTATTGTAACAACAGAAGTTGATGTCTCATAACCATCGAATACGCTAAGCTGGAGATCATAGTCTCCTTTCTCTGTGAAGGTTACCGACGGATTGAGAACGTTCACATCATCAAACACAGCAGTTCCCGTGCCGCTGACCTGGCTCCATGTGTACGTCAGCAGGTCGCCATCCGCATCACTCGCACTGGCATCATTGATTGTGACAGAGGCATTCATAGCGGAGCCAGGTGATTGACCTTTATAGGGGTGACTGGGCGGCAGGTTCGACTCAAGACCCCATTTATGGGAGAGATAGCCCTCCATGTTCTGCCGGTCATCTGTAGTGAGCTGCCCATTTGTAATAATTATTTCACCAATAGCACCGTCAATGTAAGCATATTGGCCGCGACCAACGTAGGTAGGAGACATGCCACCACTGGTGTAGTTGTTGCTGGTAGTCTCAAGAATTCCATTGATGGAAAACTTTTTAGTGTCGAGGTGTGCCAACCAGCCCGCAACTGCCGGCGCAGATTGGGCAATTGTTGTGGTACTCCTACTGTCACCTGAGTAAGGGTTGGATGCTTTCCACAGCCTCATGTTCTGAGAGGATGAGTTGATGCCAATCTGCACGTTGCCACCTGCACCGAGGAGTAACTGGGAACTAGACGCAGCGTAGTTATCGATCATAAACACAGACCATATCTCTTTGCCAATTACGTCAACCGCAGGCAGGTTCAAAAACTGGCTGTTAGATTGCGCAAACCCGAGTATGTTTTTGCCACCAATCGTTCTGGCACCGCTCGTAGGCCTTGATCCAGCATTCGACTGCGACGCGTGCCTTGCATTGCCGCTTTTATCATTCCATTGCTGAACTTTAACTACATCATCGATAATACTCGTTGTTAGCGTAGACGCATCATTCGCATCTAGCCAGAGTTCTGTCACTATTGTCGATGGAGTCCAAGGGACAGAACCCACCAGCGCGGTATCCCTGTCCAAACCAGCGCTGATATTCGGTGCATTGTTGTCATCTTCCTGGATATTTAGTGTGCCTGGGTTGATACCCGCAATAGCTGCATTCACAGGATTGGACATCGTCAATACAACAGTTTCATGAACTGCCTCGTGAGCTGAGTCATCAAGTATCGTGACCGTGAAGGTCTTGGGTGTAGCATCCCCAGCGCTCCATGAGAGTATGCCAGATGCATTAGTAAAGTCGCTATCACCGCTTGCCGAGCCGTTTGAGGTGGCAAATTCAACACTTATTGCTGCGCTGGTGTCACCCACACGCTCAACGGTGATTGTCGCACTACCGTCAGCTTCGTTGACACTAAATAGCCCTGCATTAGCAAACTGTACTGATCCGGAAGAACCCTCGCTAAAGCAGACATTATCGATGGCTATATCACTCGACCAGCCGCTTCCAGTCACCCCGCGAAACCTTACGCGAACAGTCTGTCCGGCATAGTCACCCAAATCGACGGTTTGTTCAGTCACCCACGCATTCCCTTGGTTGCCTGACTGTGACCAGATAGCAGGACTAAGCCAATTGGCACCTTCATCGGTTGAAACTTCTACATACAACTCTCCCATATTCGAACCATACATATGATAATCGAAAGTCATCAAAGGCTGGTTGATGCCGGCAAAATTGAGATCCTTATATATAATCGCTGTTTTATCCGGAAAATTTGGACTACTTGCCTCAATGTAAAGATAGTTAAAGCCATCACTGGCAGATGATGGCCCGGTATTCGAACTGACAGTTGAACCCGATAAACGAATCCAATCCAGCTCATCGTTCGTGTCCTGCTCCCAGCCATCTAAATCGGTCTCGAAACTAGAACAACTGGATATGATAAAGTCGGCATCGCTTTCGTCGAACTTGGTTCCCTGCTCACTGCTTGTTATCCGAATACGATAATCGCTGCCGTTCGTGCCAAACGGTATCTGCCAGTCAAAACTGCCGTCGTTCGCTTCACTATTTGCAATAGTGTGATCGATTACGCCGCCCTTGTAGAGGTCGATCTTCACGCTACCGTCTAGACTTGAAACCCAAGTAATCGTTTCCGTTCCTCCGCCAGCAAAACTCTCTCCTCCGTCCGGATAGGTTACGACCATGTCCGAGGAGATAACATTAAAGGAAACTGGAACCGTAAGCGATGAGTTAGAAGCCTCCGAGGAGGTAATAGTGATGGTGTCGTTATAGACGCCAGGAGCTAGACTGGAGGCATCGCAGGTGACTACAATCTGGTCAGTCTCCATGACTAGGCTACCAGATGTATGACTAAGTGTCAGCCATGGCTGGGTTTTACTAACAGAGTAATTACAGGATCCGCCTCCGACATTGCTTAGGTTGATGCTAGCATTCGATCCAGAAAAGCCCTCGATACCATCCATTGTCAAAGATGTAGGGTTCACCGAGAGCGTGGGCTGATTGAACACCGTGAGATGGACGGTTATCGTCTCTGAACCGGAAGCACCATCATCGACCGTAATGGTTCCGGTATAATTATTCGAGCTGAGGCCAGCCGTATTCAAGGTAACAGTGATTGTATCGTCCCCAGTTGTTACTGAACCATTACTTGAACTGGTGGTTATCCAACTAGCATCATCAGAAATGTTGTAATTCAGCGTTCCTCCCTGGCCATTACAAACGCTAAATGTCTGTATCGGAGCGTTGGCACCTTCGTTGCACGAGACATAGATATTTTTCCTGCTAAGCACAACCTGTGGGCTTCCCCCAGGTATACCCGAACCAATGACAAAGGTCATGGCTGGCCCGTCAGCACTGACACTATGGATTTCGCAGTTGGATGTCACAGTGCGCCCCGTATCAGTGTCAGTATCCCAGAATTTCAGAGCCGGAGTCGTGCTGTCAGATATTTCACTCTTATTACTAGATTTAAAAGCGTCATTACTTCCAGGATTCGGATCGTCATACCACGGGGTCGTATTACTGGATGGGTTCGCCTCCACCACAAGCAGTTCATACGGCGTGCTGTAATCAGCATTCGGGCTGTCACCCGTAAAGATCGAGGAATAGGTATTGCTGCCGCCCTCGTATACATGCCAAGCCAACAGACCGGAAGTAGGGTTAACACTGCCTGATGCACCACCATACGGTCCCTCCCAGCCGGTATTGTCCCTGACTTCCCACATGAAATAGTCTGATGACTCCGAAGGGTTCGAGAAGCGGTAGGCAAGGTTTCCATCCACTTGCACAGCACAACGTTGGTGGCTCGCACTATTCAGATCGACCACATCCATCCAGCCAGATGCTTCCTTCATATAAGAATCCAGATTGGTGGGGTGGCGTCCGCTGCCTGCATGGTTTCCTGACGCCATCAGTGAGAACCTCCCGATTCTGGCAGCATTGCCGTCATAGGAATAAAAATCCGGGTAACCTAACAGCATATGACCGTTTTCATGTAGGAATGTACCAATCTTCAGGTCGGTCGTATTCCCAATGTCGGTAATCTGGTAATCGTAAACATACATGCCGGGGGATACTTCTTTCTGGGGTGAAAGCACCCAGCGGTGCGGCCACAGGCCTTTTGACCAGACACCGCTATCGCCCCCTGCAAAAAACACGTTGCAGGCTCGTATCCTCCCACCGCTTTTCGTCGTCAGCGGGGTGAAATCGTAGCCATCTGCAATCAGCACATCGAGAGCATCGTTCAAAAGGAGACGCCCGCAGATACCTGAACCCTTGGACGTGTCGTCGTAGTAAGTCTTTGGATTAGGAACGCGAACGTAATACGTGACGTTGTTGCTGTATCGCAGTCTGCCGTTGGACTGTACATAGAAATAATCGTAAACCGACCCAGCGTTTGAAAAGCCAGTGTAGTTGGGTTTGTTCGCCCAGTCATCGACCTGTGCCTGAGTGACCGCTGTGCCGGGGACATCGGAAAAATCGACCAAAATAGTTAGACCTACGACATTCTCAGTAAGCGTGAATGACGGTGGTGCAAACTCGGCTCCGGCCTCGCCCGACGATTCACCACCCTCTGCGAGCTCAGGCTTTTCTGGAATCTGCGTATCAGGGAAAATCGTACCCATGGGAACGGCAAAACCTTTTTTCCCTGCTTTTTCCTTTTTTCTGACCTCTTTTTTAAATGCTCGGTAATTTTTTTTGGCCTTCTTGAGTGATTCCCACCGTTCCCGCTCCTTGAGCACTGCGTCTACCTCGGCACGCCTCTCACGGATCTTTGTGGCTCGCGCGCGCGGGTTGAGCTTCGCTCTTTTTGCAAGGCCCAAACTCTTTGGATCCGCTTTGCCCGCCATTTTTCCAGTCGAAACAAAGGCACTCCCGTCGGCGCTGAGAGTCGCATAGTGATACGCTTTGGTATTAGAATCAAATATCACTGTATATCCGTCAGCAGTCTCAGCTCTCGCATAGAGTTCAGATCCGTGGAAGACCAGATTCAGAACAGTTCCGTCAGGCTGGGTAAACTTACTCGTCCTGTGCTCGTGATAACCGTGACCCAATGCGACCTGCCCAACTCCAAGGACAATCAACAATGATACAAAAAGGCCGATGTAACTAAATGATAGTTTTTTGTTCCGAGGAAATAGTGATAATGGATTACCTCCCCTGTAATTTATTGTATCGCTTGGTGTAAAATCGTTCCCTGAAAAAAATGATGTAGTGCATTTGATTATCTGATACATTGAAATTTCATATATGATTCATAATGTAAATACAATCAAAAACGTGTATGCAAGCCCAAAAAGAACTTCGCTGGAGGACAAAAATGCCGGGAGGTGATTGCGCAGGACTGAAACACCGTCTAACTTAAGGAGCCCATATTAGTGATCAGACTAGGATTTTCTCCACCACTTTGGCTGGCTCTACTCCTGTGAGGCGCATGTCGAGGCCTTGGAATTTTTTTGAGAAACGGTGGTGATCAATTCCGAGGAGCTGTAGCATCGTGGCGTGGAAGTCGCGCACGTGTACGATATCCTCGACGGCATTATAGCCCAGCTCATCGGTCGCACCGTGGCTGAGTCCGGATTTAACTCCACCTCCCGCCATCCACATGGAAAACCCCTTGATGTGATGGTCGCGCCCAGCGCCTCCTTTTCCTTGGAACATGGGTGTGCGGCCAAACTCTCCACCCCAGACAACAAGGGTATCTTCTAACAGGCCTCGCTGTTTAAGATCCGTCAGCAGTGCCCACGTTGGTTTATCGGTATGGCCAGCACAGATTTTCATATATTTATCAAGCCCGCCGTGGTGATCCCACCCGCGGTGATAAAGCTGCACAAAGCGCACTCCATTTTCAACCAAACGACGAGCAAGTAGACAGTTAGAAGCATACGATCCATCACCCGGTGTGGCTCCATACATTTCAAGAGTCTTCGGTGACTCACCGGATAAGTCCGTCAATTCCGGCACGGAAGTCTGCATACGAAATGCCATCTCGTAGGCGCTGATGCGGGCTGAGATCTCAGGGTTATCTACCAAGGTATTCCGGCTTGAATCCAACTGTTTGATCGTCCGTATCAGGGCATTCTGGTGTGCGCTGGTGACCCCAGCTGGGTTCGAGAGGTAGTGAACCGGGTCTCCAGCGGCATTAAATTCCACACCTTGAAAACGTGATGGCAAAAATCCAGACGCCCATTGGCGTGAAGCGATAGGTTGAGGGTTACGACCACCCACCGAGGTCAGCACCACAAATCCTGGTAGGTTTTCTGACTCAGAGCCCAAGCCGTAATTAATCCATGAGCCCATCGATGGCCTGCCGCTGATCGCAGTGCCCGTGTTCATGAAAGTATGTGCTGGATCGTGGTTGATTTGCTCCGTCACCATGGATCTGATCACCGTGATATCGTCCGCCATTTTCTGATGGTAAGGCAAATAATCAGAGATCCATTGCCCGGATTTCCCATACTGCTTAAAGCCACCGAGGTGCCCCTGAGCCTTGAGCGCTTGCCCCTGAAGCTGTGCGATAGGCTGCCCCTTGGTGAACGATTCAGGAAATGCCTTACCAGAAATCTTGTCGAGTTCAGGTTTGTAGTCGAAGGTCTCGAGGTGCGATGGCCCACCGGCCATGCACAGGAATATCACCCGCTTTGCCTTGGCTGCGTGATGAGGCAGACCGTCACCTGTGATACCCGCCCTGGCAAGTTGGGAAGCCAGAGCCGCAGCGCCGAGAGAAACACCGCCTTGGCGGAGGAATGTGCGGCGATTGATGAAGTTACTTGATGGATCAAACATGCTTTTAAAATTAGTTACGGGTCGTCGTTTCACTCAGGTTAAGCATCGCACGGCAGACCGTCGTCCACGAGGCTAACAGAACCGGGTCGTGTGTCGCATCGGCAGGCGTCTGACCTATACCGATGAGTTTTTTTGCAGCATCGGGCCTTTGTTTAAAATCCTTACTAGCGTAGCTATACAATTCAGTCATCGCCTTGCGCTCGACATCGGATGGCTCGCGGCCGAGAACCACTTCGTAGAGCCGATTTAATCGACCTCTATCATCCTTGGCAGCCTCACGTAAAACTCTCTCTGCCAACGCCCGTGCCGCTTCCACAAAGCTCGGATCATTAAGCAAATTAATCGCAGCCACAGGTGTGTTAGATCGAGGTCTTTCCGCTGTACACTCCTCACGTGATGGTGCATCAAATGCCTTGAGCATGGGATGTAGGAATTGTCTCTGCCAGTGGATGTAGAGACTACGGCGGTAGGCTTCTTCACCAGTATCCTGCTTGTATTTCCTGACAGGGAAATTGAGGTGGCGATAATATCCCGCAGGCTGCGACGGCTTTACCGAGGCTCCACCTGTTGTTTTCACAAGGAGCCCAGAAACATCGAGGGCGTTATCGCGAATAAGCTCGGCTGGAAGCCTGAATCGCGACTGGCGGGCGACTAGTTGATTGTAGGGGTCAAGCTCACGCAGATTTGATGGTGTTAGTGATGATTGTCGGTAGGCTCTGGATGTTGTTAGAAGCCTGACCATGTGCTTGATATCCCATCCTGATTCGTAAAATTCAATAGCTAGCCGATCCAGCAGCTCTGGATTGGATGGCGGCTGCCCCTGACCACCAAAGTCACTCAGAGAGCGGGAAATACCGGTGCCAAAATAGAGATAGAAAAAGCGATTCGCCATCACTCTGGCCGTGAGCCCTCCAGTGCCGTTTTTAGAATCCGTAAGCCAATGCGCAAGATCCAGCCTGTTTGCCCTGCCGTTTTTCTCTATCTGGGGTAAGAAATGGGGCACGCTGGCTTGCACAACTTCACCCGTGTTATCCATCCAGTTCCCGCGCGGCAGAACCCGCACCTCACGAGGCTCGGGTAGCGCCTTGGTGATCATGGTGAGACGACCAGCAGATTCTATTTTCTTATGCTCAGCAGTAAGTTTTTTCCACTTGGCTAGATGATCACCCGGCAAAAGTGCTGCCAGCTCGCTGCGCTTAGCCATGAGCTTGGCCTGTAGTTTTTTCTTTTTATCAACATTTCTTTCTCTCCTGTGCTGCTGCGCGAGGGTGTTTACTTGGGATGAAATGGCATCGATTTTCTTCCGCTTGTTTCCTACAATATCGGAGATCTTCTGCTTGAGATGTTTGATCGCCTTTTCCTGGTCCGCTGTGAATACACGAATCTCAGGTTCGCGCTTCGTCGGCAATGAGTTCGTTCCCGATTTGAAATGCGCTTCATCATCGATATCTGCAAAAAATGCAGCCATCTGATAGTGATCCTTCGCCGAATATGGATCGTATTTATGATCATGGCACTGAGCACAACCTACCGTCGCACCCATCCAGACAGCCGAGACATTTCGGACGCGATCTGCCTGGTAAATGGCACGGTATTCAGCGGGCTGCAGCCCCCCCTCATGGGTGGTTTGCAAGAGCCTGTTATATCCCGTAGCGATAATCTGATGCTGAGTTGGCTTGGCGAGTAAATCGCCTGCGAGCTGCTCACGGGTGAACTGATCAAACGGTATATTTCGATTAAAGGAATCGATCACATAGTCCCTATAAGGGGAAATATTATGCGGCTGATCGCCGTGATAGCCCACGGTGTCGGCATAACGCACCAAATCCAGCCAGTAGATTGCTAAGCGCTCACCGAAGTGGGGTGATTTGAGCAAGAAATCCACTTCCGCATCAACGGCTGCCTGAAGACTCGTAGCTGCCGCTGCCTTGAATGATTGCACGCGTTTAGGTGTGGGCGGCAGACCTACGAGATCGAAATGCAGCCGCCTAACCAGAGTCACCGCGTCAGCATCGGGCGAGGGTGTGAGATTCTCCTTTTCCAATCGATTTAAAATAAAATGATCCACCCACTTACTTGGCCACTCGACGTTCTTCACCTTTGGCGTGGCTACTTTCACAGGCTGCTGATAGGTCCATGGCTCCTCGTATTTCGCACCATTGGCAATCCACTTGCGAAGTAACTCCGCTTCTTTTTTAGTGACTTTTTTATGTGATTCGGGTGGCGGCATGACCTCATCGGGATCCGAGTGGAGAATCCGCTTCATGAACTCGGACTCATCGGGTCTACCGGGCAAGATAGCACCGTCCTTTGTTGCACCCTCGAATGTATCAAGCCTCAGGTCTTCCTCGCGTGTTTCAGGATCTGGCCCGTGACAATGGAAGCATTTGTCCGATAAAATAGGCCGAATATCACGATTGAACTCTCCCGCTTGGGCAGGAAGTGCCGCTGCGAGTGCGAGCAATGTAAGTGCAAGTCGGCCATCCATAGTCATCATTACAGCAATCCTAGATAATTCTTTCCTGAAATCCATTGAATTCTCAACAAACCACATTGAATGCCAGAGTCGGCACGCTGCCACAATTGGCACTTGGCAATTCCCGCTTCCAAGGCTTTATTCCTGTGCCAAGAAAGCGGCGGAATCGATGAATATCCACTTCGTTTCGCCAGTCAGAGTTCATACTTAAATCATATCTTCTAAAATGCCTAATCCTTACCACACATCAACACCCGACAGCACAGGCACACTGCACAGTTTCGACAACGAGCGCGACAACTGCGGCATGGGTGCGATTGCCAATATCAATGGCGTTCGCTCCTATGAGATAGTCAATCTCGCCATTGAATCAGTCTGCAACATGACTCACCGGGGGGCTGTGGACGCGGATATGAAAACAGGTGATGGATCTGGTATTCTGAGTCAAATCCCCTACCCGATTTTCCGTAAGGCGGCTAAAGATCTTGGCACTGAGGTGAAAAATGACACTGACCTCGCGGTTGGGGTCTTTTTCATGCCGCGTGAGAACGATGCAGCGATTGAAAAAATCAAGCATCTCGCAGTCAAAACAATCGGAACCAGAGGCATCGGTTTCATCGGATGGCGCGAGGCACCCGTTGCTCCTGAGGAGCTTGGTGAACTTGCTCAAAAAACACGGCCAACTATTCTGCACCTAGTGATGGAAAAGCCCGAGGGCTGGGAAGCGGATCATTTTGAACGTCAGCTCTACCTCTGCCGACGCAGTATCGAGCGTGAGACCAAGGAGATTGAGAATTTTTACATCCCCTCGTTTTCCAGTCGCCTGATTTCCTACAAGGGGCTGGCTATGCCCGCGACGTTGAAAGCATTCTACCTCGATTTGCAAAACCCGGAATTCGAGACCGCGATCTGCCTCTACCACCAACGCTTTTCCACCAACACCTTCCCCGCATGGCCGCTGGGACAGCCATTCCGCATGATGTGCCACAACGGCGAAATCAACACGGTTCGCGGAAACCGCAACTGGATGGCATCACGTGAGGAATTTTTTGCATCAGATGTCTGGGGAGATGACGTCGATCTACTCAAGAACATCCTTTCCAGTAACGAAAGTGACTCAGCGAGCCTAGACCACGCGCTTGAGCTACTGACCCTTTCCGGTCGCTCGCTGGAGCACTCGATGTGCATGCTCGTTCCCCCGGCATTCCGTGACGATGCTGATATTTCCGATGACCTTCGCGCATTTTATCAGTACCACCGATCGTTCCAAGAGCCTTGGGACGGCCCTGCGGGACTAGTCTACACGGATGGCACCAAACTCTGCGCTTCACTGGATCGAAATGGCCTCCGTCCATCACGCTTTAAGCTTACTGATGATGGCTTGCTCTACATTGGCTCTGAAATCGGAGCTGTGAAAATCGATTCTAGTAAAGTCATCAGGACTGGTCGCCTTGGGCCAGGGCAAATGCTGTGTGCCGACCTCAGCACTGGTGAATTACGATTCGACAGAGAGATCAAAGAATCGCTCGCGAAAAAGGCACCCTACCGCCAGTGGATCGATGAGCACCGCTTGGAGCTACACGACTTCATTTCGCCGCAACCACAACCACCAGCTGAAGAAGATGATCAAATCACGTTATCGCGACAGCAAATTATGCACGCCGTGAATACGGAGGAACTCGACATGGTTTTCCCTCCCATGATCAAGGCTGCGCAGGAGGCTGTATTCTCCATGGGTGATGACATTCCCCTCGCCGTCCTCTCTTCATACCCACGCCTTTTACCAACTTATTTCAAGCAGCTCTTCGCGCAGGTGACCAATCCACCAATTGACCCAATTCGTGAGCGCTCAGTCATGACGCTCGCTGCGGGGCTGGGAGCTGAGCGGAACTTGTTAGTTGAAACCCCCGAGCACGCTCGTGTCTTGAATCTTGATTCTGCCGTTCTTCTTGAGCAGGAAATGATCAAGATCACCGACATGGAAGAGCACGGATTTCCTAGCCGCGTGATCGACACCACATGGGATCTTTCTGCTGGTGCCGAAGGACTTGAAGATGCCGTGAAACGCGTTTGCTACGAGGCTGAAAAGGCCGTGGACGAGCAAATCAAGATCCTCATACTTTCTGACCGCGCTATGTCTGAAAAGCGTATCCCCATTGCAGCTATGCTCATCACAGGTGCTGTCCACCATCACCTAAACCGCGTTAAAAAACGCCTTCGCTGCTCACTTGTGATCGAGTGTGGTGAGGCGCGTGACACCCATCAGATTGCCTGTTTATTTGCTGCCGGAGCCACTGCAGTCTGTCCTTATTTGGGATATGCGACTGTTCGTGATCTGGTTAGAAACGATAAAAAAGGTAAAATTGGTGGAGACATTTCTGAAGGCAAAGCAATGACCAATTACCGCAAGGCATTGGAAAAAGGCTTACTCAAAATCATGTCCAAAATGGGTATCTCCGTGCTCAATTCCTATCAGGGCGCACAAATTTTTGAAGCTATCGGCATCGGCAAAGATGTCATGGAGGCCTGTTTCACCGGCGCCCCATCTCGTATTGGCGGAATCGGCTTTAAAGAAATCGGTGAGGAATCTGTTATCCGTCACCGCGCTGCTTATGCTGATATGAATGAGACTGGCCGCGAGGCTGAGGAACTCAAAAAGCTCACCAATGCTGGCAAGCCTCTCCCACTTGGTGACCCAGGCTATAACCGCTACCGCAAACAAGGCGAGCGCCACGCTATCACGACAGAGGTCATCAAGAACTTCCACACATTTGTCAAAGACAACAAAAAGGAGGATTATGATGAATACGTGAAGGCTACGCTGGAGACTCATCCGGTGACCATCAAAGACCTTTTCGAATTTGTCCCCTCATCCTCAGGCCCCATTTCGATCGATGAGGTTGAGCCGATCGAAGACATCCGTCGCCGCTTCACCACGGCCGCCATGTCCATGGGAGCACTTTCACCCGAAGCACATGAAACCCTCGCCATCGCGATGAATCGTATCGGAGGAAAATCTGACTCCGGTGAGGGCGGCGAAGATGTTAGACGTTTTAAGCCATATCCAAATGGCGACTGGGCACGCTCACGCATTAAGCAAATTGCCTCCGGACGATTTGGTGTTTCCGCGCACTACCTTGTGAATGCGGACGAGCTTGAAATCAAAATGGCGCAGGGTGCCAAGCCTGGCGAAGGTGGTCAGCTACCTGGTCACAAAGTCAACGGTATCATTGCCCGACTGCGTAACACACAACCCGGAGTGCAGTTGATTTCTCCACCTCCACATCACGATATTTACTCCATCGAGGATCTCGCACAGCTCATTCACGACCTTAAGGAAATTAATCCAAAAGCCAAGGTCACCGTGAAGCTTGTTGCTGAGGCCGGTGTGGGAACTGTCGCCGCCGGTGTGGCTAAAGCCGAGGCCGACGTCATCCTGATTTCCGGACACGACGGCGGCACCGCTGCCTCACCACTTTCTTCCACCAAGCACGCTGGACTTCCATGGGAGATGGGGCTTTCGGAAGCTCAACAAACACTGGTGCTCAACAATCTACGCTCACGCGTAACGCTGCGCACAGACGGTGGATTAAAAAATGGTAAGGACATCGTTACCGCTGCCATACTCGGTGCAGAGGAATACAATTTTGGCACCATCTCAATGATCGCCATGGGCTGTGTTTACGTGCGCCGCTGTCATCTAAACAACTGCCCTGTTGGCATCGCAACCACCGATCCAAAGTGGCGAGCTAAGTTCAAAGGAACTCCGGAGATGGTCATCAACTTCTTCAACGCATGTGCTGATGAAGCTCGTCACCTAATGGCAAATCTGGGAGTTAGGAAACTCGACGATCTCATCGGTCGTCCTGAATTTCTTAAACAGCGCGAGGTTCCGGATCATCCGAAAGCTAACACCGTCGACTTAAGCCCCGTGCTCAAGGACGTCGCCCCTACTGTTGCCGAAAACCTAGAAATATCCGTCGATGAGGTGGCTCGTATTTGCCAAATGGAGCGTAACGACGGCATTCAGAAACCGGCGCTTGACCTTCAGATCATCAAGGATGTTCACAATGCGATCGGCAGTAAAGATCTGGGCACTTTGATGGATCTACCACCAATCAAACTAAGTTACGAGGTGGTGAACACTGATCGTAACATTGGCACTCGACTATCAGGACGCATTGCTGAAATTTATGCCAATGATGGATTACCTAATGAAACTATCACTCTGAACCTAACTGGCTCGGCTGGTCAATCACTCGGAACATTCCTTGCTGGTGGGATCTCTATCAATGCCGTCGGTGAAGCGAATGATTATGTCGGCAAAGGCATGGCAGGCGGGCGCATCGTTGTGCAGCCACCTGAAGACGCAAAGTTTGAGCCTGCTGAGAACTCACTCGCTGGTAACACATGCATGTATGGAGCCACTGGTGGAGAGCTATTCATCAATGGCCGTGCAGGTGAAAGATTCTGTGTGAGAAACTCAGGTGGAACAGCTGTCTGCGAGGGCGTAGGCGACCACGGGTGCGAATACATGACCAACGGCCTAGTTCTGATCCTTGGACTAACAGGCAAAAACTTCGGAGCAGGAATGTCCGGAGGAACAGCTTTCGTTTATGACAAGGACGGACGTTTCCAGTCACGCATCAACACAGAAATGGTTGCCCCACTTCCGATCAAGCGAAAGCAAGATATCGCTAAAGTTCGCGAACTCATTGAGAAACACATCGAGCTCACCGATAGCGGTCGGGCCAAACGCATTCTAGCCGAGTGGGATAAGAATGTGAAAAAATTCATTCGCGTGATTCCCAAAGAGCGCGCTGATCTTGAAGCCGCAGAGAAAGAACACGAAGCAGCATCGACTCCCAAGAGCAAAGCCTAGGAGAAAGTAGGCTGGTTAAAATATCAGTCTTGTGACGATGTGCTGGAAGATTTCCCTTCTTGCTTCTCGGGCTGAATGAGTCCTTTAAATTCTTCGATCCATTCGGGGGCATCCTTGTGGGTAATGTATGTTTCCACATGCTTGAGCATGTTCACAGCAGCTACCCTCTGGTCGCCGACTTCGTAGCAATCCATCTCTTTTTTCCAGAGCATTGTTGGTCGTTTCTCCGAGAGAAACTTTTCAAACTGTGATGAACGCATCGATTTCTTTGTTCCAATGCGTTTGCTATCGTCTCGTGTCCATTTTTCGATTTTCAAGCCCTCGTGTTCAATGCGTTTGTTCCAAGCTTTTCGAAGTGCCTCGATCCGACCGGGTTTGCGTAGTTGGGGCATGACGACATGCTCGTAAATCCCGCTGATATCGAGTGCAGACTTTGGCCACTTTTCTACTTTGATATTCAGCTTGTAGGCTTTCGCAAAAACGGAACCCAAAGCATCCTGATCTAATATACTCCTGTGGTCTTTGAGCGTCTCAGCATGTTCAAAGATCTGATCCAAATGCTTCATTGCCCTAGAACTGAGCTCGCCCAAATCCTCGTCGCGATGTGCTGCCTCAATACTGAGCAAGAGCCAAGATAGCTGTTGGCGAAGTGCCATGCGCATGGATCCCGACTTGAGGCGGTCTTTGTTTTTCCTTTTCCACTCACGAAACTCAATCGCTTTCTTCTTTTCGTCAGTGAACTGAACTTTCTCAAGACACTTGAGATAAAGATCCATCGCAGCATCATCGGATCTAATTGCGCTACGGTAATCTTGTAAAGCTCGGCGATACAGCCCTCCAACGCGCTCATCCGACTGTTTTTGAATCTTTTCTAACTGCTCCTGCAAAGCAATGCGATCTGCTTCAGTTAAAGGTGCAGGTTCTGCCTTTACGATGATCAGACTGGCACAAAAAGCTACCAATGATCTCATGAGGATGAAGTGCTTAATTACTGGCATTAATTTACTCTAATTACTTACTGAAGGATTGTCGATTATCGAGTTTCATCCACTTATGCTACATTTTGTAGTATGCCAGAAAAATAATGATGGTTGCTTGCCGAGTGGGCACAAACACTCTATCACCACCCCCAAGATGTCAGGACTCATTCTCAAAATCGACTGCCCAGATCAACACGGAATCGTTGCGAAAATTTCGTCATATGTAGCGGACTATTCAGGAAACCTGGTCGAGTTTTCCCAGTTCACTGATGCCACGCACGATAAATTTTTTGCTCGTGTGGAAATCGACACTACCAAGCTAAGCGTAGATGTTGGCGATTTTATCCAGGGCTTTGAAACACTCGGTAAATCACTTCAGGCGACCTGGCACTTTCGCCACCAGCCCTACAAAATGCGTGCCGCTGTGCTTGTCACCAAGACAGATCACTGCCTGAACGAAATCCTCTGGCGCACCAAACTAGGCGAGATGCCTATTGAGATCACATCCATCATTGGCAATCGTGATACGTGCAAAACGATCGCCGATAACGCCGGCATCCCCTTCCATCACATCGAGATGGACGGCGACAAAAAAGCCGATGGCTTCAAACAAATCCGGGATCTATTAGTAGAGCAAAAAGTTGAGCTCACTATCCTTGCGCGTTTCATGCAGATTCTCCCCGACTGGTTTTGCAAAGAATTCGGCGGAAAAATCATCAACATCCACCATTCGTTCCTGCCGGCATTCATCGGGGCAAATCCCTACCGCCAGGCATACGAGCGTGGCGTAAAACTGATTGGCGCCACCTGTCACTACGTCACTTCCGATCTTGATGCCGGACCCATCATTGAGCAGGAGGTCCAGCGTGTGCAGCATTTCCACACGCCACAGGATCTGATCCGCTTAGGGCGCGATTGCGAGCGCAACGCCATCGCGCGAGGTATCCGTTATCACGTCAACGACCGCACGATCATTCACGAGAACAGGGCGATAGTCTTCCCTGATTAAAGTTTTTTACTCTCACGAGTTCGTCGCTCAAATAGGCAGGTAGACGTATACCCAGCTTCTTTCAATAAAGCCACCCCCTGCTCAAAATCTTGCGCGACCTCTCCCGGGGCATGGGCATCGGATGAAAGTGTGATTGGAATCCCAGCTTCGCGCGCAAGTGTTAGAAATTCCACCGAGGGATAGGCTTCCTCACATGGCTTGTGCAATCCCGCCATGTTAAGCTCAACCGCCACGTCAGCCTCGGCAATCGCTTCGATCACAGGCACGAAGTATTTCTTCAAATCTCCTTCCGGGTAGTAGCCGAATTTCTTGATCAGGTCGGGGTGCCCCAAAATATCAAACAAGCCACTGCTCGCCATGGCGGTATATTCTTTCCAGTAGGTATCCCACGCTAGCTCGACATCCGTTTCCGCCCAGCGCCCCAGCCATGCGGGGTTATCAAAATCCCACGGCTTGTCTCCGCCACCTAGATAGTGAATGGAACCAATCATATAATCCCACGGGTAACGCGCTGCTAAATCCTCAAGCCAGGTTTCATTTCCCGGTAACCAGTCGCACTCAAGCCCCGCCCTTACTTTGAGCTTATCACCAGCGTGTCCACGCGCTCGATCAATCCACTCGAAATACTCGGGGAGCTGATCCGCCGACATGCGCCAGTCATCAAAAGGCTCCGGCATCTGCGGTGCGTGATCCGAGATACCATACTCAGCGACACCACGCTCAATCGCACGATCAATATACTCCTCAGGCTCGCCCGTGGCGTGTCGGCAGAGAGGTGTGTGCGTATGGTAATCGGCAGGCAGAGTGGGCATCAGAAAATAATCAAGTCGTTGCGTGCAGCGACCTTATCTGACCATTGCCACGAATGCGATACTGATATGAGGTCAGTTCGCGTAACGCCATCGGGCCCCGAGCATGTAACTTGTCGGTAGAGATGCCAATTTCCGCACCAAAGCCAAACTCTCCGCCGTCGCTGAATCGTGTTGAGGCATTGTGGAAAACACAGGCACTATCGATGCGGGTCATAAAGCTTTCCGCCCGCGCTTGGTCGGATGTGACAATGCAGTCGGAGTGACGTGAGCTATGCGTGTTGATGTGGTCAATTGCCTCGGACATTCCACTAACGACCTTGATTGCGATGATCAAATCCAGATACTCCGCATCCCAGTCGGCATCCGTAGCCACCACGGCGGCATCGCCCACAATGTCCAGCGTGTGGGCGTCACCTCGCATTTCCACACCCTTCTCTGTGAAAACGGCAGCTATTTTTGGTAAATAAGCTTCAGCTATCTCGTTGTGAACTAACAGGGTTTCCAACGCGTTACAGACGCCGGGCTTGTGCGTTTTGGCATCGTCAGCAATCGCTACGGCCATCTCGAGATCCGCTGCCTTATCGATGTAGGTATGACAGATTCCATCGTAATGCTTGATCACAGGCATTCTGGCAAGTGACACAACCGTCTCGATGAGACCTTTGCCTCCACGCGGAATGATCACGTCTAACCATTGATCCATACCCGCCATAACACTGACGCTTTCACGATCCGTAAATGGGATGAGCTGAATGGCATTTTGCGGTAGTCCTGCCGACTCACCACCGGACTGAAGAGCTTCAGCGATGGCTTTGTTAGAATGAATGGCTTCAGATCCGCCACGAAGGATCGTCGCATTTCCTGACTTCAGGCAAAGCACGGCCGCGTCACTGGTGACATTGGGTCGGCTTTCGTAAATAATGCCGATGACACCGATGGGCACGCGAACTTGTTGGTAGTGGATATCATTTGGACGCGTCCATTCATTCATGACCTCACCTACAGGATCGGGCAGGTCAGCGACCTCGTCGACACCTGTAGCAATTGCCTCAAGCCGACTTTTGTCTAACCTCAAGCGATCTAACATCGCAGAGGTCAATCCATTCGCCTCACCCGCGGAAATATCGAGTTTGTTAGCCTCTAAAATACTCGTCGCATGATCGCGAAGCCCCTGTGCCATGGCGCGGAGGATGTCATTTTTCTTATTGGTATCCAGAACTGCCAGAGCATGGGCAGCCGCACGGGCATTCGCGCCCATGCCGTGAATCACGTTCTTGATTTCCTCGGAATCCACGAGCTAGCAGATGTTAAATTTCAGCCACCTCGAGATTACTCACCTCGTCCTTCACCTTTTCGGCGAGTGGTGTCGAGAGATAGCGTTCAGTGCTGCTGCAAGCCACCGTGACGATGCGCTTTCCAGCAAACTCAGGACGTTTCGCTATTTCGATCGCCGCCCAGATATTGGCACCACTGGAAATACCTACTGGAATCCCCTCGTTTTGCGCAACCTTCTGTGCCATTGCAAACGCGTCGTCATTGCTCACACACACCACCTCATCGATGATGTCCGTATTGAGGTTGCCAGGAATGAACCCAGCACCGATTCCCTGAATCTTATGCGGACCAGGCTGACCACCGGAAATGACCGGGCTGTCAGCAGGCTCTACCGCAATCGATTTCATATCGCAGCGTGACTTGAGCACTTCAGAGACTCCGGTGATCGTTCCGCCGGTGCCAACACCTGATACAAAGGCATCAATTTTACCGTCGGTGTCTTTCCAGATTTCTTCAGCCGTCGTCTGCCTGTGCGCCTCTGGGTTCGCCGGATTGTCAAACTGGCTAGGCCCAAATGCGCCCTCACCCGCTTCTTCCACAAGCTGCTTTGCCTTGGCGATCGCTCCACCCATGCCTTTTGGCCCAGGAGTAAGAACGATCTCGGCACCTAACATACGTAAAAGCACACGGCGCTCCATGGACATCGTTTCGGGCATGGTTAGAATACAACGGTATCCTTTGGCACGCGCTACGAATGCGAGTGCGATGCCTGTGTTTCCAGATGTCGGCTCGATGATCGTGCCACCAGGCTTGAGACTACCGTCTTTCTCAGCGGCTTCGATCATTGACCGTCCGATACGATCCTTGACGCTGAATACGGGGTTGAAAAACTCAGCTTTAATAAGGATTTCAGCATCGAGCCCTTCGGTCACGCTGTTAAGTTTGATCAGTGGGGTGTTCCCAACGGTTTCTACGAGGTTATTGGCGATGTTGCTCATGGTTTTTTAGTAATTAGAAATTGGTGTTCCACAGCTTTACCCAATGTCGGATTGAATCAAGCACGTTTCACCCAGTTTTTGTCATCTATTATCGAATTCGATCTTTTGCTGATCAGGCTGAAAAATTAACGACTTGTATCCTCGTCAGAAATTTTCCAAGCTGACTGATCTAGCAAATCCCCGCTAGAATATCCCCCACTATGTCTATCCCCAAATTCTTACTCAAGGAATCCATCATCGCCAAACCCGGCTTTAACCGCTGGTTAGTCCCGCCCGCATCAATTGCCATTCACCTGTGCATTGGCTCCGTTTACGCTTGGAGTGTTTTCAATGCGCCTCTGTCGAAAGAAATTGGAGTCGTCGGTCAGGCGGCTAGCGACTGGCAATTCGGGCACATTGTGTGGATTTTCAGTATCGCGATTGTTTTTCTTGGGCTGGCCGCAGCCGTTGCTGGCAGGTGGTTAGAGAAAGTTGGCCCACGCTGCGTGGGTGTCACCGCGGCACTGCTCTGGGGTGGCGGATTCCTGATCGGGTATCTCGGAATCAAGATGCATAGCCTACCCCTACTCTATCTCGGCTACGGGGTCTTTGGTGGCTGCGGCCTCGGGTTGGGATACGTTTCTCCCGTCAGCACTCTTATCAAATGGTTTCCTGACCGACGCGGACTCGCCACGGGTTTGGCTATCATGGGATTCGGCGGCGGAGCCATGATCGGAGCACCGCTGAAACGCTGGCTGCTGCAAAAATTCGACAAAGCACCTGAGTTCCTTGGTCAAGCCGACCAGCTCGACATGGTGACAGAAAACGGCGTGCGTTTTGTGGAAACGGCAGTCGGTAAGCAGGAGGTGATCGTCGCCTCTGCGGCAGATGTTTCCCAGTTTGGCGATAGCATGAGCGCCGGAGTTTATGCCGTAGGCACTGGCAATACAGGTGCTGCCACTACATTTCTCGTGCTTGGACTCATCTATCTCGTGGTGATGCTGATCGCCGCGTTCGCCTACCGCGTGCCCGCTGAGGACTGGAAGCCAGACGGCTGGTCACCTCCCGAAGGCGCCTCAAAAAAAGGCATGATCAGCCAGAACGACGTTGGGATTTCCGCTGCGATGAAAACCCCGCAGTTTGTCCTGCTCTGGATTGTGCTCTGCATGAACGTCACCGCCGGCATCGGGGTGATTGGTGTTGCCAAAACGATGATTGGGGAAATCTTCGGCACCCAGCTCTCGCCGGACGCCAAGGAGGGCTTCTTTTTTGCCAACTACGTCTTGATGATATCCGTCTTCAACATGGTCGGTAGATTCTTCTGGGCGAGTATATCCGATTGGATCGGCCGCAAACCGACTTACACGATCTTCTTTGTGTTAGGCTGCTGTCTCTACTTATCGATTCCATGGGCTGCTGCCAATGCCGGGGCGAGCACGATGTCCACTTCCTTCATCACTTTCTACGCCGCCACAATGATTATTTTCACCATGTATGGCGGTGGTTTTGCCACGATTCCTGCCTATCTAGCAGACATGTTTGGCTCCAAGTTTGTTGGAGCCATCCACGGCAGATTACTAACGGCATGGAGTACCGCCGGAGTGCTCGGCCCGGTCGCCATTGCCAAGTTACGTGAGGCATCGATTTCCAACGCCATTTCCAATCTCGCATCAAAGGTCAATAAAGAGAAGTTCGCGGAAAAATTCGGAGCTCCTCTGGAAAAGCTCGATGAACTTGTCGCCGCAAAAACAGTGACCGTGCAGAAGCTTATGGAGATAGCCCCAGAAGGAACCATCGATCCCACACCCAGCCTCTACAACACCACCATGTACACCATGGCAGGGCTGTTAGTCATCGGGTTTTTTGCCAACCTCTTTATTAAACCCGTCCACTCCAAACATCATCTCTAACCCTAACAAACCACAACTATTATGAAAAAAACAGCCATCCAATACGCCAGCGCAGCCGCCATGGGCTTCGCCCTGAGCATCAGCCCTGCCGTTGCACAAGAAGCCGCCACTAAGGTGCCTACCAAAAAAGAAGACGTCGCCCAGCCAGGGAGAACAAAGCTGCCCAAGCCTGTCAAAATCTCCATGGTCAAGGTTGCTGGAGATCTCATCGATCCCATCAACGTGGCGTCCGCGAACGACGGCACAGGCCGCATGTTCATCTGCGAGCGTCAGGGCGTGGTCAAGGTTCTAAAAGACGGCAAAATCCTCAAACGTCCATTTTTAGATATTTCCGACACCACTGTCAGTTCGTTTCTTGAACAGGGACTCTACGACATCGAGTTCCACCCCAAGTTCAAGGAAAACGGCAAGTTCTACGTCCACTACTCAGACATGTGGTTCAACGGCGACTCATTCATCGTAGAATACAAGGTCAACAAGGGCAATCCCGACAAAGCCGATCCCAAGACGGCCCGCGTCATCATGCAGATTGAGCAGCCTTACGCGAACCATAATGGCGGCGAGCTTGTGTTTGGCCCCGACGGATATCTCTACATCGGTTCCGGCGACGGCGGCTGGGAGGGTGACGTGCTAGGAGCGGGACAAGACCTCAGCACCCTGCTTGCCAAAGTCCTGCGTATCGATGTGAATACCTCAACT
The DNA here is from genome assembly GCA_045106535.1 of Akkermansiaceae bacterium. Classification (GTDB taxonomy): domain Bacteria; phylum Verrucomicrobiota; class Verrucomicrobiia; order Verrucomicrobiales; family Akkermansiaceae; genus Oceaniferula. The sequence goes on along the minus strand of JBGCEU010000006.1, from coordinate 31,271 downwards.
CCCGACCGCGCTTACGGCATCCCGAAGGATAACCCATTTGTCACCCCCAAGACCTTGATGGTTCTCTTCGGCGTCAGCGAGGAAGCATTTGCAAAAATCCACCCGAATGCACGTCCCGAGATCTGGGCATACGGCATCCGCAACCCATGGAAAATGCACTTCGATAAAAAAACTGGCGACTTCTACATCGCGGACGTCGGCCAGAACCACTGGGAGGAAATCAATTTCCAACCCGCCAGTTCAAAAGGCGGCGAGAACTATGGCTGGAAGTTCATGTGCGGCACCCAGCCATTCCCCGCCAGCCTCAAAAATGCCCCGCTCGTAGGCGTTTTACCCATCGGAGAATACACCCACGCTGGCGAAGGCATCTGTGTGACCGGACTCGGTGTTTACCGTGGAACTAAGTATCCCTCACTCGACGGCACATACTTCGTAGCCGACTGGGGCTCCGGAAAAGTCTGGGGAATGCAGCACACCACCGGCGGCAAGTGGGCGATGGAGGAGCTACTCAACACCTCGCTCATGCCCACAGGCTCAGGCGCAGGTGAAGACGGCACCATCTACATGACCACCGCACATGCCAACTACGGTGGCCCGGTCAAGCCAGCCGATAACGCACGCGGAGCACTCTGGATGATGGTCGAGGCCGACAAGGTACCTGAGGGCGCCGAGACAATCCCACTTGATAAAAAATAATTCCCGCTCACACTCACATCACGCATTCCGCTCCTCGCGGGGTGCGTGATTCTTTTTACCCCAATACCCCACTCTATTATGAAACTTTTTACCATCACAGCACTCACCCTGATCCCTTTTGCATCCGCCATTGCCCAAGATGATACTAAGAAAGAAGAAAAACCAGGAGGCCGCTGCTGCACCGTGCTTCCGAAAGGCGAGATCAAAAACCCTGTCTTTCTCAAACAGGACGCGGAGAAAAAATTAGCCGAGGTCTTCATCATCGCCACCTTCGATAAGTCGAACTACGGCATGAATTTCAATGGCGTTTCCAAAAGTGAGGGCGGCTACGAGATCCCCCTCGGCTGGAAAGTCAAAGTCACCTTCTGTAATAACAGCGACGTTCCCCACAGTGTCATGGTCGTGGAGGCCGACATCGCAGAACGTAAAATCAATCTGGGCGACACCCCCTATTTCGATGGCGCCACCACGCCTAAGCCCAACACCCTGGGCACCACCAGTAAGGTTGAAAAATTCGAGTTTACCCCGGACGAGGCGGGCGAATTCTCCTTCGCCTGTGGATTCCCCACCCACTCGGCGAATGGGCATCGGATTTTCCTGAAAATCAAAAAAGACCTCAAGAAAGCGGCATTCATCGTGCCCGAGAAAAAGAAAGCCGACGCAAAATAAGTGCGTTTTCGGAAATTCGTGCTAGAAACCTGACGTGTCCAGCACCACAGACATTACGGCCAACTCACTGCTCGGTTTTTCCCAAGAAGATCTTGAGCAATACGTGACCGATGCCGGAGAGAAATCCTATCGTGTGAAGCAGATCCTCGAGTGGATCTACAAGCAGCGCGTCGGCGGAATCGAGGAAATGCTGAACCTGCCCGCAGGGTTACGCGATAAAATGGCGGCGGAGTTCCACCTGAATGACCTGCAGCATGTCGAAACCAAGGGCTCCAAGGACACAACCCGCAAGTTCCTATTCAGGCTCCACGACGGCCGCTACGTAGAAACAGTCTTCATTCCGGCATCCAAAGGCCTCAACGGTCGGCAATCCTCGCGGAAAACCATCTGTGTTTCCTCACAGGTCGGCTGTGCCTACGGCTGCAAGTTCTGTGCCTCAGGGCTGGCAGGATTCACCCGAAACCTCACCGCAGCCGAAATTATCGGCCAGATGCTAGCCGTGGAAAAGGAAACCGGAGAAACGATCAACAACATCGTCTTTATGGGCATGGGTGAGCCGCTCGCCAATGTGAAGAACCTCATCAAGGCTTTGGAGATCATCACCGCCCACTGGGGGCTGAACATTGGTGCCCGCAGCGTTACCGTCTCCACCTCCGGTCTCGCACCCCAGATCCGCACTCTCGCTGAGTTCCCCGTGCCGATCCGACTCGCCATTTCCCTGCACGGTGCCACCGACGATGTGCGCGACATCATCATGCCTGTGAATAAGAAGTGGCCGATCAAGGAATTGTTCGATTCGCTGCATTATTGGCGCTCACACAAAAAACAGAAAATTTCCCTTGAATACATTCTTATCCAAGGAGTTAACGATTCATTAGAGCAAGCAACGATCCTTGCCAAGCGTGCCAAGGGAATCAACGCCAAAGTCAACCTAATCCCCTACAATACGGTGGAGGGACTCGACTGGAAAAGACCCACCGAAGACGTCTGCTACGCATTCAGAGACACGGTCGCCGACCACGGAATCAACACCACCCTGCGGATCGAAAAAGGCCACGATATCAACGCCGCTTGCGGCCAGCTCAGGCTGAAAAAGGAAACCGCCGAGGGCATCGTGCAGGCACCTGTAAAGGCAGGCAGGATATAGCGAACTCCCGAACCCCGCCAACCAGAGACTACAAGTAACTCCTAAACCCGATAACGCCGTGGATCTGGACGTTGGTTTGGCTCCACTTAAATTGATCCTGCCGATTTTGCTCAATTCCTCGAATCCATATTGAACAAGGATCAGTTGGGTGCATTCCGCAAGATGATTCAAAATCCCGGAGGTAATCAGCCCAGCAACCCCGAGTAATATCTGGGCAAACTCTCAACGTAGCCAGTATCACCTGCCCTCACTTTTCATTGGCCGGTGCCTTGATCTCAAGGAACTCGACTTCAAAGATCATTGATTAGACTTGAATTATTACACTCACTCCACTATTTCCAAATATAGAATCTCGATATTTTAACATGCAAAGCACTAAACTAAAACTGACCAAAGCGTGCATACTACTCACGATCTCGTTCGCCATGACCATGGGTGCTGAAGCTGCTTTGGTGACAATAAACAATTCGAGTTTTGAAAGCCCGGTTACACCGGCTGGGACTTTCAATGGAGAGCAAGCAACTGCTCCTGTAGGCTGGACAGTGTATAATTCGGGAGCAACGAATAACGAACGTTATTTTGGGGTATGGAACCCTTCTACGACTAGCTCGTTTGTAGGCGGTGCGCCCGACGGGCAAAATGTTGGCGTGGTCTTCCTTGAGAACTCTATCAATCTTGCAGAAGCAGGTTTAGTACAGGTAATTTCTACTCCACTAGAGAACTCAAAGCAATACACGCTCACAGTTGACGTGGGTAATTTTGCACCGAGCGTGGGTAATTCGTTCGATTTCACTGGATTCCCCGGATACAGGGTTGAGCTTCTTGCCGGTAGCACCTTGATCGCTTCGGACAACAACACTCTGACACCCGCCGAGGGCATTTTTGAAACCTCCGTCGTTTCGTTTACAACAGAAGCTAGCCATGCCAATGCTGGCGAGGCTCTGTCCATTCGTTTGGTAAATCTTAACGGTCCAGGGATTGAGGTGAACTTCGACAATGTCCGCCTTGATGTCTCACCTGTGCCAGAGCCATCGACCGTCGGACTAGGTGTAATGGGCTTAATTTGTGCGCTGTTTAAGCGCCGCCGTGTTTAAGCGCGCCCCATCTGAGTCATCACAATCCGTATCACCTGCCCTCACTTTTCATTGGCCGGTGCCTTGATCGCGAGCAGCTCAACTTCGAAGATCAGCGTCTGATTTGGTTTGATCATGCCCCCCACGCCTTTTTCCCCATAGGCAAGCTCGGGAGGTATGATGAAGCGATACCTTGAGCCGACTCGCATTAGCTGAATCCCCTCAGCCCAGCCTCTGATGACGGCCTTGACTGGGAAGGTGCGGGATTCTCCTTCTTGTGTGCTATCGAACTCGGTGCCATCGGGTAAATAGCCGCGGTAACTGACTTTTACATTCTCCTCTATGCTGGGTCTATCACCCGTGCCCTTTTGAAGAACTTGATAGACCAAGCCACTTTCCGTGCGGATTTTTTGCGGGGCATTCTTGCCGGTAGTTCGAGCTCGAATTGCGGATCTCGCCTGATCGGCTTTGCTATCAGATGAACCGCTCACATCCGTTTGCCTACCATACCTGTCTTTTTGCGCATTCTCAGCTGCATCACTTTTTTTATCCGGCCAAAAAACGATCAGCCCGATTAAAACAGCAATGAGTGAAATACAGACAAGAGTGACGTTTCGGGAAAACATGATGAGTAAAAGTATTTCACCAAGTCGAAACCTGCCACTCCTCGGTTAGACCATCGACGGCATCGAGAAACCGCGATGGCCGCGTCATATACTCTCCTGTGTAGCTCTTAGGGTTCGTCAGCGGATAAGTTAGATAAAGCTGATCTTTGGCTCGCGTCACGGCGACATAAAACAGCCGACGCTCCTCCTCAAACATCCCATCATCGCCAGACTCAAGCACACGACCATTTGGGAACATACCGTCGGCAAGCCAAACCAGAAACACCACCTTCCACTCAAGCCCTTTCGCCTGGTGGATGGATGAAAGCATAACACCCTCGTTTTTCTTATCGTCCTTGGCCTTGCTTCCTCCGGCGGGTTCGTTATCGACCGATGACATCAGCGAGAGCTGGGCGAGGAACTCGAGGATGTCATCGTAGTTTTCACCATACTCCATCAGCTGCTCAATATCCTGCTTACGGTTTTCGTAATTATCAAAGGTGCCACGCATGTAGTCCTCATACACACCCTCGAGGATAGAAAAAATCATGTTCGACGGCCGCTCAAACTCGCCTCCCGGTGCCAGCTCATCAAGCGTGTGGCAAAGCTGCTCCCAGGTATCCTTCGCCTTGGCAGGCACTTTGAATGTCAGCAGTGTGTTAGAAAACGATTCCGGCACATCATCACTCCGCCCGGCAGCCGAGTGTTGCCATGCCTGCCAGAGATTGTCCGCCGTGCGCTCGCCAATGCCGGGCAGCAGAAGCACCATACGCTTGAAGCTGACTTCATCACGACCATTGACCACAAAGCGAATCATCGCCGAGATATCCTTGATGTGCGCCTGCTCAAAAAACCTCAAGCCACTGGTGATCTGGAATGGTAAGTCACGCGTCGTCATTTCCATCTGGATCTCCATGCTCTGGTAATGCGCACGGTAGAGCACGGCGATTTCTTCCGGCTCAATCCCCTCGCCTATCAGCTCATCAATGCGCTCCGCGACAAACTCCGCCTGCACCGATGGATTCTCCAGCGGCACGTAGGCTGGCGTCATAGTTCCACCCTCGCGCACAGCTCGAAGCTCTTTCGCGTATTGCACCTTGTTAGGTCGGATCGCAGCATTGGAAAGCTCTAGCACCTCCGGCACCGAGCGGTAGTTTGTTTCAATTTTGAACACCTCGGCATCAGGGTATTTTTCCTGAAAACTGAGGATGTTTTCCATATCAGCACCACGCCAGGAGTAGATCGACTGGGCATCGTCGCCGACCACCATGAGGTATTGCTTTTCCCCGACTAACAAGTCGATCAGATCGCACTGCACCTTGTTCGTATCCTGATACTCATCCACGAGTACGTGGCGGAATTTTTTCTGATAGAGACCACGAAGATCCTGATGCTCTTGAAGTAGCTTGAGCGTTAGCACGAGCAGATCATCGAAATCCATCGAGTTGGTATCGAGTTTACGTTTCCGATAGCGTTTCCGCACCTTCTTGATTTCCTCAAGCCACTCCTCAAGATGCGGGTAACGATATTCTAAAACTTCCTCAAGCGACTCGAGGGTGTTCTCACACAGACTGAAGATCGAAGCTAACAGATCTGCCTTGGGGAATCGCCTACCTCCAGTGTCGATATTCAGGCTCTTGACGACCGTATTCATCAGCGACTTCTGATCGTCTCGATCCATGATCGAAAAAGATCGAGTAAAGCCGAGAACATCCGCGTGGCGACGCAGGATACGGTTGCCAATACTATGGAACGTGCCGCTCCAGAGCGCACTCATGTCGCGCGGCACGAGCTTCTCGACGCGCTCTAACATCTCGCGCGCCGCTTTATTCGTGAATGTCAGCAGCAGGATGTTTCCAGGCTCAATTCCCTTATCTAATAAATACGCCACGCGGTGCGTGAGCGTGCGTGTTTTCCCAGAGCCTGCACCGGCGATGACCAGTGCCGGCCCCGGCTTCGCGCTGACAGCAGCATACTGCTGTTCGTTTAGTTCGGCGGCATAATCAATACCCGATGCCCCACGAGAAATCTCCCCAGAATTCCTAGCCGATGATATTTTATACTCACGCGCCATTTGATGTCCGAGAACCTAGCAAGCAAGTCGACAATGAGAAGTGGGAATGTGAGGATTTGTCATTTCCATGGGCAACAAAAGACCCGCCGACCACATACGCAGTAGCTCGGCGGGTTGGGTAGGTTTTATTTTGCTCTACGCGGCAATCTCGTAGTGCTCTGCTATGTCGCGCAGGATGCGATCACGTCTTTCGCGCGCGCTGTCCAGATCGCGGGTCTTCAGTGAAAAGCGCAACCGTTCGGATGTCGCGTCGCTCTTATGCACAGTGAGGTGACACCACCAGACACCGCGGTTGTTCCACAGGTGATGGTTAGGGTTGTCATCGTTCACGCGTAAAGCGAGTTTGGTTTTGTTTCTGGCCATTTGAGTTTCTGGGTAGTGGTAAATTGATTATTCCGCAATGCTTATGCTGCGTCAGATTCCGTATTTTGTGCTGATTCTTCAGTCGCTGCCCCAGCTTTGATCTAGGATATCGCAATGCGCAAGCAAAATCTTACTCACCTTGGGCATGATGGTAATGATTGGTGAGTCTGATATTCGATAAACTTACCAACGACATTTGATGATTAGCATTTCACGTACCAAGTAACGGGAAACCATGTGATTCAATTTTCAGCAAAGAGCCTTTTGAGCCCAGCTATGCCTGCTCAAGAGCTTCCGAGAGTCGGCTTTTAAGTTCTTCAATGTCCTCCGTGCCAGCGGAAATTCTCACCAGATGTTTGTCCAGCCCGCAGCCCTCAGCCCATTCTAGTTCGTCGTAGTGCGCCAGTAATGTGTAGGGACAGGCCAAACTGAATTCCGTTCCAAGACTTGGACCTTTGGAAATTTTCAGAGCATCGAAGAAGCGTGGTGTTTTTTTACGATTCTTGAGGACAAAAGAGATGAGCCCGCCGTAGCCCCCGCTCTCGCGCCGAATCGCATTGTATTGATCGGGTGTCGTATATTTTGGATACCATATTGCATCCACCGCAGGATGAGAGATCAGAAAATCAGCGAGGGCTTCCCCATTTTCGTTACTCACCTGCATGCGCTCCTTGAAGCCACTGATGTTTCGTGCAAGCACTCGCGCATCGGATGCATAAAGTCGGCTTCCACCAGGGCAATCTGCCTCAAAAAATTCGCGCATCTCGCCTACCAGCGGCGACTTCCGACAAATAGTCACCTGCCCTGCCATGACATCCCCTTTTCCAGAAATCCATTTGGTTAAACTCGTGGTGATTACGTCAGCATACTGATCGATTTTGACGTTGGCAATGGAGCAGATCGTATCATCAACAATAAGCGGCACACCACCATCACGACATGCCCTAGAAACGCGGGCGAGATCAATCGTTCGCATGAGTGGATTACTCGGTGCCTCACAGAAAACAGCGCAAAACTCCCCCTTGGCTATCCTACCAAGCGCCTCGTCAAAAGATTCTCCTACCGCTTCATTGAGATAAACTACCCCGTTTCCTAGGTGGTTTTGCACTCTCATGGCATCCACATACGGAAATTCTATCTGCAGTGTTTTCCGCCCGGGGTGAAGTTTGTTTGCGGCACGGAACACAGCATACATCGCCGCCATACCATTCTCATATAGAAAGACACCTTCCGGATCAGAATTACCAAGCTGTGCTAACCGTTTGCGTATACTCTTTGGCTTGAACTTTTTGGTTTCCTTACCTCGAAGCACACGCTCAGCTTGTCGACTACTAACAACCTCTCCCGTGTAGCGCCAGTATTCCATCGCCACGGGGTAATCAGCTTCACTGACCACCAGTGCCTGCAGTCCCTCGTAGCTTGCAATGCGCGATGCCGATCCTGTTCGTTTCTCGACAAAACGCTGGGCACGCTGGGCAGCATCTTTGGTGGGGAAAACAACGACGTGAGCACCTTTCTCAGCAAGCGACTCTTGTGCAGCTTTGAATAGCCGTTCGGTCGCAGGATGCAGGATAAACCTAGGGTATCCCGCCTGAAGAGTCCGCATCACGCGTGCAAGCTTCTTCTCATAACCAAGAACTGAATTCCAGGTAGGTAAGCATACGGAGCATGCGTGCCTTGTTTTTGGCAACGCCATTCCCATATCCGCCTCCGTCCACGCAGGCTCTGTGGCTAGATCACGCAAAATCTGCGCTGGATTTAGTCAGGATGGTAAAGATTGCAAGAGCTTTCCTGAGCAGGACGAACTTCGCTCAAGACGCTTTCCCTAGACAATAGTGGGAGCAAACTCTGATTTTTTCTGAATTTATCAACGTTTCTGGACAAAAAACTCCGTTTGAAAACGTTTATCAAATAACACAAACATCACTATTCTGCACTGGTGTTCCGATTTGGTCTGTGAAATGCTTATACCAATGGGAATATTACAGGTTGAAATAGCCCAATTTCAGCACCAAAATCACCATCAAGCATTTGCAACTCTAGCTCTATAGATACCCAAAGATAATTTCTGACCATAACGAATCATCTCCTCCATGCCTGACCACGAAAACAACAACGAGCACAGTCACGAAGCACCTATCCCCGAAGGATTACGTAGCCAGCTGGATGATTTCAAGAAGCGCCTCTGGCAAATCAAAATCGCAGAGGCCGTGTTGGCTGGTTTTTTTGGTCTACTCTTTTCTTTTCTGCTGGTCTTCGGTCTGGATCGTTTTGTCGAAACACCTAACACAGTCCGACTCCTCATCCTTCTCGGTGGCGTTTCACTGTTCGCACTATTCGCGCCATATTGGATTCATCGCTGGGTCTACGGACACCGCAGGGAGAATCAACTTGCCCGCCTGATCTCCAGACGATTCCCAAAACTTGGAGACCGACTTCTTGGAGCAGTTGAACTTCAGGATCAAACCGAGACGAAAGAGACGCTCTCTCCGGAACTTCGTGCGGCCGCCATGCGCACCGTTGCAGCCGATGCAGCTGGTCGCGATCTTACCAACGCTCTACCCGCTGCAAGGCACCGGAAATGGTCTCTGGTAGTGATGTCACTCTTTCTTGTCTCGGTCTTTTCTCTCGTCAGCATGCCAGAAGCGGGAATTAACGCCCTCAAGCGCTGGTTAATGCCTCTTTCCGAGACTGAGCGATTCACATTCACTCAGCTAGATATTTCTGGTCTCGGCTCACCACACCATGTGCCTTACGGTGAGTCATTTAGTGTTACCATCCCCCTCGCCAAGGAAACAAATCGTCGTCCAGAAAAAGCGCGTGCGCGTTACGGCAACAGTGACTGGATTGAAGCCACACTTGAAAATGACGCCTATACTTTCACTTTCCCAGGCCAAAGAGCCAAGGATGTTGTTAGAGTTGAGGCTGACGACGCAGGCCATGATCTCGTGTTCGAACCTACGATCCGTCCAGCCGTTGAGAATATCCGTGCTTCAGTAAAGCTGCCAGACTACCTTCAGCGCGAGGATATTGATGCTGATCTACGCTCCGGATTCATGACTGTGCTCGAAGGTAGCGAAGTGAAAATTCGTGCCACTGCCAGCCGCGCGCTCAGTCAGGCTTCCGCTACAGCGCAGATCGTTCCCAAGGAAGATTCGATAACCGAGCCAGACCCGTTCGGCGACGAACTTCCAGATCGATCTGAAACAGAAAAGCCTGAGGATAAGACGGCTAAAGAAGTCGTCAAAACCCCAGCCGCACAGAAAATCAAGCTTGAGATCGATGGTAGAAAGATCACTTCATCTCCGATAAACATCGCCGATCACTCAATGGTGATCCCCATGCAGTGGACTGATATCTACGGTCTCAAGGCTGATGCACCTGTCAAACTCAGGATAGAGGCTACTAAGGATCAGGCGCCTTCAACTTACATTCAAGGAGTTGATAGACAGCACATCATGCTTGCAGAGGAAACCCTCAATTTCGAGGTGCTTGCCGAGGACGACTATGGCCTCAAGGCTTGTGGAATCTCCTGGCAGGGAGAGTTTACCAAGCCCACTGGTGAGGAAGCTGCCAAAGGTGAGGTCACCATCGAGCGTGGCAGCCCAAACCGCACAACCTTCAATCTGCCGTGGAAATTCTCCCCAGAAAACCACAACATCAGCCCGCAGAAACTCCTGCTTAGGTCTTGGACTGAGGACTATAAACCCGGACGTGGGAGAGTCTACTCTGAGCCTATCGTCCTTTATATTTTGACCCGCGACGAGCACGCACAAGTTCTCAAAAACGAGTTTGATCGGGCTATCGGTGAGCTCGAAGACATTGCTCGCAAAGAGCAGAACCTCAATGATGAAAACGAGCGACTCAACAAGAAGGACGCAAAGGATTTACAAAAAGAGGAGACCAAGAAGCAGCTTCAGGCTCAGGAGCAAGGTGAACGGGAAAACAAAGAACGCATGCAGGAGCTCAGCCAAAAAATGGAGAAGCTCTTTAAGGACGCTGTTCGTAACGGAGAAATTGACAAGGAGGCATTGAAAAAAATGTCTAAGGCACTCCAGTCGATGAAAGAACTCTCACAGCAGGATCTTCCAAAAGTGGAGAAAAAGCTACAAGATGCCCAGAGTGAGCGAAACACTCCCGAGAAATCCAAGAAAGATCTTAAAGATGCCATAGAAGAGCAGAAAAAAGCTATCGATAAGATGAAGCAGGCTCTTAAGGATGCCAATGAAGCTAATCAGAATTTTGAAGCCAGCACTTTTGTCAATCGACTGAAGCGTGCTGCCAGCGAGGAAGACGGAATTGCTTCGGCATTTATCGGTATGATCGACAAAGTCATAGGTAGCGACATTGCATCTCTTGACCCCGTTGAGCAAAGAGCCATCAAAGCCGCTTCTGGCCAGCAGCGCCAAACAGCTGCAGACGTTCGCTGGATCCAAGAAGATCTTGCCCACTACTTCGCCCGCACCCAAAAGGATGTCCACAAAGACCTCGTTGACGACATGCGTAGTTCACGAATTGATGAGGCCATGGAGCGTCTCGCAGCTAGTGTATCTGGTAACATTTCATACACCTCCATCGCCCAGTCTAAAAAATGGGCAGATCAACTTCGTGAATGGGCCAAAAAGCTTGAAGGTGACAAGGACAGCGGCGGTGGTGGCGGAGGCGGTGGTGGCGGAGGCAGCCAAGAAGATCAGGACTTTGAGTTCATGCTTAAGGTCATGCGCATGATCCAAAAAGAACAAGACATCCGCTCACGCACTCGCGCCCTTGAAGACTTTAGAAGAACATTTGCACCTCAAACGGTAGCCCCACTACCCTAGAGTCTCACTATATTTTCAGATTAAAATCAAACCGAACAACACTATGAAAAAAACAATAACAACTCTGCTCTGCGCAGTAATTCCCGTAACTGCTGCTTTTGGCGAGCCGGTTGCGACTGCTCCACCAAAGCCAGCAGCAAAAGAAGATGTTGCCAGCAAACTCAAAAAACATGATGAGGGAGCCAAAAAATTGGGCAACGAACAGGACGAACTATCAGCGGACGTCCAAGATCTCAATGAGGAGCAATCCGACCCTAAGGTTAAGAAATTGCTGAAGGAGGTAGAGGTCATCATGGCCGATGCCACGGATCGTCTTGAAACATCGAAGACAGACGGCACCACCATCGCCATTCAAACTGAAGTGATCGAGAAGATCTTTGAGGCGGCCAAGAAAAAACAACAAAAAGGCGGTGGATGAAAGAGTAGCCAGAAAAGCATGGGTTCCATGCTTGAAATGATGAAACGCATGATGGATGGCGGCAAAGATGCTGGCGAAGGTCAAGGCGAGGGCCAGGTTGAGGGTCAAGGCGAAGGCGCTGGCGAAGGCGGTGGCGGAGGAGACGGCAATGGCGGAAGCGGTGGCAAAACTGGTGACCCCGATAACACAGCAGAAAACAGTGAGCGCCGCGTCCCAAAAAACTCCGGTGCAGCAGGGTCAGCACTACCACGCGAATTTCACAAGGCAATGGATGCCTACAATAAAGGTGCATCCAAAAAAGCCAGAAACGCCAAGTAATCCTGAGGCTTGGTCGTTATCAAAACTGACCTACACATAAACAAATAATGAGAAACCAATTCCACCAGCTAACGCTTGCCGTAGTGGCATTCGGGCTATTACTAAGTTCGATAGCGCCAGCTCAAAGCCTGCCTAGGAGACAGAATGATGTCATCCCTGCACAGGTCGAGAGCATGTATACCAAAGGCTTGCGATACCTCACGAACTCGCAAGACGGTGAGGGCGCCTGGGGTGGTGGCAGTGGAGCAAGACCAGGCGTCGTTGGTCTGTGCATTCTAGCGTTTCTCGCTCAAGGTGAAGACCCAAACCATGGGCCTCATGCTCAGAAAATCCGCAAATCAATCGGTTACCTCATCGGCAAACAGAACAGCGAAGGCTATATGGGGCCGCAAATGTATGATCATGGTTTTGCCACTCTTGCTTTGGCAGAATGCTATGGCATGGTTGATGATAAGCGCATTGCTCACGCACTCAAAAAAGCAGTAGCGCTGATTGTCAAAGCTCAGAAAGCAAATTCTCGCGGTGGATGGCGATACACGCCAGAAACTACCCATGCGGATACCACCGTGTCGGGATGCCAAATCGTTGCTCTCTTAGCTGCTCGTAATGCTGGCATACCCGTTGATGACAAAGTCATCGATAAAGGTCTTGCCTACATGAAGAGCTGTCGCAGTTCCAACGGTGCATATGGTTATACCAGCAAAGGAAGTGGGCGTCTCACACTCACTGCCATTGGTTCCCTATCGTATTCCTTAGCCAAGCGAAAAGACGAAGCTGGATTTGCTAAATCTACTGAGTATCTGAAAAAAAATATTCGCGCCCAAGACGGCACTTACCCGTATTACTTCCGCTATTACATGTCACAGGCATTGTTCCAAGCCGATGAAGAATTATGGCAGGCATGGAATAAAGACAACATCCGAATTCTCTCCGCTACACAGCTGCCCGATGGGTCATGGGCAGGCAATCACGGCAACCCATTCAGTACCGCAAGTGCCCTACTTTCTCTCGCTCTCAACTACCGCTTTCTCCCCATCTACGAAAAATGAACCGATTTATCACTCCTGGAATCATCCTTGCTCTGACGTATGCCGCAACTGCGGATCCTGAAAACACATCTAGCGAAACAGATTTGCTGCGCTTTTCCGACAAAGCCAATAACGACACCCTCCATGGAAAATTTCTCTCCTTTGGGAAATCAGGAAATATCGTTTTTAAAAGTACCGAAGCCATAGAACCAACAACTTTCTCTACAGAGAAGCTGCACCGCATAACACTTGCCAAGGGCAGAGCAGAACAAGCACTGTCTCCCTCTGCTGTCATCACCCTGATCAATGGTGATGTCATCCCCGGCAAGGTGATCAGTGTCGACAGTAAAGCCGTGACACTTGATACACAGCATATTGGACAGTTAAGTATACCCGCTGATGCTGTATCAATCATATCTCCCTCTCCTCACGGCGGCAAACTCCTCTACTATGGCCCAATGAATGCCGACGGATGGAAAACTATTACCATGCCAAAGAAAAAGGCTGAGGCTGACGACAAGAAAGAGGAAGAGAAAGAAAAAGCACCTCAAGAAAAGAAACCGGAAGGTGACAAAAAAGAAGAAAGCAAACCCACCGATTGGAAACTCGTAGCCGGAGCATGGTATGCTGGCACCGAGAAAGAGCGATATCTAGTAAGAGAAAACGCGCTAACAGATACTTGCAAAATCAAATTCAAACTGGGATGGCGTGGTTCGCTCTACTGTAACGTAGGCCTCCACGCTGATTTAAATCCACCTGAAAATGAGGCGGAAGCGGCTACTTCACGCACCAATATGGCAGCTACGCTGGGAAAAAGTTACGTAATCAGCCTGTCATCGCACAGCGCCTCTCTTTACCAATGCTCATTCGATGAAGACGGGAAGCCAGAGACAAATCGTGTCGGCCAGAACCATGTCAGCATGAACCTATCGAGATCTGACGAGGCTGAAGTAGAAATACGTATTGATCGTCCTAACAACACACTAATGCTTTATGTCGATGGAGCATTCAAAATCAAGTGGGATCTTGGCGAAAAATATACCGCCCCCGGTAACGCACTTGCATTTAAAAACTTACGCTACAGTAATTCTGAAATGCGAGTCAGCGATATACTCATCACTCATTGGAATGGCATGCGCGACACAGCCCACAGCATGCAAACAGAAGATCGGGACGTGATTCTTCTCACAAATGGAGTCGACCGCTTCTCAGGAACATTCAAAGGAATCAAGGATGGCAACATCGCATTTCGAGGCACGTTTGATAACGACCTCAGTATGCCCATTGGCTCAGTCCAAGAAATCAGACTCGCCTCCAAGAAACTTCGTAAATTGCCTGAAGACGAGGACAGCGAAGACGTAAGATTCTACCTTCAGCCTTTCGGTAGAATATCTGGATCCCCCACTGCAGACGAAAATGGCAAAACAATCATTCACTCAGATATACTCGGCAAAGTGACTCTCGATATGAAGTTCGTTAACATCGTCGATTTTTCCGACAAAAATAGCCTATTAGAATTTTGGGATGACAATTTTTAATCACATCACTTTTTGCCTAACATCTGCGATCGCTCTTTTGCCTATTGCTGATGTCCATTCAGCATCAATCGAGTTGAAAAACGGTGACACACTCTCTGGTAAGATTAGTGCGTTCACTCCAGAAACACTCACGCTAGCATCCAAGGTTTCCTACGAACCTCTACAGATAGACAGCAACGTCATCCAGAGTATCGTTTTTGACGACAACACCAAAGACGTCGATGTACACGGAGAAAAATTAACATTTTCGAATGGTGATACTATTCCCTGCAAGATCATCTCGTTAGACAAAGAAAACCTCAAAATATCAACTTGGTTTGCCGGAGAATTTACAGTCAAACGCAGTCAAATTCGTGCTATTCAGTTTGGAGTCGGCGAGCAACAGGTCATCTACAATGGAAAAGACGAACTCAGCGACTGGACGACGCGCGAAGGCTCATGGTCAAAACTGTCCGACGGCACACTCTCATGCCGAGGGTCAGGTGTTCTCGCGCGCAAATTCGATTTACCTACGAACCTGCGGATTAAGTACACACTCGCATGGAAAGGCACACCAAACTTTGCCTTTCGGTTCTGTGGCGAAAATAAATCTGCCACGACAAAGCAGAATACCTACGAATACACTTTCAACAATGCGGGCATGCAAATTAGGCGCTATGTAGGAAGCAGCGATTCAGGGGCACCACTCGTCAATATTCCGCTAAAACCTACTAACTTCTCGGGCAAAAACCTCAAGCTAGATTTCCACATCAACCGAGCCTCGGGAATGGTTACGCTCTTCGTCGACGGAACCAAAATCGGCTCATGGCCTGACTCATTTGATCAATCGACGGGGAATTTCATCATATTCAATAACCGCAGCAGCAAAAACACAGTCACGCTGAAAGGTATTGTGATCTCGGATATGAATGATGGTGCCCTACCCCGTCATCGCGAATCTATTGATAAATCCAAATCGGATGTTTTCCTGGACAGCACGGGCGACATCTATTCTGGTACCATTCTTAGTCTGGAAAAAGAAGGCACGAAAAGAGTCATGAAACTCAAAAGAGATGCAAGCTCGAAGCCTTTTAAAGTTCCTGAGAACAAAATCAGCTCATTGAGCTTCTCCCAAGCTGAAGATCTACCTGATTTTGAGGATGGTGACTTCGATGCAATTTTCGAAAGTAGCGGTCAAATCCAGCTCTCTAACCCAAAATTTACAGATGGATTTGTTGAAGCTACTCACCCGATATTGGGAAAACTCAACGTCGACATCAAAGCCATCAGCCAGCTAAAAAAACATTCAGCCGAGAAGTAAACGTTGCCCTGTAATTTAACTTCCCTGCGTGACTAGTCACATCAATTTTTCTATCTAATGCGTCTCACTACCCACATCATTCCATCTCTGTTATCAGCTGCCCTCATGCTTCCGCATATCGTTTCTAACACATATGCTCAAGCTGAAGATAAGGCGCTCAAAGCTGAAGCAGTCGAGAAGCCAAAAGAATCAGAGACGAAGGATAAAAAGCTGAAAGCTCGCCTCTTTCTTGCAAACGGTGACTCACTGAGTGGTCTCCCAAAATCAGTTGATGATGCTGAACGTTTATTATTTCATTCAGATAGCTTACGCCAGACAGCGAAATTCCCACTCTCAAATGTAGTTTCTTTGCACCTCGATTCATGGGAATACCGCCCCAGAGAAGAAACAATCACCCGTGTAGAGCTTCAGCCGCGGTTTAGAGAAAACCAAGGTGACACAATCATGGGTAGTCTACATGAATTGACACCCGAAAGCATCAAACTCAAGACGTGGTATGGGGGCGTGATTAGCTTGAAGCGCTCGATGGTTAGCTCACTAAAAATCATCAATAGCTCTCCAGGCAACTACCACGGCCCTAATAGCCTAGCTGAATGGACAGTTCCAAAAGGCGATGACTCATGGGAATTCAGCAGTGGCGCATTGGTTTCTCAGTCCAGCTCTAGCATCGGTAGAGACATGCAGCTCAGTGAAAAAACTCACGTCAGCTTCACCGCTGCGTGGAAAAACGCCATGCGTTTCAAAGTGCGCCTTTACTCAAACGACATCAAGTCAGGCAGTGCCAGCGCTTATTACGAGGTTAACATTAACCGCTCATACGCTTACTTACAGACACGGGGCAAAAACGGAGCCGGACGTGGAAGGATGTTAGGCGGGGCTCGCTGGCGCCAAATCCAAGTCAATCGAGAAGATAAACTCGCTGAGTTTGATTTTTTTGTCGATCGCAAGACTGGTGTAGTCACTCTTTATATCAACGGAGCACAGGCTTGCGTGCTTCAGTCACAGTCACCCGACCCAATAGACCTTGGTACAGGCCTCGAATTTATTGCTGAGCAGCGTTATCCTGTAGAAATTTCCGATATTTCCGTTACCCCTTGGAATGGAACAAGCCTTCCCGGCAGAAAAACGAAACTCGAAGAGTCAGAAAATTCTGATGAGGACGGTGAAGAAAAAGCTCCCCACAAAATACTTCTCAGCAATGGTGATGAGGTTCCCGGTACTGTCGGTAAAGTAGAGGATGGAAAGATGATCGTGGAAACAGAATTCACCCCCATCAAAATTCCTATCAAGCGAATCAAGTCACTGAGCTTAGGTGATAAGCGCGAGGAACCTAAAAAATATCGTGGTGATATTCGCGCATGGCTTCACGAGGGTGGCTTTATCACCCTTCGTCTCGAGTCTTTCAAAGATGGCAAAATCAATGGGTTCAACCAAGCTACGGGAAATGTATCCCTCAAACTAGACGCCTTTAACCGTATCGATTTTTTAATCTACGATGCCGAGGCGAACGAGCTCAGAAAAGAATTGAGGTAACTTTATCTATCATAATGATCCTCCGTCCACTAGGCAGCATCCTCACCCTGCTGTTGGGCGCACACTTCTGGCCTATCGGTGAGGCAGTAGCAGAAAAAGACAACCAATCAGGTGCCCATGTTCAATTCATCAATGGTGACAAAATTCTGGGTACAATTCTTGATTCTGATACTCAGCATAAGCTGAAAATTCAGTCGAGCCATCTCAAAACGACAACTTCACTCAGGCTCGAAAATGTGCGCCGGATCAAATTTCCTGAGTCCACTCTAGTTCAAAAGCCCTCAACCTTGATTACTCTAATTCCGCGTTTCCGGATGCGAGAAGGTGATAAAATCAGAGGTAACCTGGTCAGCATCACGGACAAGCACGTCCTTCTGGATACCAAGTTCGCAGGCATCTTGAAAATAGACCGCGCCTATGCTCATCGAGGAGAACATCTGCGTCAGGGTAAAGGTCTTTACCGCGGACCAAACTCCGCAAAAGAATGGAGTATCCTGCCTGTCGGATCGTGGGCATACTCTCAGGGAGTCTTCAGTTCGCGCGATAGTGGCCAGATAGGCAGAGGCTTGGCTCTGACAGAAAAATCACACCTAAGCTTTCGGGTGAAATACGAAACCGCATTTCGTTTCAAGCTCCGCCTCTACGCGGATGACATCAATGACAAGACACCGGGTGCCTGCTACGAACTCAACTTAAACCGCTCTTACGCATACCTACAGACACGCGGAAAAGCCCGGGCTAAGGCAAAACCTGTGGGAATCCAGGGTGCCCGATGGCGACAAATCACGATGGATCAGAACTCAACATCTCATCTTTTGGACGTGTTCACTGATCGTAAAACAGGCACAATTACCCTTTTTATTAATAACAAACAAACCTGTACCCTAAAATCACAATCACCAAACCCACTTGGCTTGGGTAAGGGTGTCACTTTCATTGCTGAAGAACGCTACCCGGTCAATATCTCCAACATTCTGGTTCAGCCCTGGGATGGTGTAGTGCCCCAAAAACAGCATAGGGAAAAACCAGATGCCAAGCTAAGCACGCCAGTTCTTACGGATCAGAAAGGTAACTCAACACCTTTCTCTAAACTCAGGATCAAAGGAGAAAATACCGAAGTCATATCGGCAGAAGCTTCCCGTGTTATGCCTACAAAATCTTGGCAAACCATCCAATTCCCCCCTCATGCACAGGAGCCAAAAAAATACAAAGACGATGTACAACTACACCTCCACGACGGCACCAAACTGATCGTCAGGATGGATACCGTCAAGGAGGGCAAATTACGCGGCTACCATCAGGCACTCGGGGAAATTGCCGTGGAGCTATCCGCCATCGAACAAATGGATTTCAATATCTACGCTAACTAGCTAGCGACTTTCCTTAGTCAGGCATCACAGAGCACCACTGCATTGGCCGCTGCATAATGCTCAGCGTGAGTCAGGCTAATCTTGATCTGAGTAATTTTATTTCTCTCTGCGAATTTTTTGCCATCACCGGATAATATCACTTCAGGTTCGCCACTCTCACGGCGTTTCACTTCGATATCCAGCCAGGCTAGTTCCTCACCTATTCCTGTGCCCAGTGCCTTGGCTACGGCCTCTTTTGCTGCGAAGCGCGCTGCGTAATGCATTGCTGGTTTCTTTTGCCGTTCGCAATACTCCCTCTCTTTTTCGGTAAACACTCTGGATGCGAACCTTTCTCCGAATTCTGCCATGGATGAGGAAATTCGACCCACCTCGACGACGTCAATTCCGATCCCAAAGATGATCATGCACCATACCCTTTCATGGCGGCTTTCATTTCACGCACGGCGCACTCTAATCCAACTCTAACCGATCTAGCTATGAGCGTGTGTCCAATATTGAGTTCAGCTAAATTTGGCACTGTGAGAAGTTCCGGCAGATTCTGTAAATTGATTCCATGACCTGCGTTTACCTGCATGCCAAGAGTATGCCCCTGATCAGCAGACTTATGAAGTCGACCCCTTTCTTGGTTTCTCGCTTCACCGAGGGCATTTGCAAAACACCCGGTGTGTAGCTCGATCATTTCAGCGCCTATTTTTGAAGAGGCTTCAACCTGCTTGGCGTCAGGATCAATAAACATGCTTACTTTAATTCCAGCCGACTGGAGTCGCCTCACGTTCGGCTCAAGCGACTTAAACAAACCATGCACATCAAGACCACCTTCAGTTGTCACCTCTTCACGATTTTCAGGAACTAAACACACAAAATCAGGCTTCAAGCGCACCGCCATTTCAACCATTTCCTCGGTATTTCCCATTTCGAAATTGAGAGGCAAATCAATGCGTTCGCGTATTTCAAAAGCATCTTGCTCCTGCATATGCCGTCTATCACCACGAACATGGATGGTGATGGAATCAGCGCCCCCCTCCACAGCATCGCGGGCTGCATCAAGCGTGCTAGGCTCTGAATTCGGAGATTGCAGCATCCCCGCATAGCGCGCCTGCCGCAAGGTTGCGATGTGATCAATATTGACGCCCAAAAGAAGCATGACCTTGGAATATGCGACATCTCAGTAAGTGCCAACACCTTTTGTGGTTAATTTGTTATTTCTCCAGTTGCTTTTCAAGCCTCGCGCCCTTTAATTATATGCATGAAAACTTCATTCTTAGTAGCTTGCCTAACCCTCACTATCACCTGTGTCACTGCATATGCTGATGATGAAGGTGAAGCACCGCAGCCAAGGCGTGCTGTGCCGGATGACTTGATTGACGACCCACATGTTAGAGAAGAGCTAGGCGTCAATGAGTTCACAGCACCATCCATTAAAAAAATCTTTGATGATCTTGATAAGCTAGCCCCTCTGCCCGCTGATGAGCTAGTTCACAAAATGCCCAAGCGCATGCCTCTGAACCGCACAGATTTGGCACTCGAAATTGGCTTCTTAATCGCTGATGGCTTTATCGCCGTCCAGGCTGGCCAAATGAATAAAATAGAGCCTCTTGCAAAAGAACTTTCGCGCTATGGACGTGCACTCGGCGCAGGAGAACGCGTAAACCGCCATGCAGCTAGTCTCTTGGAGAGTGCTCGTAAAAATGATGTCGCAGCGCTTAAAAAAGAACTCAGAGCTACTCAACGTGACGTTGAGACCGATCTCATCCATCTTCGCGATGTTGACCTAGCTCATCTCATCTCACTCGGCGGATGGGCTCGTGCTCTTGAGGTTGGGTCTCATGCTGTGAAGAAAAAATACACTCCAGCCCGTGCTAAAACACTCTACCGAGAAGATATTGCAGATTATTACGAAGGGATGATCGGTGCGCTTGACCCTAGAGTCTCAGAGCGTGAGGACATCGACAAAATGCGCAAAATCATCGCAGGACTCCGGCACCTGATGATACTTGGTGAAGATGGAAAACCAACGCAAGAAGGAGTGAATCAAATTGCTGAATCCGCACGCGAATTGGCAAAACAAGCACTCAAGAGGAAGTAACAAAAAAATTGTATCAACGTGCACAAAAGTATCTCTGTTCTAGGGCTAGGCATCATCGGTTCCCGCGCCGCAGACTGCTTAAAGCAAGCAGGCTATGTTGTTACCACTTGGAATCGCACCGTTAAGAATCGGTCAGATTTCACGACATCACCCGTAGCAGCCGTTGATGGTGCTGATTTCGTCTCACTTTATCTCAAAGATGGCATGGCTGTCCGCGAGGTGTTTCAAATGATTAGATCCAGCCTGACCGCAAACCAAATGGTGTTGAATCACTCTACGGTCGATTTGGAAACTACACACTGGCTCGACAAACAATGTCGGGAAATTGGCTGCCGCTTTCTCGACACACCATTTACAGGTAGCAAAGTCGCCGCCGGTGAGGCCGCGCTTGTCTATTATGTCGGAGGTGATGCATCGGCACTTGAGGATGCGCGCGAAATATTGTCATCCACATCAAAAGAAATTAAGCACTTGGGCTCGGTTGGCAGTGCTACAGTCGTTAAGCTGGCAACCAATCTTATTTCTGCGAGTACCGTGCAGGCTTTGTCCGAAGCTCTGGCAATCTCGATTCATCATGGAGTAGATCCCGCTGTCTTTATCGAGTCCGTCGCATCCAATGCCTGCGGCTCTGTACTAGCAAAGATGAAGCTCCCCTGTATGGCGCGCGGTGATTACGACACCCATTTTTCGATGGAAAACATGCTCAAGGATAGCCGCTTTGCGCTCGCCCTGAGTAAGAATGCAGGAATCGATACACCAGTTACCGCAGCAGCTTCCAAAGCGATGGTAAATAGATGCGAAAAAGGTGATGCACAGCTTGACTTCTGTGCCCTGTTCAAGGCATACGATTAGGCGTCAACGATGAATGTGACACTCTTGTCACATTCTCAAGGTTACAAAATCGTCACGCACACACATACTCCCCCAACTATGTCCCCCAACGCTTTGTTTCTCGCGTCTATGTTTGATAATCCCGTCTGGAATGGCCTTGTGGCAATCCTCGGAATCCTAGGCGCCTTGGGCGTGTTCCTCTTCGGAATGAAAGTGATGTCCGAGGGAATCCAGAAAGCTGCCGGCGGTGGTATGCGCAAAGCCCTGGCGACGCTCACATACAATCGAGCAAGCTCGGTGTTTACAGGATTTACCACCACAGCCTTGGTTCAGTCCTCCTCTGCCACAACAGTCTTGGTTGTTAGCTTTGTGAACGCAGGGCTTCTAACACTGGCTGCATCAATTGGGGTTATTATGGGTGCGAACCTAGGCACGACGATCACAGCATGGCTAGTTGCATGGATCGGAAAATTTAGTATTTCAAAAATCGCTCTACCGATCATCGGCATCGGACTTCCCATGTTTTTCATTGGGAAAGAAAAAATCAAAGCATATGGCGAATCCCTCATTGGTTTTGGCCTCTTGTTCACAGGCCTAGCAGCACTGAAAAAAGCCGTGCCGGATCTCAAGGGAGGCGTGAAAGAAAACATCGAGCTTCAAGAAACTATCCAAAGTATCATTGAAGTTTTGAATGGCTACGGTTTCGGCTCTACAGTGCTCTTCCTGATTGCCGGAATACTGCTCACATTGATCGTACAGTCATCTTCCGCCGCTATGGCCATCACCATCACTTGCGCATGGAATGGTTGGTTTGGCAGTGATCCTTATGAGGCGTTTCAGATTTCTGCTGCAGTAGTGCTCGGTGAGAACATCGGCACCACAGTGACAGCTTGGCTGGCATCGATTGGCACCAACGTGAACGCCAAACGTGCAGCACGTGCTCACTTTTTGTTCAATGTCATAGGAACATTATGGGCATTGTTGGCATTTGCTTTCTTAACGCCTCTGGTTTGGAAGCTCACCCATTATCTGCCCGATGCCATCATCGAAGTGAAAACAGGCAAGGGCGAAGAAGGGAACCCTCTAACGATCGTTGCCGCTGCCGTGGCCTTGTTCCATACCACGTTCAACTTACTCAACATTTTCCTTCTGGTATGGTTCGTTCCTCAAATCACCAAGATTGTGAAAACATGGGTGAAAAACCCCGAGGAGCAGGAAGATCCACCTCATTTACGCTATATTTCACAGACCCTTGTCGACCTTGGTGAATTAAACATCGCTGAGGCTGAAAACGCGATCCAGACGATGTCCAAGCTGAGTGTCGACATGATGAACGGCTTCATCGACGTGCTTGAGAAACCATCAGAAGACATGTCTAAGCAGGTGTCGGCTCTGAAAAAAATCGAGGATGAGTCAGACCTCATGATGCAGGAAATCACTGAGTATTTAGTGCGCTGCTCATCTAAGGACATCGGGCCTCAAAACGCGGCAAGAATCGCAGGCATGTTGCGCATCGTGCAGGAACTTGAAGAATGTATCGACTGTATTTACCGCCTCGTGAAATTGAACGAGCGCCGCTACAAGAAAGATCGCCAGTTTACCCCTGAGCAACAAGCAACAGTTCGTGAGTATGCAGGTAATACTGCTCGCTTTATCGAATTCGCACACTCTCAACTGCTGGGAGAAGTATCTGCTGATGAGCTTTCTAAAGCCCAAGCCATGGAAAGCACCGCCAATACCATGCGCAAGAAGCTTAACAAAACCATCATGCAGAGAATGGCTGAAGGTAGCAATGTGAAGACAGAAATGATCAATATTGATATGAATAATCACTTTGAAGCGATTTCCAACCACGCACTGCACATCGTTGAGACCAATCGGACGATGAGTGAAACCCAAGAGTAATCACTCAACTGTAGTGGGCACTCTATTCACTTTTTTTGAACCCCTGGAGGCAACCAGTCCTCGCGCATGGGTCGAATATCAGGTTCACTGTCTCTGCTAGGTTTCGCCGGATCATCCTCCAGTCGAGCCCTTATAAATTTAGTGAACTCCTCTGTCTCTACACTAGCTTCAAATTTCTTCAGTAATTGCCCCTCGCGGTAAACATGTATGATAGGAATTGTTGAAATTTTTAAGCGAGTCATTAATGCTGTATTACGTTCAGCAATAACTTTTGCTATGAGTACCTTACCAGGCAATTCTTTCATGGCATGATCCAGTTCAAGCGTTTCACTTCGAGATGATGCCGTAAGTTCTCTCTGTACCACGACTATGACAATGCGTCCGGGTTCCCTAATTACTTTGTCGAATTCATTTCCATCTACTAAACGTATCTCAGCATAATCACCACGCATCACTAATCGTTCAACACCAGTAGCAATGGCGGAAAGCGCCGTAATAGCTGTGTCTCTGATACCTTTGGAAGCTGGCATAAACAATGCTCCAACTAACAAACAAATAGTGATCAATAATTTCATGCTCCCTAGAATAATGAGTGATTTGACAAGTCTACCCGGGGAGGCTGAATTAACTTGATAACGTAATAGTCTCTGAAATCTTGATTATAGCAAGAACTAAATTGTAAATACTTCGTGATAACTTAATTAGTCACCAAATACTGAGATTTGGCCGTAAGTCGGCTATTTCAGCCATTTCGCTTGATAATTACTGCTGTCTGTGCGATTTCCCCGCCCGCATGGCAGATCAGCGATTTCAGTCACTACCCGGTTTTAGGGATTTTACGCCGCGTGATTGCGCGATACGTAACTATCTTTTCTCCGTATGGAGAGGTGTGGCTCATCGCTATGGATTTACGGAGTATGAGGCTCCCATCGTTGAACCTACTGAACTTTACCTTAAAAAATCGGGTGGAGAACTTACTGGTCAGTTGTTTCGATTCGAAGATCAAGGTGGCCGCGACATCACGCTACGCCCTGAGCTGACGGCTTCCCTCGCCCGAATCGTAGGAGCGAACCAACGCGATTTCCCCAAGCCGCTCAAATGGTTCCAGATCGGTCCCTGTTTCCGCTACGAAAAGCCGCAGAAAGGCCGTGGCCGTGAATTTATCCAGTTCAATGCCGATATCTTGGGTGAAGCGAATGCATCTGGTGACGCGGAACTAATTGCTCTAGCCATCGACACCATGCTCGCGCTCGGCTTTAGAGAAGATGACTTTGTTATCCGAGCATCAGATCGCGAGAGCTGGCTCGCCTTCTGCGCTGAGCATAATATCTCTGAACCTGCTGAATTCCTGCCACTGATTGATCGCCTAGAGAAACTGAAACCTGAGGTTCTCGAAGAGCAGCTAGCCAGCTTCAACGTGACTCGTGAGCAAGTCGATGCTTTTATCAATGACCCTGATAACGCATCTTCTGCCTTCCGCGAAATTGAAGCCAATTTGGCCGCGCGTGGCCTGGATCAGTATTTCCAACTCGACCTAACAATCGTACGTGGACTGGCCTACTACACAGGTGCCGTGTTCGAGATTTTCGATAAAAAGAAATCCATGCGAGCAGTTGCCGGTGGAGGTAGATACGACGGACTACTCTCGACACTATCTGATGGAGCTGCGGACTTGCCTGCTACGGGATTTGCCATGGGAGACATGGTGATCCGTAATTTCATCGAGGAAACACCCAATGCCAAAATGGAGATGGAAGCATGGATGCAGCGCAACCCAGCCTGCGATGTCTACATCGTAGTGGCCGACGAAGCTAAACGCGATGACGCCCTCGGCGTGCTTTCCCAGCTCCGCTCCGCAGGTATCGCTACCGACTTCAGCATGTCACAGCTCAATGTTGGCAAACAGTTCAAAAAAGCCGAGCAATCCGGCGCCCGCTTCGCCCTCGTCATCGGCTCCGAGTTCCCGGAAATGCAGCTTAAAATCCTCTCCTTCCGAACCGAGGAAACCATCCACCCTAACGCAAATGTAGCCGAGGTCATCCAAGCACACCTCGACTCACCCGACGGTCCCCTGATCGCGTAGCGGCCACCAAAATAATTCTGAAAAATTCTGTCAATTCTGTCTAAAAAAATGAGAACCCACAACTGCAACCAGCTCCACCACTCTAACATCGGCGAAACCGTCACCCTCATCGGCTGGGTGAACTCGAATCGCGACCACGGCGGTGTTAGCTTTATTGATCTCCGCGACCGCGAGGGTATGACCCAGTGTGTGTTTCGCCCCGAGGAAAACGCCAATGCCGCTGAGCTTGCCAAAGCGCTGCGTGGTGAAGATATGATTCAGGTGACAGGCAAGGTCGAAGAGCGTCCGGAGATCGACGGAGTCTCTACGATCAACCCAGACATGGCGACCGGTTCAATCGAAGTGTCAGCCAGCGAGCTAACCGTGATCAACAAATCCGAGGTACTTCCATTCCAGCTCGACAAAGAGCTTTCTAACGAGGATCTGCGAATGAAATACCGTTATCTCGACCTACGTCGTGAGCGGATGACTAAAAACCTACGCCAGCGCCACCGCATCACTCAGTCGACTCGGAACTTTCTCGACTCCGATGGCTTCTGCGAAATTGAGACCCCCATTCTCTCCAAATCCACTCCTGAGGGCGCGCGCGATTTCCTTGTCCCTTCACGCATGCACCCGGGAAGCTTCTACGCACTGCCTCAGGCACCCCAGCAATACAAGCAGCTTCTGATGTGTGGCGGCATCGAAAAATATTTCCAGATTGCACGCTGCTTCCGTGACGAAGACCTCCGTGCGGACCGCCAACCTGAATTCACCCAGATCGATATCGAATCATCATTCGTCTCTGCCGACGACATGCACGCACTTGTCGAGGGTCTGTTAGGAAAAGTCTTCAAGGATACGCTCGATGTTGACATCCCTGAAAAATTCGACCGCATGACCTACGAGGAGGCGATGAATACCTACGGCTCAGACAAGCCTGACCGCCGTTTCGGCTATCACCTCACTGAGCTCAGCGAGGAGCTCAAGGACTGCGAGTTCCGTGTATTTTCCGGTGCGATTGCGGACGGAGGTGTTGTCAAGGCAATCAACGCCAAAGGCTTTGCCGGAGCCACTCAGGGGCAAATCGAAAAACTCACTCAAACTGCGATTGAGGCAGGCTCAAGAGGCTTGGCATACATTCAGGCACGTGATGAAGACCGCACCACATGGCGCTCACCATTCGTCAAGCGTATGACCGATACCGAGGTGGAGGCACTCCGGGAAAAACTCAACATCGAACCTGGGGACTTGATTCTCTTTGGTGCTGGCGACTGGGAGACGGTCTGTGAGGTGTTAGGTCGCATTCGTCTCTGCTGTGCTGATTTACAAGATGTTCTCGAAGGAAACGACGAACTGAATTTCCTGTGGGTCACTGAATTCCCCCTGCTTGGCTTTGATGAAGAAGAGGGCAAGTGGAACGCTGTTCACCACCCGTTTACTCGACCTCTCCCTGAGGACGAGGAAAAACTCAAGACAGGCGAATACGCGGGGCTGCGTGCACAAGCTTACGACGTTGTGCTCAACGGCTACGAGCTGGGCGGTGGATCAATCCGGATTCACGAAGCCGACCTTCAGTCAGCCATGTTCACCGCTCTGGGTGTCACCGAGGAGGAAAAAGAAAGCATGTTTGGACACATTCTCGAGGCTTTCAAGTTTGGTGCCCCTCCGCACGGCGGAATCGCCTTGGGTCTGGACCGACTCGCCATGTTAATTTGTGGAGAGGAATCAATCCGCGAAGTCATTGCCTTCCCTAAAAACAACAAGGGCATGGACATCATGTCGGCATCCCCTGCTAAGGTTGATGCTCTGCAGCTGCGCGATCTACGCATCAAGAGCACCGCAAAAGACAAGCCTAGCGTTTAGGACAGATCTAATGATGGTTTTGCACCGTCGGTGGTATCACATTGCCCGATGCCTGAAGCTTCAGTGCCTCTGGGTGTTCGCGGTAATGCATGCGCACCGCACGGGCTAAGTTTTGCCGAGTATCATCGTCTACCTCACCTGACTCTGGAAGGCAGCCGACCAAGCTATCTAACAAAGCATTTTGCGGTGCCTTCATTTTCTCACGCCAACTCACCAGAAGCAGCTTGTCTACCCTCAATGGCAGCGAACCCATGATACCAAGATCATTTTGATCATGAACTAACAGCCCGGAGGTTGTTCCTCGGTCAAGTGTCAGCACCTGAAATAAATAGAGCGTGTGATAAGCCAGCTGTTGCTCTTGATCGGAAACGGAAACTTCTTGCCTATTACTCAAAGCACTACCGAGAATAGCTAGATATCTGTCGATGACCTTTTCTCCAATAGCATGCGCTAAAGTAGCATCATGATCAAAATCATGGGTATTATATCCTTCCAGATAAAAATGTGCTACTCCGCGATGCCTACCAAGAGCCGGAATAAAAAAGTATTTCTCACCCTGAGTAGTCGCCTCTTGATAGACATCCGGCGCAGTGTCCATTAGCGCTTTTTCAAATGCCTTCGTGTCCTCAGCATAAGGAATCGATGGGTTGAGGTCGGCCATGATTCGCCAATAGCCCTTTCCATTTTTCATCTCAGTCCAGCTGATGTGCATATGCACTGATGGCGCATGGGGATTGTTTGGATGAATGATGGTTGATATCGCAGTGGCAGACGCAAGCGCCTTGTCAGCTAGATCATCATAGTGAATGTGCGAAACATTTACTGCCGCCCGGTTGAATACATCATTTCCCGCAGTGTAATAGCGGTCGCCTCCACCATGCTTACCCTCGTCTCGCTGCCATTCAGCTTTTTGGAAAGTGATGGGTTCACCTGTGTCAGAGGCCACCTGCTCCAAGCCTTGCACGAAGTGAGACTGTAAGCGACGGACTAGATTGAGGCTTTGATCTGATTGGAAAGACATGAACTCTGGAAAAGCTAGACGCTCATACAAAAATGAAAAGCCTAACCCATTGTTGTGCTATTTCTAATTCGTATAATTCAGTCTTTTTGCTTCCAGTCACTTTTGATGTCGCTAAGTTTTTCATTATGTCTACCCAAGATACTTGCTGCACGATTGTTCCGTATTTCGATGTTCCTGCCGATAAGCTGGATGAGTTCAAAGCACTGCTTCCTGCTATGGTCGAGCAGACTCAGGAAGAACCACTTTGCATGTTCTACGGTTTTGCGATTCACGAAAACATAGTACACTGCCGCGAAGGATATCAGAATGCCGAAGGTGTGCTTAATCACATCGAAAAAATAGGACCTTTGCTTGAGCAAGCTCTCTCAATTTCTGAATTAACTCGCCTCGAAATTCATGGCCCTGCGGCGGAACTGGAAAAACTCCAAGAACCACTCGCTGGGCTAAACCCAAGCTACTACACGCTTGAACTTGGCTTCAGGCGCTAAAATTCTAGTTCCGAAAAAATTAAGAAAACTCAAAGTTCGCGCCTGACGGCACCACTATATTTATGTAGATAGACAAACCATGAAAACTTCAAACACTGGCTTCGTGCCACATTCATTCACAGGCACAGCAGCCTTCATCGCTCTATGCCTGGGTTTTCTCGGAAATGTTTATGGCATCAAAGATGCGGACAACCAAGGGCGCTGGAACAAACCCTGTGAAAATGGTCCCGATGCCGAGGTTCCTGGATTTCTCATTAACATGGGACCAACCGGTGCCCGTGGTGAGCTCAGAGAGCGCTCATTCGTGGTAAAATATATTTTCAAAAAGTCTCCTGCCAAAGATGTTTTACAACTGGATGACGAGGTCTACGGCGTCAACGGCAAAAGGTTTTCCAAACATACCTTCGGTGGTGGTGCTCACGGTATAGAAGGCCCGATACAGGACATGGGACTAGCCATCGAAGAGAGCGAGGGTGACGATGGCATTCTCCACCTCATGGTTAAACGCCACGGATCTGAAATCAAGGTGGATGTTCAACTCGAGAAACTCGGAAAATTCGCCGATACCTTCCCTCTGAATTGTGCCAAAACGGATCTGCTGAAAAAACGCGCCTACAAGTATCTCATGGATAATCCGGGAGGGGTCAGTTCCCAAGGACGTTGCGTCGCAACTTTGGCATTGCTGAGTTCAGATGATTCCAAGGTTCATAGAGCCGGTAAGCGTATGGCTCTGGAATGGAATAAGCCCTATGACGAATCAACCTGGTCCTGGCATCTTGGATTTCAGGGTATTACTTTAGCGGAATATTATCTGCTCACAGGTGACCGAAAGGTGCTGAAAACATTGGATAAGACGATGGGTTTATTGGCAAAAGCGCAGTGGAAGACCCCCATCAATCATTGGAAATCTAGCCAAATCAAAAATATCGACCAAGAAGTCATCGATAAACACCAGGCACTCTATGAGGGGGGCTTTGGGCATGCCCCTTATGACATTATTGTTGCGCGAGGAGGAGGCGGATACGGCCCAATGCAATGGCCAACATGCCTTGCTCTGATGACCTGGGAGCTCAGTAAACAATGCGGACTGGAGGTTAACCAACTGGCAGTTGATCGCAGTTTCAGGTTTCTCGATTACGGCACTACTGATGCAGGCAAGATCGCCTATGGTGGCGAATTCACTCTGAACAACGGCCCCGTGGACTGGGATCGGTGGAAATCAAACACCCGCAATGGAGCCTCCCATAAGTCAGGGCTCGGTTATCTAGTTCACAAATTATCTCCCGAGCGGAAGGAGTCCAAAAAAATGATGAAGCAACACCTCGAAAACATAGATGCCGCATACAAGGACATGCCAGACGGTCACGCATGCGCACTCATGGGGCTCACCTGGGGATGGGCAGGCACCTTCGCTTCGGACGACGCTAAACTAAAAAAGAAAGTCTCAAACTACTACAAGGCTTGGATCAATATGGCACGCTGCCACGGAAGTGACTCCTACGTCATCCTCCCTGCACGCGATTATGCGGACGGATCTTACTACCGTGGAAACATCCGCAATCATACCACTGCCGCAGTCGCTTTCCTGTACAGTTACTCGACACCAAAACTTCGTATTCAAGGTCAGCGTGGTGATGAAAAACAGAGCTCACACAACAGTTCAAGTGAGACTGCCAAAACAAAGGAAGGTGCGCGCCGCAGGTTCTACAGCCCCGATGGCAAAAATTCTATCGAGGGGAAACTTGTTAGCTATGATAGCAAATCTGGCGAAGTCAAAATCCGCATCAGCAATGATCGTATCGAGACTCTTAATATTGCGCATCTAAGCAAGAAGGATCAAAGATACATCCTGAAGTTCAAACCATAAGGTTTCCTATAGCTTTAAAATAAAAAACCCTCCGCGAAGGAGGGTTCTTTTGGCTCTTAATCAAAGATTGGGGACATGAGGCGATCAAGCCATCATGTCCCCTATGCTTAATAACCTATATCATATAGGTCTGAAGGGTTACGACCCCCTTCGTGTAGACCAAGGTAGAGAACTCGCCGTCCATGTCGAGTTA